>JBBSEZ010000021.1:0-43005 GCA_038239195.1 Gemmatales bacterium
ATCGCGGTCCCAAGAAAGCAACGCCCAAGCGACATTATGACCCCGAGCACCCACACGTCTCCGTCGCCAAGCTATTGCTCGCCCGAAAACTCAAGGAGAGCGGCTAAGATTGAGTGTTGGCAGACACCTTGGAAGGGCTGGAGGCACGCCTTGAGGCCGCACTCGATCACGTAGCCGCTGAAGTAGTACGCCCCGGCCCACCGCTTCCTGCCCAGTAGCGCCTTGGCGTCCTTGCGCCTTTCCTTGGCGAGAGCCTGTAATTGCTTTCGGTCCACCGCGTTTACTCCGGTGAAGCAGACCGCCCCCTCGACTAGCACTTGCCATTCTACCGATTTTCTTCTGCCCAGCCAGGCCTGGAAGTGAACACCGAGAAGTGCCCATCCCCGGTCAGGCGTGTCGGACCGCAGCGACCCCGCCTCAAATCAGCTTTGGGAGCGCGCCCACGGCCTTACGAGCGTCCAGCAGGCGCGGGGAGACCGTGGCGCCGAGGTTGCGGGCGACCTCCGCGGAGGGCCAGGAGGAGAACTGGCCGAAGAAGGCGAACGACAGCCCGCTGAGGTCGCGGGGCTTGCGCTTGGGGGAAGGGCGGCGCGGGGTGGTCATCGTGGTGGCGGGGGTTGGAGCGTTTGTGGATCTTGGATGTTGTTTTGGCAGGGGCCGGAGAATCAGGGCGAGACGGCGAACAGGCCGTGCGTCTGCGGGACGGGCTCGCCGGCATCGAGGCGGTCGGCGAGCACGCGCAGTGCCAGGGCCTGAGCGCGGGCCACGGCCTCGGCGCGCGTCTGGCCGTAGGCGAGCACGCCTGGCAGTTGAGGAACTTCGGCCAGCCAGCGGCCTTCGTCTTGTTCGACCTCGACCGTCAGGGGCACGGAGACGTTCTCCACGGGCGACAGACCCAGCGTCGGCGGCGAGGGGGCGGAATGGAGGGGGCGGGAGTGGACGGGCAAGAACATCCCACCTGGGGGCAACCGAGACGGGAAGCTTGCCTCGGCCTCATGCCACTCCTCGGGCCCCGATCCGTAGTTGGTACGACCAGTTCACCACCACCGCCACCAGGGACGTCTGACTCTCGATCGGCCTTCTCCGAAGGTGAACGGAAGCTCCGACGTCCGCCCAACAATCTCCCGCCGCAAGAGGTGTCCCAGGTCGATGTGATAGACGGCAGCGCTACCTTGCTCCGCCAGGGCTCGTTCGGACAGCAAAAAGAACAGTTCCTCCTCGATCCCTGTGTACGAGCCGTCAGAATCAACATATACTCGGTAGGAAATCGGGCGGGCATCGACCTCGAGGTGGAGACAGAACATGCCCGGCTCGGGCAGTTTCTCGATCGAATGCAGGACGATGGCCATTCAAATCATCCCGAAGACCAAGGAAGAAAACGTCGCCGCCGACTGAGCCGGCGGCGACCCTCCCACTCCTCCTCAGCCGCCGCCCTGCTTCATCGCGGCCTCCAGGCGCTTCTGCATCTCCTCCGGCGGCACGTCCTCCTTGTGGGTCGCGATGGTCCAGGTGTGGCCGAAGGGGTCCGTCAGGGTCGCGGACCGATCGCCGTAGAACTGGTCCTTCAACGGCCGCGTCACCTTCGCGCCGGCGGCGACGGCTTGCTCGACTGTCGCGTCCACGTTCTCGACGTAGAGGAGCAGGCTCACCGGGGAGCCGCCGAACGACTGCGGGCCGCGCGCCCCCAGCTCCGGGTGCTCGTCGGCCAGCATGATCGTCGAATCGCCGACGCGAACCTCGGCGTGGGCGACCTTTCCGCCGGGGGCCTCCACGCGCATCAGCTCCGTACCGCCGAACGCCTTCTTGTAGAAGTCGATGGCGCCCGCGGCGCCCTGGACGATCAGGTACGGCGTCACGGCGTGGTAGCCGTCGGGGATGGGCTTGACTGCCATTTCGGTTCCCTCCGTTACGGTGTTGTTGCGATGACCTCGGCATCATCGCACGTTCGAGCCTTCTGTCAAGCGATGCCGGGCCCTTTGCCGTCTGCTCCCCCTCAATCGCCGCTGAGCTTCACCCGCTCGGGCTTGTTCTTCCAGCCGTACACCTTGCGGAAGTCGTCCGGGGAGTATTCCCTCAGCCGGTCGCTGTCCTCGCGGACCTTGAAGACGAAGCGACTCTCGCTGTTCTCCGAGCAACGGTAATGCCCGTCCGGGCTGATCGCCAGCCAGCCAGAGCCCAGGTTCAGCAGCGTTCCCCGGAAGGAGTTCGTTTTCAGGTCCCAAAACCGCATGCTCCCTTCGCTGCCCGAAACGAGGGTCCTCCCGTCCCCCAGGAAAGCCACCGCGCGGATCGGGCGAACGTGTCCGCCGAAGAGGAAGGTCACCTGCTTCCGCTCCAGGTCCCAGACGACGACCTTTTTGTCGTCCGTGGCGAAGGCGAGCTCCTTGCCGTCCTGCGACCAGGCGGGGATGAAATTGAGCGACGGCACCTTGAAGTTCGGGAGCTCCATCGTCTCCTTGCCGGCGAGGTCGATGACGTGGGGCCGCAGGTCTCCCTCGACGGTCGCCAGGAGCTTGCCGGTGGGCGACCACGCCATACCGTAGGCCCGATTGGGCCGGGCGAGCGTCTTGGCGATTCCCTTCCAGGGAGGCCGGAACAATTCGATGGCGTTCGCGTGATAGTTGGGGACGGCCAGGGCCTTGCTGTCCGGAGACCATACCAGGAACGGCGCATTCAACACCTGGGTGGCATTCCAGCGGGCGAGCTTGCTCCCCTCTCGAGCGTCCCAGAACCAGAGGTCCTGCGACGAGTCCCTGCCGAGCGTCACGATCGTTTTCCCATCCGGCGAGAACGCCGCCCTGTGGGTGGCGCCGGGCGAGCGCAAGGTGACCCGGGCTGCGGGGGCCCCTTGCTCCCACAGTTGCACTCCCCCGGTGACGACCCGAGCACACGTCCGCGCGTCGGGCGTCAACGCGTCGTAGGAACCATCGAACGGCGCCGCGACCAGCCCGCACGTCTTCGGGTCGAACTGGGACCTCGAAATCCCGCCCGGCAGTTGCAGGTAATCGACGAGTAGCCGGTCGTCCTCGGTGAAATGGAAGCCCCCCGGGAACCGCTGGCCGACGTCGTTGGTCTCGATGCACCAGCCCTTCAATCCCTCGACCGCACCCGGCCTCGTCACCCAGGTCTCCGTGAAGCTACGATCGCGCGGGAGCTCGATGGTTGTGCTGGTGTCATCGGCGGGGCGCACAAAACGTTCCGGTTTGCCGGGCTTCTTTTCCTTCTCCGCAACCTCGGGCCCCCGAGGTTTGTCCCCCGACCCACCCGGCTTGCGGAAAGCCACGAGAAGGACAACCAAGAGCACCGCGGCGGCGGCCATCCCTCCGCCCACCATCAGCCAGCGGCGGGGGAGCGGTGGGCGTGAGGCGATGGAGACAGGCGCCGCAGGCAGCGGGACGGTGGCCTCGAGTGAGTTGGCGACCCGGGCAACCGGGATGGCTGCGGGGGGCGCGCCTTCGCGGGGCGGTTGTGTCCCGAGCGTTTGCAGCACGCGCGCCACGGCCAGGGCCGTCGCGGGGCGCTCCTCCGGCTTGCGCGACAGCAAGCGCACGATGAGGTGGGACAGCGGGGCGGGCAGTGCGGGGTTGAGTTGCTGAGGCGGCTGAACCTCGTCGAACAACGTGCTGCGGATCTTCTGCATCAAGGTCTCGCCCTTGAAGGGCACGCGCCCGGTGGCCATGCGGTAGAGGACGCACCCCAGGCTGAACAGGTCGGCGCGGTGGTCCGTCTGCCCCTCGGCCTGTTCGGGGGCCATGTAGCCGGGCGTCCCTAAAATGGTGCCGGGCAAGGTCCTCTCGCCCTCGGGACAGGCCATCGCCGCCAGCCCGAAGTCCAGGACTTTGACGCGCCCCGCGGGGGCCTCCAGCCACAGGTTGCCGGGCTTGATGTCGCGGTGGATCAGGCCCTTCTCGTGCGCGGCCGCGAGCCCCTCGGCTACCTCGCGGCCGATCCGGATCACTTCGCTCACCGACAGCATCCCCTCCCGGCGCAGCCGATCGTCCAGCGTCTCGCCCTGCAACAAGGGCATGGCGAGGTAGGGGACCCCGTTCGCCTCGTCGATGTGGTGAATGGCAATGATGTGGTCGTGCGTCAGCGCTGCCGTCGCCCGCGCCTCGCGCAGGAAGCGCTGGCGCGAGGCGGGATCGACCGCCAGCACGGGCTTCATCACTTTCAGCGCCACGCGCCGCTGCAGCCGGGTGTCCTCCGCCTGGAGGACCACGCCCATGCCGCCCTCCCCGAGAACCTGCAAGACGCGAAACATCCCCAGCCGTCCCAACTCCCCGGGGCCCTGCGGGGGCGAGAGGAACGAACACACCGTCTCGTTCGGCCCGGGGGCCGCGAAGGGCGCGGCGAGGGTTTCCGTGTCGGGTGACCGGGGAGGCCCGGCGACCGTCTCGGGCCAGCGGGCAGGCTCGCCGGGCGTTGCCGGGGCCCCCGGGCCCGCGGGCCCCCCCGGGGCCGCAGCGGGAATGCGGAACGGCTGCGCCCGCACCTCCTGCTGGGCTCGGGCGAGCAAGGGGTTGTTCAGCCGCGGGCGGTTGCCCAGGCCTCGCAGACCACCCACGAGGGGGTCGTCCAGGGAGTGTGCCGGCAATTGTTGGAGGCAGGAGGGGCACGTTTGCAGGTGCTGCTCCGTCTGGCGCACCCGCACCTCGGGCAAGCGCCCCAGGCGGAACTGTTTGAGGTCTTCGGGGGAGGGGCAGGGAGCGGAAGTAACCACGCGCGTCTCCTTTGGCTCGTCGTGGAAGGGTGGTCACAAACAGGATGGGGCCAGGGTTTGTCGCCCCCCGGGCTCAATCGAGCAGGCCGTCGAGCTCCTGACGAAGCCGGGCGAGGGCTCGGGCCTCCGCCACGTACAGGGCGGCGAGCGGCACGCCGAGCTCCCGGGCAACCTCGGCTGCCGGCCGGCCTTCGACCGTCAAGGCACGTAACGCCTTTTCGTCCAGCGGCGGGAAGTCCGCCTGCATCACCTCGAGGGCGGCGCGCAGCAGGTGAGGGAGGTATTCCTCTTCCCACAGCACCTCGGCCGAGGGCGGGACTGGGGCCGCGCCTGCGGGCGGGTCGGGCGGCCCTCCGGCGTGGACCTTGCGAGCCTGGAGCAGTTCGCGCCGCTGTCGGTGGGCCAGGTTGCGCAGCCAGCCGCGAAAGCCTCCCGTGGCTCCCGGGCGAAAGAGGGGGAGCTCCCGGAGGACGGCGGCGAAGACCTCGCGGACGAGGTTCGCGGCGTCCGGTCCTGGCAGCCCAGCACGACAGGCCCAGAGAAACAGATGCGGGGAGCACAAATCGACGAGCCTCCCCCAGGCGGCCTGCTCGCCGTTTTGTTGCAAGCGCTGGAGCAGACCGGGTTGTGGGGCACTCATGAACAGAAGGTTCCCGTGGGCTGGTGAGGGTCAGGGGGTGGTGGGGACAGCGACAGGGGCTGGCGCGGGGGCGGGCACCGGCTCCTTGGTCTTGACGTCGAAGGACAGAATGTTGGCGCCGATTTCGATGCGGTCCCCGGAACGGAGGGGCGTTGGCCCGGCGATTCGCTGGCCATTCAGCCGGGTGCCGGACGGAGTGCCCGCGTCGATCAGGGACCAACTATTTCCTTCGCGGAGGACCCGGGCGTGGATCTTTTCCACGGCAGGGTCGCCGAACAGGCCCACGTCGCAAGACTCGGCCCGGCCGATGACGGTTTGGGGCTTGGTGAGCAGGAGCTGGCGGCCCGGGCGGAAGCCGACCTCGACGCGCAGCCAGGCCTCGCGCAGCATGACCTGGGCCAGCGCCACGGCCAGGCCGATGCACGCGCCGAGGGCCACGAACCCCGTGGCGCTGGGGGACCACAGGCCCTGGGCGTCGGAGTCCCGGAACACGCCCGCCCACAGGCTGTGCATCTGCACCGACACGACGCCGCCGGCGAGCCCGCCGACGAGCCCGCCGAGGAGCCCGTTGCGGAGCTTGCGGCGGGCCCCGCGGCGCTCCTCGTTGCGGACCACCGCGCCCAGGAAGTCGAACGCCGCGGGGGCGGCGCCGATCAGCAGGCCGGTGAGGGCCCAGCCAAACACCAGGAGGAAGGACCACTTTCCGCCAGTCACTTGATAGAGGCCCTGGCCGATGAGCCCGCCGGTGAGGCCGCCCACGGCCCCGATCAGCAGGGCCAAGGACAGGCGGATGCCGAGATTGGCCAGGTCGCGCTGGGAGCCCGCGGCGAGGGCATCGAGCAGGCCGAGCCCGAGCGCCAGGAGGAGCCCCAGGGACAGGCCTTTGAGGGCCGCCGCGCTCAAGGACGCATCGCTCTCGGTCATGCGCCCCAGGGCCCAGCCGAAGAACGCGGCAGCGCCTCCCCAGGCCGCACAGTAGTAAATGAACAGGCGAAACGACATCCCGTCCTCCCGGGCCGCACGCGGCGGCCCCCTCACTCGAAGATCCCCGCCTTCTTGATGACGAGCCGGTGTTCGAGCTTCGCGCCCGTACTCAGTGTGACTCGCACGCGGGGCGCCCCACTCTTGAGCGCCTTGACTCGCCAGGTCACGGGACTGTAGGGGCTGGGGGAGCCGGGCGCGACCATCGGGACCTCTTCCTTGTCCTTGCCCCCCGCGAGTTGGAGGCCCCGCGGCAACACCAGCGCGATCGTCGTTCCCGGGGCCGGGTTCTTCACGTAGGCCGTCAGCGTGAACTCCTTGCCGGCCATCATCTCCCCGCCGGCCGTGACGCCGAGTTGGCCCGCTCCCTTGTCCCCGGTGACGCTTCCCAACCCGTAGGCGAAGCCGACCGTCCGCGTCTTGCGAGGGGCAATTTCCTTGTCGTTCCAGTACATGGTGACGGCGGAGTCGCCCTGGGGGCTCCCGGCGCTCTTGGCGAGCTCCATGGGCAAGACCGGGACCTCCCAGCGCGTGTCCTGAGCCTTGGCCAGCTCGCCGCCTGCGATCGTGCGCAGGCTGTGGGCCGGCCAGGCCCCCAGGGTCACACGCGAGGGCGGCTCCAGGCCGGCGCCGTACTTCAAGCTCAAGTGGGCCACCGTTCCCGGGTTTTGTAGGTCCTGCCGCTCCAGCGCGGAGATGTAGTCCGGCACGTCCTCCGGCCGGTCGAAGGTTTTCATCGTGTCGCACAGTTCCCGGGCGCCGGCGATGGTAAACGGTACGGCGTCGTTGCCCCCGATGAACGTGTCGAGCAGGAAGCGGAGCCCCACCGTGTGCGGCACGGCGTCTTCGTTGGTGACGTCGTAGCGGACCAGGCAGGTGTCCAGGAGGCGCTTCTTCCCGTCGGGGGAGAGCCCGCCCGGCACGATCTCGACGAGTTGCGCGATGGTGACGCGGGGCGGCCCCGGGTGTTCCCAGACGGACTTGGCCCCGATCAGGCGGTTGCCGTTCCGGTCCCGGCCGAGCGAGGCTCGAATGGGGGACTTCCAGGCGCCTCGTTCGAGGCCCAGCATGAACTCGTTGGTCTTGTCGATGCGGACGCAGACGTTGCAAGTCCGGCCGGATTCGTCGTAGATCAGCTTGGTCTTGAACTTGCCCGGGTCTTTCGGGTCGGGAACGCCCAGGCCGAAGCGCATGGTGGTCGCCGCCACGAAGTCGCCCGGAAGGACCGCGTCGTGGAAGCGCAGATCGAGGACCGGGTGAGCGTAGTCGATCTCCGGGATTGCCTCGTCCAGGGGCTCGCGGAACAGCGCGTCGCGGGCCACGGCCGTCAACAGGCCGACCAGCACGATGCCGACCGGCAAGCACCGCACCAGCAGCGCCCTCCGTTTGGCGCGCGCGGCAAGCACCGAGGCAGCGGGAGGAGTGGGCGCCAGCGGGGCGACCGCCGCCGCGACGGTTTCGAGGGCCGGCGCCGGGATGGGGGGAGGCGGCGGGGCGGAAAGGGGCGCCGGGACGGGGGGAGGCGGCGGGGCGAGCGACGGGGGGGCCGGCGCGGCGACGGTTGTCGTCGCCGGTAGCACGGTGGGCGTCGTGGCTGCGGCCACAGGCGCTGGCGCCGTCGCGGTTGCGGTTGCGGCCGCGACGGCAGCGGCCTCCGTGCCGAGCGTCGCCCACACGGACGGCGGTTCGACGAGAGCAGGGGAAGGCGGTGCGACGGGGCGGGGCCGCGCTGGGGCGCCCCCCACCAGCAGCGACACCGGCACGTCGAAACGTTGATTGCCGTTGGCGGTCACCTTGGCCCAGGCCTTGAGCGACTGGCCGGGCTGGTCGGGCACCGCTTCCACGATCAGGGGGATCGACGCCATTTGTCCTCGGAAGATCGTCTTGCCGACTGTCAACCACGGCGGATGGCCGGTCGCGTGGGCCACCGCCGCGCGCTTCTCGTGCGTCAGCACGGTCAGGACGTACTCGAGTCGCTCGCCCGGCTCGCCGCGCAGGGTGATGGCCGGCTCGCTCAGTTCGACCTTCGGCGCCTTGACCAGGCCGAGGACCTCGAAGAACTGCTGCACCGCGGCGAGGCCCGAGGCGGTCGGCCCCTGAACGGGGTAGTCCCAGCCGTTGGATTCGTACCAGCGGGCCACGGCCCCACTCTCGAGGAGAAGGGCCGCCTCCCTGGCGTGGGCCTTGGCCTTTTCCGCGACCTGCCGGGGGGAAGAAGCCCCCGACAGCACGCCCTGCGCGAAGGGCTTGACCGGCACGACGACCTCGACGGGAACGATGAAGTTCCCGCCGTTGGACTCGACGGCGATCTCCCCTTTCTGGGGCTTGTCGTTGGCGCGGAGGCGCTTGCCGAGGGCCCGCACCGGGATCGCGATCTTGTCGAAGAACTGGAAGACTTTTTCCTGGGCGCTGCCATCGCCCACCACCAACCACGGGCATTCCGCGACGAGGACTTTCCCGTAGAGCAGCCGGTCACCTTTGTTGGTCAGCGTCAGCGTGAACTGGCTGTCCTGGCCGATCGCGAGAACGCCGAAGTTCTTCTCGAACGGCGCCACCGTCAACTCCGCGGGGCCCAGGGGCGAGCCGGGGAGCTTCCCGAGCAGTTCGTCCAGCGCGCGATCTGGGTCGGTCATCGCGGCCAGGCTGGCCATCGCCATCGCCAGGTCGATCCGGCCTATCGACCCGAAGAACGACTTGAAGAAGCCGCCCTGGAGCACCTCGACGGTTTCCCGGGGGTTGCGCTTGCAAGCGAGGGCGAGTTGGAGGAAGTTGTGGCAGCGGGCGCCACTGGGGAAGACGAAAGGAGAGGGGAACGCCCACGTGCTGAAGTCGATCGAGGCCCCCTCGCCCGCGGCCGAGCCGTTGGCGAGCGGCTTGCCGTCGTAGAAGCAAAACGACGCTTCCGCGGGGTTGACACGTTGGCACTCCTGACACCGGCGAATCATGGGCCCCTCGAGGGTGGTTCAGTAAGGTTACACGCGCGGTGCGCTCGGGGCGCTTCGCGGAAGGGGTCAGGGGAGCCGAACGACGTAGACGGTGCCGTCCCCGTTGGCGGTCAGGAGGTGTGCCCCGTCCGGCGACAGGGCAACGCCGCGCACCGCGTAAAAGTGGGGCGGGGGCGCCCAGGCCCACCGTTGTCGGCCCGTCTTCAACTCGAAGACGGCCACCCGGTTGCCAAGTAGGGCGGCCACCCACTTGCCGTCGGCACTGAGGTTTCCCCTGGCCATCCCTCCCAGGTTCACCTCGAACTGCGCGGCCTCTTCGACCTTGTCGGCCGCGATCTTCCAGGAGGGCGACTTGGCCCCGCCGAAGAAGACGGCCCGGCCGTCGGGCAGGAAGGGGGCCCAGGTCGTGGGGGCCCACTCGTGCTTGACTTCCTGACAGCGGAGCTGGAGCAGGCGCGTCTTGGGGCCGCCGACCACGATGGCCCGACGCATGTCCGGGGCGACGGTCACCCCCGTCGTCCCGTCCTGCGCGAATTGACGGACCTGCCGGCCGTCCGCGAGCCGCCACATCCGCACGGTCCGGTCGCCATGTCCGGAGGTCACGGCATAGCGCCCGTCGCCCGTAATGGCCGCCGAGTTGAGCCCCGAGCCGTGCTGCTTGTCGTACCTCGGCGTGAGGGGCTTGCCGCTTTCGACGTCGGCGAAGCAAAGGTAGGGCGCGAGCCCCCCATAGTAGAAGGCTCGCTTGCCGTCGGGGTGGTAGCCCACGTCCCAGACGTTGCCGACGGGGAGGTCGTGGCGCTGCCGGACGGCGGCCAGGTCCCAGACACGGACCGAGAAGTCATCGCTCCCAGACGCGGCGGACCGGCCGTCCGGCGACACGGCCACGGACGTCGCGGGGCCCAGGTGACCTACGGGGGGGCTGTGCTCCTTGCCCGTTTTCACTTCGTGAACGTGGACGTTCCAGTCGTTGCGGGTCGTCCCTGCGAAGGCGATTCGGTCGCCCTCGGACAGGAAGGCGAGGGAGGAAACGCCCGCGGAGGCGGCCAACCGGCGGACCTGCTTGCCGTCCCGCGCGTTCCACAGCCAGACGATGCCATCGGCGAGCCGGTGTGACGGGACCGACTGGCTGGCCGTGGCGATCGCCAGGCCGTCCGGGGAGAACGCCGCCACCGGAACGCCCGGGTGCCCGCGGAGCGTTTGGGACGACGTAACCAGGGGCTTGATCGCGGCCGGATGCGCGCGGAGCTCCAGGGCCTTTTTCCCCAGCTCAAAACGGTTCAGGTCCCAGAGCCGAACGCACAGGTCCGGGTGGCACGACAGGGCTCGCTGACCGTCCGGGGAGAAGGCCACTCCGGCGACGTACACTGTCTTGTCGGTCTTGCTCGGCCGGAAGTCGATGACCAGGCGCTCCTTCGTGCCGGTCAGGGCGTCCCAGAGGTGAAGGCTGCCGTCCTCGAAGCCCCCCGCGGTCAACGCCCGATAGTCGCCGGGGACTGGGCTGAAGGCCACGGCCAGGACCGGCCCCGTGTGCTTCAACTGGTTGACGACCTTCCGCGTCCGAACTTCCCAGACCCAACCCGTGCCGAGGCCGGGCGTCTGGTCGCCGCCGAGGAGGTACTTGGCGTCGCCGGACCAGGACAGCGAAGTGATCGGTTTGCCTGAACTGATCAGTTCCACAGGCCCGGGCACATGCTCGAGGTCGCGGACGTCGAACAGGAGGGGACCACCGGCACCGGCGCAGCTGACCGCGAGGTGGTCCCCCTTCGGAGACCACGCCAGCGCGTGGGCCCCGCCCGGACAGGTCAGGAGGCGCTGTTCGTGGAGCGTGGTCACGCTGCCGATGCGGACGTAGGAATCGCCCGCCCGGGCGACGGCGAGATGCTTGCCGTCTGGGCTGACCGCGAACAGGTTGCCGCGCATGCGATGTTCCCCGAGGACCGCCACCAGTCCTTCGGGTTGCCAGGGGTAAACTTCGAGGGGAGGGAGAGGCCTGTCGGCCAGGGCATCGAGGTGGGCCCGGTCGAAGGGGACGGTAAGAGGGGGGCCAAACTCGAGCCGTTCGAGGTACTTGGGGTCGTCGTCGTCGGAACAGCCGGACGTCGGGAGCACCGGCACGGGGGTGCGCTTCTCGGAAGAGGTACTGTCCCGGTTGGCCAGTTGTTTGCGCTGGTGCCACCAAAACGCCCCGCCCGCGCCGGCGCCGAGAAGCAACAGGCTCAGCAGCGCGAGGAGAACGAGGGGGCGCCTTCGGGACGAGTGCTGTTGGGGGGCAGGCGCCAACTGGGGCTGCACGTTGCGGTTCATGGGCTTCTCGTGACGGGCTAGCAACTTGGGGCCGACGTTGCTTGGAGCTGCCACCCAGTCCCGCCTCGTGTGCGGGGCGTCGCTACCGCTCCCTGGATCTCTCGGGATTGCCCGGCGGTGGGTTTCCTGTTGGTGAGGCCTGACTGTTGTGATGGAGGAGATGATACCGCCTTGTCCAGGCGTTTGCAACAATTCGCCCCTTCCTGGCCAAGCTTTTTCCTCGGATGGCAAGGTCCGCATCGGCCACCCCGTTGAGCATCCCCCGCCCCGTCGCTACGATAACTCCGCCTCTCCCGCCAACGCGAAGGGCCGCCGCATGACCGACGCGCTTCCCGAGCAGGACGCCGGGCTCGACACCGAGTTTACGCGTGGCCTCGGCCTGTTCGACGCCACCATGGTCGTCGTCGGGTCGATGATCGGCAGCGGCATCTTCATCGTCTCCGCCGAGATGGGCCAGTACCTCGGCAGCCCCGGCTGGCTCCTCGTCGCCTGGCTCCTCACCGGCGCCCTCACGGTCGCCGCCGCCCTCTCCTACGGCGAGCTCGCCGCTCTCATGCCGCGCGCCGGCGGGCAGTACGTCTACCTCCGCGAGGCCTTCTCGCCCCTCTGGGGCTTCCTCTATGGCTGGGCCCTGTTCGCCGTCATTCAGACCGGCACCATCGCCGCCGTCGGCGTTGCCTTTGCCAAGTTCGCCGGCGTCCTCTGGCCCGCCATCGGGCAGGAAAACTACCTGATCGAGCCGTGGCACTTCACCGCTGGCTATGCCCTCTCGCTGTCCACGGCGCAGCTCCTCGCCATCCTGCTCATCGCCCTGCTCACGCTCACCAACACCCTCGGGCTGGAGTACGGCAAGTGGGTGCAGAACGCCTTCACCATCTCGAAGACCGGGGCGCTGCTCGGCGTGATCGTCGTCGGCCTGTTCGTCGGCTGGAGCGCCGGCGTCGTCGAAATGAACTTCGGCGATCTCTGGTCGCCGCGCGAGCTCACGCCGGTGCGCAAGGCCGTGGTCGTGGACGGCGTGGAGGTGACGGCCGCGCTGACCGCCGCGACGGCGTTCGGGCTCTTCATCGCCTTGTGCGTGTCGCAGACCGGCTCGCTGTTTTCGTCGGACGCCTGGAACAACATCACCTTCGCGGCCGGCGAGGTGCGCAACCCTCGCCGCAACCTGCCCCTCGCCCTGGCCCTCGGCACGGGCATCGTCATCGGCCTTTACCTGCTGGCCAACCTCGCCTATCTGGTCGTGCTGCCGTTCGAGGACGTCCAGAAGGCCCCCGAGGAGCGCGTCGGCACCACCATGCTGGAGCGCATTTATCCAGAAATCGGCGTGAGCGCCATGGCGCTGGCGATCATGGTCTCGACGTTCGGCTGCAACAACGGCCTGATTTTGGCGGGGGCGCGCGCCTACTATGCGATGGCCCGCGACGGGCTGTTCTTCAAGTTCGTCGGCCGGCTCAACGCGGCGCGCGTCCCCGCCTGGGGGCTGCTGTTGCAGGGCGCGTGGGCGGCGCTGCTGGTCTTGCCGCGCACCTGGGACGGCAAGAAGTACGGCAACCTCTACGGCGACCTGCTCGACTACATCATGACGGCGGCGCTGCTGTTCTACGTGCTGACCATCGCCGGGCTGTTCCGGCTGCGCTTCACGCGCCCCGACGCGCCGCGCCCGTACAAGGCGTTCGGCTACCCGGTGGTGCCGGGGCTGTACGTGGTTGGGGCGTCGGTGCTGGTGGGGGCGCTGGTCGTATACCGGCCGATGACGACGTGGCCGGGGCTGCTCATCGTGCTGGCGGGCGTGCCAATCTATTACTTGTGGAGGCCGCGCGTACGTCAGGCTTTCGAGCCTGACGAGAAGGAGTCAGGCTGGAAAGCCTGACGTACGAGAAGAGTCAGGCGCCTTGCCGTACGTCCGGCTTTCCAGCCGGACATCCCGACGAGTCAGGCTCGAAAGCCTGACGTACGAGTGGGCGTCAAGCGCTGGCGCGCTCCAGGACTTCGCGATAGAAGGCCGGGACGCCGCGGTAGGCGGCCTGGTAGGCCGGCCCGAGCGGCACGTTCACGTAAAAATCCGGGGTCAGGAACAGGGGCATTTCGGGGAGGTCGGCGCCGACTGCCAGGTGTTCCAGGTACGCCTTCGGCGGCACGACGGCGGCGTACGAAGCGAGGGTGAGCGGCTCGCGGGGCGGCAGCACGTAAGGCGGGCCCTGGTCGCCCAGCGACTCCGCGACGGCGGAGTGCATCCCTTGCAGGTCGTGCCGGCCTGGCGGGAACAGGTCCACGAGCAGGACGTGGACGCTGGCACGCAGCGCCCCCACAACCTTGCGTGCGAAGATCGCGACGTGCTGCGACCGGTCCTTGTTGGCCGGGGAGACAATTTCGAGCAAGGCGACGACTCGATGGCCCGAGACGTGGCGAACGACCAGCGTCCGACGTCGCGTTCGCGGGCGAGGGGGAGCGGAGAGCGTCAGCGTGTGGCGCACTCGGGGCGGGGCCTCGGCGAGCGCCACCCCCCCACGCAACGGCGGAAGGGGATGGGACGGGTCTCCGGCGTGAAGGGCAAGGACGTCCGCGATGTTCCCCCCCGCATGCTGTTCGTTCAGGGCGTAGTAGTCCGGCGGCAACAGACCGCCGTTGAGCGCGTCGCTGATGTCCCACAGCCAGCCGTTGTGAAAGTGATGGAAGATCCCGGCCTCGACGCGCGTCCAATCGTGTACGGGCATGACGGTTTCTCCTTTGCCTCGACCTGCCGGTATTATACCCGCTCTCCTCTCGCGCGGGAAAGACAGACGGCCGGGGCCTGGTAGAATGTGAGGGCCCCCCTTACGGAGCGAGATCATGACCCCGGGCCCCCGACGCCCCGCTCGCCTCAACGGCGCCTGGTTCGCCTTCCTCGGCTCGGTCGGGGCGCTGGCGTTCCTCGTCGCGCTGCTGGCCGGCAACCCGCTCGACTGGTTCCGTCGCAAGCCGGCCCACGCGCCGCTCGTCGTCTACTGCGCCGCCGGCATCAAGCCGCCCGTCGAGGCGGCGGCGCGAGCCTACGAACAGCGCTACGGCGTGCCGGTGCAGCTGCAGTTCGGCGGGTCGCAGACGCTCCTGGCCAACATCCAGGTGAGCGGGGCGGGCGATCTCTACCTCCCCGCCGACGACAGTTACATCCAGCTCGCCCGCGACAAGGGGCTGGTGGAGGAGGCCATCCCCCTGGCGCGCATGCGCCCCGTCCTCGTCGTGCGGAAGGGCAACCCCAGGGGCGTGCGCTCGCTGCGCGATCTGCTCGCCAAGAAGTTGCGCGTCGTCCACGCCAAGCCCGACGCCGCAGCGGTGGGCAAGGTGACGCTCGATGCCCTGACGCGAAGCGGACACTGGGAACGGTTCAAGGCGCTCCTCGTCAGCGACAAGCTCACGGTCAACGACGTGGCCAACGACGTCGCGGTCGGCTCCGCCGACGCGGGCGTGGTGTGGGATGCGACCCTGAGCGCCTACCCGGGCCTCGAGCGCGTGCCCGCGCCGGAGCTGGACAAGGAGACGGCCCTCATCTCTGTTTGCGTCGTGCGCGGCACGAACCAGCCGGCCGCGGCGCTGCGCTTCGCGCGCTTCCTCGCCGCCCGGGACGCCGGGCTGCCCTTCTTCCGCGAGGAGGGCTTCACGCCGGTCGCGGGCGACGCCTGGGAGGAATCGCCCGAACTGCTGCTCCACGCGGGGGCGATGTTGCGGCCGGCGATCGAGGAGACGATCGACGCCTTCGAGGAGCGCGAGGGGGTGACGGTGACGCGCGTCTACAACGGCTGCGGGCTCCTCGTGGCGGGGATGCGCGCCGGCAAGCAGCGCCCGCCCGACGCCTACTTCGCCTGCGATCAGGAGTTCATGGACCAGGTGGCCGACCTGTTCGGCCCGCCCAAGGCCGTCTCGGGCAACCAGCTCGTCATCCTCGTCCGCAAGGACTATTCGCACAAGGATCGCATCTGGAAGTTGAGAGACCTCGGAAAGGTGAAGTTGCGGCTGGGCATCGGCCACGAGAAGCAGTGCGCCATGGGCGTGCTGACGCAGGAGACGTTGAAGCAGACCGGCACGAGGCCGGACGTGATGCGCAACGTCGTCGTGCAATCGCCGACGGGCGACATGCTGGTCAACCAGCTGCGCACCGGCTCGCTCGACGCCGTCATCGCCTACCTGAGCAACGCCGCGGGGATGGAGAAGGTGGTGGAGGCACGGCCCATCGACGTCAAGTGCGCGTTCGCCACGCAGCCGTTCGCGGTCGGCAAGGAGTCGCGGCACAAGCACCTGACGGAGCGCCTGCTCGACGCCATTCGCGGTAAACAGTCGGAGGAGCGCTTCAAGGCGCTGGGGTTTACGTGGCGCGGACCGTGAGAGGGTGACTGCGGGTGACAAGGTGAGGGGGTGACAAGGTGAGGGGGTGACAAGGTGACAGAGCAAGAGCCCGAGCCCACGCCACCCTCTGTTCCGGCGAGCGGGGCGCCGACAACGAGTGATGCTGTCACCTTGTTACCCTGTCACCTTGTTACCCTGTCACCTTGTCACCCTGTCACCTTGTCACCGAAGTCCGATTGGCCCTTCCACGTCGCCCTGAGCGTGCTGGGCGGGTCCTACGTTCTCCTGATCGTCGCCCTGCTGGCGGCCGACGCCTCCTACACCTCGCCGGGGCACCTGCTCGAAGCGCTGCGCAGCCGCGAGATTCGCTTCGCGGTCAAACTGAGCCTGATCTCGTGCAGCATCACGGCCATCCTGTCGCTGTGGGTGGCGGTGCCGCTGGGCTACCTCCTCTCGCGCCATCGCTTCCGGGGGAAGCAGTTGGTCGATGCGCTCCTGGACGTGCCGATCGTGCTGCCGCCGCTGGTGATTGGGCTGAGCCTGCTGATCCTGTTCCAGACCGTGCCGGGGCGGGCGGTGGAGAGCGTGGTGGGGGTGACGTACGCGGTGCCGAGCGTCATCCTGGCGCAGTTCGCGGTGGCGTGCGCGTTCGCGGTGCGGACGATGCGGGCGACGTTCGACGAGATCGCGCCGCGGCGCGAGCAGGTGGCGCTGACGCTGGGGTGCAGCCGGTCGCAGGCGTTCTGGTGGGTGGTGCTGCCGGAGGCGCGGCGGGGGGTGGTGACGGCGGGGACGCTGGCGTGGGCGCGGGCCCTGGGGGAGTTCGGGCCGGTGCTGGTGTTCTCGGGGGCGACGCGGATGCGCACGGAGGTTTTGCCGACGACGGTATTCCTGGAGTTGAGCGTGGGCAGGCTGGAGGCGGCCGTGGCGGTGTCGCTGGTGATGGTGGCGGCGGCGCTGATTGTGCTGGTCGTGGTGCGGGTGTATGGGGTGGGCAGGGCGTCGCTGTAGGGGAGGGAAGAGCGCATGAGCACGCTGGCTGAATTTTTGAAGGAGCACGGGGAGAAGTTGCGCGCCGGGGCGCCGGAGCGGGCGAAGCGGCGCGAGGAGTGGGTGGCGGCGGTCGAGCGGCTGGTGCAGCAGATCGAGGGCTGGCTGCGACAGGCGGACGGGGAGCAGGTGTTGCAGGTGGAGCGGATTGCGGTCGAGAGGCAGGAGCCTCAATTGGGGGCCTACCTGGCCCCGGCCTTGAACATCGCGCTCGGGGGGGAGCGCGTTCAGGTCCTCCCAGGGCCTCGGTACGTGCTCGCGCCGAACTCGGACGAGGCCCTGACTCGGGGCAAATCGCAAGGCCGGGTGGACGTCACGGACGGGGCGCAGACCTATCATCTCTACCGCTACGCGAACGATCAAGGCGAGTGGTGGGCGCTCGTGGACGATGAGGAATACGTCCCCCGGCGGTTCGACCAGAAGTCCTTCGAGGACGCCCTGGTGCAGTTGCTTCAATGAACACGTTGCAGGATGCCTGGCTATGGTATCAGGGCACGCGAGCTCAGTTGCGCTTCGTGGAGCGGCTGGGGGAGAAGCATTGGGACCAACTGCCCTGGGAGAAGGGGCTCGATAAGGACAAGCGGTTTCGCGAACGGAACGGGGACGAGGTCGAGCGCGAGGCCAAACGCAGCCTTTCGTATCTCGGGGACCTGGCCATCGTGGTGCTGTTTTCGGTCTTCGAGGCCCTGGTTCGCCAGCACGTGCTGGATGAAATCCGTGCGGAAGTCGATGCCCTACGGCATCGGGCGTTGGTCGCGGCGGCCGAGGAGGCCCAGCGCCGCATCGGCGAAGGGAGCTTCTTCCACGTCCTGGAGCCGTACAAGAACGTGGATGCGGCCCTGGTCGAGGAGGTGCATCAGGTCCGGCGCTACCGGAACTGGGTCGCCCACGGCCGAAAGGGCCCGCCGAGAGAGAACGTGACGCCCGACCTGGCCTTCGATCGCCTCAACCGCTTTTTGTCCCTCCTCGCGCCCCCTCTCCCCATGCCCTGACCACCTGCATGATCGCCATCGACCACCTTTCCGTCCGCGCCGGTGCCTTCTCCTTCGAGGGCCTCTCCTTCGCCGTCGCCGCCGGCGAATATGCCGTGCTGATGGGCAAGACCGGTTGCGGCAAGACCACGCTGCTCGAAGCGATCTGCGGCTTGCACCCCGTTCGCGCCGGGCGCATCGCCCTCCTCGGGCGCGACGTCACCCATCTGAGGCCGGCCGAGCGCGGGGTCGGCTACGTGCCGCAGGACCTGGCGCTATTTCCCACCATGACCGTCCGCGAACACCTCGCCTTCGCCCTCCTCGTACGCCGCTGGGAGCAGACCGCCATCGCCCGGCGCGTGGGCGAGCTGGCCGAGTTGCTGGGTTTGGGCCCTCTGCTCGAGCGCTGGCCGCGCGGGCTGAGCGGCGGAGAGTCGCAGCGCGTGGCGCTGGGGCGGGCCCTGTCGTTTCAGCCGCGCGTTCTCTTGCTCGACGAGCCGCTCAGCGCGCTCGACGAGGACACGCGCGGCGAGATGGTCGCGCTTCTGAGGTCGGTGCAGCGCTCGACCGGCGTGACGACGCTCCACGTGACGCATAGCATGACCGAGGCGCGCAAGCTCGCCGATCGGCTGTTCGCGTTCGAGCGCGGGGCCGTGCGCGAATTGCCGCCCGAGCTGTAGGGAACGGCCTCCGTGCCGTTCCTCGTTCGTTGAACGCCGCGGAGGGCGTTCCCGACAGGCGTGGGAGGGCCGACTGCGTGAAGGTCCGCGTCCGCTATCTGGCCCAGTTCAAGCAGGCCGCCGGGGTGGCCGATGAGGTGGTCGAGTTGCCTGCCCCCGCCCGCGTGCGCGCGCTCCTCCTCCACCTGGCCGGCCTCCACGGGGAGCCGTTGGGCCGTCGGCTCCTGGACGGCGCCGGGCAGGTACAGCCGACCATTTTGATCTTCCTCGGGGACGAACAGGCGGGGCTCGACGACGAGTTGCGCGATGGGGCCGAGGTGACGCTGCTGTCGCCGATCGCGGGGGGACGAACGTGAGCGACAGGCCGAGCCACCCGCTGAGCGAGGAGGAACGCGCCCTCGTCGAGTGGCAGCTCTCGGTGCCGGGCTTCGGCATCGAGGGGCAACAGCGCCTCAAGGCGGCGTCCGTTCTGGTGTCGCGCTGCGGCGGAGTGGGAGGAGCTGCCGCGCAACAGCTCGCCGCCGCGGGGGTGGGGCGGCTGGTGCTGGCCCACGCGGGCAACGTCCGCGCCGACGACCTCAACCGCCAGGTGTTGATGACCCACGAGGGCATCGGCCGGCCGCGCATGGACGTCGGCCCCGCCCGTCTGCGCGAGCTGAATCCGTTCGTCGAGGTGGAGGCGGTCGCCGAGAACGCAAGCGAGGACAACGCGGCGCGGCTCGTGGGGCGTGTCGATCTGGTGGTGAGTTGTGCCCCTCTGTTCGCCGAGCGGTTGCTGCTGAACCGCGAGGCGGTGCGCCAGAACAAGCCGCTGATCGACTGCGCCATGTACGAGCTGGAGGGCCAGGTGACGACGGTGCTGCCGGGGCACACGCCGTGCCTGGCGTGTCTGTGTCCCGAGGCCCCAGCAGCGTGGCAGCGGAAGTTTCCGGTCTTCGGCGCCGTGGCGGGGACGGTCGGCTGTCTGGGAGCGATGGAGGCGATCAAGGTGCTGGCCGGGCTGGGCGAACCGCTGCTGGGCAAACTGCTGCTGTGCGACCTGCGCGACATGACGTTTCGCCGCGTCGCCGTGCGGCGCAATCCGAACTGTGCCGTCTGCGGGCATTTGTGAGCGGGCGCGGGCGCGCCCTTGAGGGGCAAGCGTAGAATGAAGGGAGCCAAATCGTTTCCCCTTTCCCGCGGAGCACCTCATGTACGAGGACGTGGCCTTTGTCCGCGCCATCCAGGAACGGCCCGACGATGACACGGCGCGGCTGATCTATGCGGACTGGCTGGAGGAGCAGGGCGACGAGGCCAACCTCGCCCGCGCCGAGTTCCTGCGCGCCGACGGCGAACTGGCCGGCCTGGCGGAAGAAGACGAGTGGCGCGAGGCCCTCGAGGGGCGCCTGCGCGAGCTGGCGAAGGGGATCGACGTCGCCTGGCGCGCGGCCGTCAGCAAGGCGCCAATCGTCAAGTGCGATCACCAGTTCGACTTTCAATGCCCCATGCAGTGGGACAAACTGGAGCCTACCGAGGCGAGGTCCGAGCGCTTCTGCGGCGGCTGCTCGCAGCGCGTTTACTACTGCGCCACGCGCGAGGAAGCGATCCACCACGCCACGTGCGGGAACTGTGTCGCCGTCGATGCCCGCGTCGTCCTTCAGACGGGCGACCTGGACACGATGATCGTGGCGGGCATGCTCGCTGATCCCTCCCGTCCCTCCTGGGACAGGCCGGCCGAGGAGAAAGGCGAAAAGGCCCCGCGCCGCCGTCGTAAGAAGCGATAATCGCCCTCCTCCGCCCGTGGGAGCGAGATCGTGAACGATGAAACGATGTTCCTGCGTGCCTTGCAGACCAAGCCGAACGACCGCGTGACGCGCTTCGTCTACGCCGACTGGCTGGAGGAGCAGGGCGGGCCCGACGAGTTGAGCCGGGCCGCGTTCCTGCGCGCCGAGGCGGAGTGGGGGGCGCTGCTTGAAGAGGATGAAGGCCGGCCCGCGCTGGAGGAGCGCTTGCGCGAACTGGCGGAGGGGCTCAGCGCCGGTTGGCTGGCGGTGGTCGGACGGCGCAAGATCGAGAATTGCGAGGTGCGTTTCGCGTTCCGCTGCCCGAAGTTGTGGGAGGAGCTGGAGCCGATGGCCGCGGACGCGATGCGCTTCTGCCCCGGCTGTCGGAAGGAGGTGCATTTCTGCGACACGCTCGAAACGGCCCGAGAACATGCCGGGAGGGGGCACTGCATCGCGATCGGCCCCGCCGTGAGGCGGGCGGCGGGCGACATGGTGCCGTGGCTGAGCGAGGATGAGGACACGCTGGAGATGGGCGAAGTCGGGCTGATGGATTACGTGGCGTTGGGGGAAGAAGGCCCCGCACCACCCTCACCGCCCGCACCGGCGCGCCGGTCGTGGTGGTCGCGCCTGTTCGGGTGGCGCGGGTGAGGGGCCCCGCTTGCTCGTCGCTTCGCGCGAAAGGACAAGCAAGAAGGGCGCGTGGGGCGCCTACGTCGCGCCTTCTCCTTGACGCCGCCCAGCGCGCTTGCCTAGCATCAACCTGGCTTTCCCTGCGAATTCAGGCATCGCGAGGTTGTCCCATGCGCACTCTGACCCTGTTGACGCTGAGCGGATTGATGCAGGCCGCCGCTCCCCCCAAGGGCCCGCGCTATACGGCCGCCCTGGGCAAGGCGGACGACCGAATCGAGCAGGTCGTGGGCAAGGCCGGCCCGATCTTTCGCATCACCAGCAAGAGCGGGATCGGCTCCATCGTTCTCACCCGGACGGAAGGACCGCCCCCGTCGCAGGTGACTTTTGACCTCATCGGCCTGCGCACGCTCGAAGGGCTCACGCTGACCGATGGCCCGCAGAAGATGAGCGCCTCGCTGCCCCGCGGCGCCCCGCGCGCGGCGTTCTGGTTCGACAAGGCCGGTAAGCCGACGCGCGACCCCAAGGCGACCGCCCTGACCCTGACGCTCACGAAGAAGCCGGGCCGGCCCATCGTCGAGGTCGTCGCCGCGTACGCGCCCGGCATCGCCCCGTCGGCGCGCTGTACGCTGGCGTGGGTCAACGAGTACCGCCGCTGAGCGAGGGGCCCGTCATGCCCGCCGACCCGTTCGACCTGACCGGCCGTCGCGCCCTCGTCACCGGCGCCACGCGCGGCATCGGGCTCGCCGTGGCGCAGGCCCTCGCGGCGCGCGGCGCCGCCGTGGCGATCACCGGCCGCAAGGCCGAGACCGTCGGGCCCGCCGTCGAACAGCTGCGCGCCGCCGGCGCCGACGCGCGCGGGCTGCCCTGCCATCAAGGTGACCCCGGCGCCATCGAACGGCTCTTCGCCCAGCTCGACGAGGCCGGCTTTGTGCCGGAGGTCGTCGTCGTCAACGCCGCCACCAACCCCTTCCTCGGCCCGCTGCTGAGCATCGAGCTCGACGCCTGGCGAAAAATCCTCGACGTCAACCTGACGGGGGCGCTGCTGACGGCGCGGGCGGCGGCGGCGCGCATGGTGGAGCGCAAGGCGGGCTCGCTGGTGTTCATGGCGTCGGTGGCGGGGATCGAGCCGATCGCGGGGCTGGGAGCGTACAGCGTCAGCAAGGCGGGGCTCCTTGGCCTCATGCGAGCCCTGGCCCGCGAGTTGGGGCCGAGCGGGGTGCGCGTCAACGCGCTCGCTCCCGGGCTGGTCGAGACGCGCTTCGCCGCGGCGCTGTTTCAGGATCAGGAGGCGTATCGGCACATCGTCGATCAGGTGCCGCTCGGGCGGCACGGTCAGCCGAACGACGTCGCCGGGGCGGCGGTGTTCCTGGCGTCGGACGCCGCCGCCTACGTCACCGGGCAGGTGCTCGTGGTCGATGGCGGGGGGCGCGTGTGAGGGGCCAGCCGGGAAGAGGAGGGCGAGGCCACAGAAGAACTCGAACAGAAGGTAACGAAGGCAACGAAGAAAGAAGAAGAGGAAGGGGCCCGCGGCGCACCGCGAGAGCAAGGGGCGGAGGGAGAAAGGCCGCCCTATCTTCTCCTCTTCTTCCTTCGTTGCCTTCGTTGCCTTCTGTTCGAGTTCTTGCGCAGGCTCGGCGGGAGCGTCGCTCTCCTACCGGCGAGGCTCAGCCAGCCCCCGCGCCCAGCGTCACCAGGCCGGTGACGTAGACCGCGCAAAGCCCCCAGGCGAGCGCGCCGAGGAGCGCCCCGAGGGCGGCGTAGCGGACGGCGCGATCGAACGAGTGGAGGCGGGCCCCGTGGAGCAGCCCGCCGAGGGCGGCGCCGATCACCCAGCCGTGCGGGTCGTGGAGAGGCAAGAGAGTGCTGCCGAGCAGGGCGCCGGCGAGCGGGGCGGCGTAGCGCCAGCCGTGGCGGGCGGCGAAGAGCCCGGCGAGGGCCCCGGCGAGGGCCAGCGCGGGGGGCAAGAAGAGAAGCAGGACGAAGCCTGCGGCGAGGTCGTGGCGCGCGGCAGCAGCGAGCCCGGCGACGGTGCCGAGCAAGGCGCCGGCGGCGGCGTATTCCCTGGTGGGCCAGGTGATGCGCCGGACGGGCGGCGACCAGGTGAGCGAGAGCGCGAACGGTCTGCTTTGAGGGAGCATGGGCCCTCCGGGACGTGCGGGCGGGCCGGCTTGTATCATGGGGGCGGGGGGCGAGGAAAGGCCAACTGCCGGCCTTGCGTGCTCGCGGTTTCGGTTCGACGGAAGGCCATTGCTCACCCGAAGGGGGCCCACCCGCGACAACCGAGTTGGCGTTTCGCCCGGGCCAGGTCTTGCCCGGCCTGCTGTTCAACGAACCGATGCGCGTCGAGGCCTGGCCCTCGTCGATGAGGCGCATCGCATGGCGTGGTCGCCCGAGCAGATCGTTGGGCAGGCAGCGATCTTCAAAGACGGTCGAGGTGGGGCTGGCCCCGGCGACCAACAGTTTCCGCGGCAATGCGGGCGGAGGGGCCATCTCGGCGAGCTCGGGCGCACGAAGCAGCTTTTCGGGGGCCGTTCGAGAAGCACGCGACGGACGGCACCGCCGGGACGTTTAGCCGGCGCCCTGGAGAGCTCCCGCGGACCGCCGCGAAACGACCTCGGTGGCGGCGCTCGATCTCTGCTACACTGCACGCGTTCGCCCCGGCCCCTGAGGGAGCGCGCGTGCAATACTATTTCTTCCACCTGATGTCCTGGCCCCACCTCGCGGCCGACTTCGCCGACCAGCACGACTCCGCCTGGGTGTGGTTGCCCAACGCGCTGTACGACCCCGTCAAGGGGCACGACCTCTACCGCGAGTACGTGGACACTCTCGCCTACGCCGACGAGCTCGGGTTCGACGGCATCTGCGTCAACGAGCACCACCAGAACGCCTACGGCCTGATGCCCTCGCCCAACCTGATCGCGGCCGCGCTCACTCAGCGCACGAAGCGGGCCCGCATTGCCGTCATCGGCAACGCTCTGCCGCTGTACAACCCGCCCCTGCGCGTGGCCGAGGAGCTCGCCATGCTCGACGTGTTGAGCGGCGGGCGGCTCGTCGCCGGGATGGTCGTCGGCGGGGGGCCCGAATACTTCTCCTACAACATCGACCCCACCACCGCGCGCGAGAAGTTCCGCGAGGCGCTCGACCTCATCCTCAAGGCCTGGACCACGCCCGGGCCCTTCCTGTGGAACTCGAAGCACTACTTCTTCCGCTACGTCAACCCCTGGCCTCGGCCGTTGCAGCAGCCTCACCCCCCTATCTGGATACCCGGCGCCGGTAGCCTCGAAACCATCGACTTCGTGGCCCAGCGGCGCTTCGCGTACATGGGCATTCCCTACTTCCACCTCGACGTCTTCCGCCGCGTTTTCGACCAGTTCCGTGAGGCCTGCCACAAGGTCGGCTACACCGCCGCGCCCGAGCAAATGGGCTGGGGCGTGCCGATCTACGTCGCCGAAACCGACAAGCAGGCCCGCGAGGAGTTCGAGCCGCACCTGTGGTACTTCGTGCGCAACCTGCTCAAAGGGATCATGCTGTCCCCGCCCGGCTACACCTCGCCGCGCTCGGCGCTGGCCATGCTGAAGAACCGCAAATACTTCCTCGCCGAACAGGAAACGTGGGACGACGTCGAGAGGGGCGTGTTCGGCATCGTCGGCAGCCCGCAGACGGTGCGCCAGAAGCTCGAGCGCTATCAGAAGGAGCTCGGCGTCGGCGTCGTGCTGACGGGGTGCCAGACGGGCGCGCTGCCGCACGAGTTGGCGCGCAAGAGCATGGAGATGCTGGCGCGAGAGGTGTTGCCCCACGTGCGCGGGGCGGCGAGGCCGTCCGTTTAGCGACGCTTCGCAGAAGCGTGGGACAAAGTGGCAACAAAGATTCAAGATCGGCAGCCCCGCCGACAGATGAAAGAGAGGAGCCCCTTTGTCGTTCGAGGCGTGGCCCCCTGGAGCTCGAACTGATGCGACTCGTCCTGTGTTCGATTCTGTTGGCGGGCTGCCTGCCTGCGGCGGCCCAGGCGACGGGGCCGCTGGGCTCGTACCTCTACCAGCCCGCGTTTGCCATCGACGAGGTGCTGCGCTGCCCCGCGGAGGCCTACGTGCCCCAGCCCGGCGACGTCATGCTGCGCCTCGACCACTCGAAGTTCTGGCGGATCACCCACTACATGGCGCTGGCCTTCGACCCGAACGGCTCCGCCATCGTGTTCGCCCGCCCCGATGGCACCCCGGCCGTGCTGGAGGCAGGCCCCAACGATACGATGTGGGTGAGAACGCTGGACGTGCTGCCGCACTTTCAGGAATACGCCGCCGAAGGGAGGGTGTGGGTTCGCAGGCGGCGCGTGCCGCTGACCCCCGAGCAGTCGTGCAAGCTGACGGCGTTCGCCCTGGCCCAGGACGGCAAGCTCTTCGCCCTGCATCGCCTGGGCATCCAGCTCACGCCCTTCCGCACCCGAGGGCCTCTCCGCACGCGCTTCGTGGGCAAGTCGAATGCCGACCGCCGCGCTTACTTCTGCTCCGAGTTAGTCTGCGAGTCCTGCATCGCCGCGGGGCTGCTCGACCCGGAGCGCACGCGCCCGTCCGCCACCTACCCGCACGACCTCTTCTACGGGCGCTCGTACAACCCGTTCATCGACGCCCACCTCGACGTCAACGATCACTGGTTCCCGCCGGCCCGCTGGGTCAGTCATCCGTAGGGCGAGTGGGCCCCTGGCCCGTCCCTGAATGCGCCTTCCTCGCCCTCGCCGCTCTCCTACAATGCCCTCGCGTCGCCGTCCGCCTTGTGACACGCGAGGGCACTCTCTTGTTCGACCTGTTCAAAAAGCTCCGCTACGGCGCCCGCGTCCTCCTGGCCGGCAAGGGCCAGACCGAGGTCCTCGACCTCGCCGGCCGCGCCACCGTCCTCATGTCCGGCGGCGAGGGCCCGCCCTTCGTCTATCTGCACAGCAGCCTCGGCGAGTCGTTTCGCTGGCTGCCTTTCTACCAATCGTGGGCCCGGCATTTCACCGTCCACGTCCCCACCCATCCCGGCTTCGGCAAGAGCGGGGGGCTCGAGCTCATCGACAACGTCGAGGACCTGGCCTTTCACTACGTCGAGCTGTTCGACGCACTCGGCCTGGGAGAAGTGGTCCTCGGAGGGACCAGCCTGGGCGGCTGGATCGCGGCCGAATTTGCGGTGCGTTGGCCGGAGCGCGTCAAGAAGCTGTGGCTCTCGGGGGCGCTGGGGATGTGGGTGGAGGAGCAACCGCTGCCCGACCTTTTCCGGTTCATGGCCCAGCCGGCGAAACTGCGCGAGCTGCTGTTCCACGACCCCGAGGGCTACGTGGCGAAAATGATCGTGACCGACGAGCCCGACGACGAGCGCCGGATGATGGGCTATCAGTCGATGACCGCGTTGGCGCGCGTCGTATGGGAAAGGCCTTATAGCCCCAAGTTGCCCGCCCGCCTGCGCCGCGTCCAATGCCCCACGCTCTTGCTCTGGGGCGAGGACGACCGGTTGGTCCCCCCGGCCTACGGCGAGGCGTATCGGAAACATCTGCCTCACGCCGAGTGGAAGACGATCCCAAACTGCGGGCACCTCGGCATGTTCGAGAAGGAAGCGGAATTCGTCCAGGCGGTGACGCAGTTCGCCCGCGGATGACGCCCCCGGTGAGGCGCGCCGCTCCAGCGCGCGACACGGACGGCACGAGGCCGTTCCATGCTGCTCCGTGCTGTCCGTCAGAACTGAAGCCCGAGCCGACCGAGGCGGTCGGCCGTCTCCGCCATCAGGGCGTCTTCCTCGGCCTCGTCCTTCGCCACGTAGGTCGCCGAAAAGCGCAGACACGCCCCGGCATCGTCCCACGGCACGCAGCAGATCGACTGCTCGGCGATGAGGAACTGCGACGCCTCCTCGGCGCTGGCGAACGTCCGGCCGGCGCAGGCCTTGGGAGTGGGAACGTAGAGAAAGTAGGTCCCGCTCGGCATCTTGGCCTGGAAGCCGACCTTCTTCAGCACCGCCACCAGCTTCTGCAAGCGGCGGCGATACTTCTCGCGGATGGCGTCGGCCAGCTCGGGGTGTTGGAGGGCGACGGCGGCGGCGTGCTGGATCGCCATGAACTGGCCGGAGTCGCAGTTGTCCTTGACGTCGGCGAAGGCCTGCACGATCTTGGGATGGCCGGCCACGAAGCCCATGCGCCAGCCGATCATGTTGAAGCCCTTCGACGTCGAATGCACCTCGACGCCGACCTCCTTCGCCCCCTCCACCTGGAGAAAACTCAGCGGCGGGCCGTCGTAGCTCAAGAGGACGTGGGCGGCGTCCTGCACGATCACGATCTGGTTGGAGTGGGCGAAATCGACGACGCGCCGGT
Source organism: Gemmatales bacterium (assembly GCA_038239195.1). Taxonomy (GTDB): domain Bacteria; phylum Planctomycetota; class Planctomycetia; order Gemmatales; family Gemmataceae; genus JBBSEZ01. The sequence goes on from JBBSEZ010000021.1 coordinate 27,339, forward strand.
AGAAGTCCCGCGTTGCCGTCGCCCCCGTCGGGCTGTTGGGGTAGTTCAGCACCATCAGCTTGGCGCGACGGCGGACGTCGGCGGGTATGGCGCCGAGGTCGGGATAGTAGCCATTCTCGGCCCGGAGCGGTAACTTGTAGACCTCCCCGCCGTAGTAGTGGGTGTGGGTGCCGGCGACGGGATAGCCGGGGACGGTCATGAGGGTCACGTCGCCGGGGTTGATGAAAACGGCCGGCAGGATGGCATAGGCTGGCTTGGAGCCGATGGCGTGATTGATCTCCGTGGCAGGGTCGAGCGCAACGCCGAAGGCCTTTTTCATGAAGCCGGCGGCCGCTTCCTTGAAGGCGGCGATGCCGTTGTCGGCGTAGCCGCGATTCTCGACGCGCTCGACTTCGCGCTTGAGGGCCTCGCGCACCAGGGGCGGGGCCATGTCGTCGTTCTCACCGATGCCGAAATCGAGCAACTTGCGCTCGGGGTGGTCGGCGAGGGCTGCACGCTTGGCGCGTTTGATCTTCTCGAACTTGTAGATCTTGGTGTCCTTGCCGTAGTTGGCCCCGCCGATGCGGTCGGCGAACAGGGACTGAAACCAGGGGTCGGCCGGTGCGTTGCTCATGGTGCGCGGGTGCTCCATCGGGAGGGCTTGCCGTCCCCGACAGCATAGCAACCGGCCCGGCGATCACCCAGAGGGGCGACGAAGCCCTGCGGGCCGTGCCGGCGGGAGCGGGGCCCGGAGGGCCGAGGAAGGTTAAAAAGAGAGGGGCGCCCTACCCCGATTTGCCCAGCCCGGGTAAAATGGAGCAACAAGCGAAGAGCGAGGGCGCCGAGAAGGACGGGAACGGGCAGGGTTCGCGCGAACGAGGAAACGTACCGATTCGTAGAAACGCCAACCGCCCTCTGACACCATCGGGAAGGAAGCGCACGTGGCCCTGACCAACATGGACCGCGATCTTTTGCGGCGCTGTCTCGCCCACCAGCCCGGGGCCTGGAACGATTTCATCGATCGCTTCCTCGGCCTGATCTACCACGTCATCCACCACACCGCTCACCTGCGCAGCATCCCCCTCAAGCCGGAAGACACGGAGGACCTCGCCGCCGAGGTGCTGCTGCAGATCGTCGCCAACGACTACGCCACCCTCAAGCAGTTCAAGTGCAATAGCAGCATGGCGACGTACCTCACCGTGATCGCGCGCCGCATCTGCGTTCACGAGCTGGCCCGCCGCAGCGCCGCCCGCGAGGTGCAACCCGCCAAGGAAGCGCCCCCCGAGCCCGAAGAGGAAGGGCCGAGCGGCAGCGTCGCCAACCTCGAAGCGCACGAAGAGGTCGAGAAACTGCTCGGCAAGCTCCCCAGCCGCGAGCGCGAGGTCGTCCGCCTCCACTACCTCGAAGGCCGCACCTACGAGGAAATCAGCACCGAGCTCAACATCCCCGTCAACAGCATTGGCCCCATCCTGTCCCGCGCCCGCAAGAAGCTGCGCGAGAACACCAAGAGCCCGCCCCCGCCTGCGCGGCGGCCCAGCCGGCCTCAGCCAATGGATTAGTTGCGGCCAACGCGCATCGCATCGAGACAGTATAGTGGCGGGCGTACGGCGGGGGAGACGACGTCTTCAACAAGCAACTGGTTCACCCGAACTGTCACCGCCAGATGCACAGGCAGGGGGCTGTAGAAGGAGACTGCTGCGTCTCGCAAGAGGCGTTGGAGATGCTCGAGCCGGATGAAGGGTAACTTTCAAGTCCCGTTCTTAGGGGAGGAGGTGGCGGCAACGCCACCTCCTTACCCGACGAGTTGACGGCGCGCTCCACGCCGGCTCACTCGAACTCGACGCCCGGCTCGCCGGCGCGCACCTCGCCGATGACGTAGGCCGGCACCCCGTCTTGTTCGAGTTGCCGCACGATGCTCTCGGCGTAGTAATGGCTGACGACGAACACGAAACCGATGCCCATGTTGAAGACGCGGAACATCTCCGCCTCCTCGATGGCGCCCAGCTTCTGAATCCAGTCGAAGACCGGTGGCACCGACCAGCTCCCCTTGCGAAGGAAGACGCGCCGGCCGGGCGGCAGGATGCGGGGGACGTTGCCTTCGAGGCCCTCGCCCGTCACGTGGGCCAGGCCGCGCACCACCCGCCTCTTGGTCGGGTAGTGGCGCAACACGCTCTTGAGCACGCGGACGTAGATGCGCGTCGGCTGGAGCAGTTCCTCGGCGACGGTTCGGCCCAGTTCGGGGACGAAGTCGTGCGGCCCCAGGCCGGCGCGGTCGAAGACGACCTTGCGCACGAGACTGTAGCCGTTGGAGTGCAGCCCGCTGGACGACAGGCCGACGACGAGGTCGCCGATGGCGATGGTTCGGCCGTTGAGGATGCGGTCGCGCTCGACGACGCCCAGACAGAACCCCGCCATGTCGTAGTCGCCCGGGGCGTAAAAGTCCGGCAGGATGGCGGTCTCTCCGCCGACGAGGGAGCAGTCGGCCTCCAGGCAGCCATCGCTGATCCCCTTGACGAGTTGGCCCGTCAGGGTGGGGTCGTCCTTGGGCATGGCGAGGTAGTCGAGGAACAGCAGCGGTTCGCCGCCGGTACAGAGGCAGTCGTTGACCGACATGGCGACGAGGTCGATGCCGACGGTGTCGTGCTTGCCGGCGAGGGCGGCGACCTTGAGCTTGCTGCCGACGCCATCGGTCGAAGAGACGAGGACGGGGTGGCGGTAGTTGCGGGCGAAGAGCCGGGTGTTGAAGTCGAGGCTGAACAGGCTGGCGAACCCGCCGAGATTGCCCAGGGCGCCGTCGAGGACGCGCGGGGAGTGGGTTCGCCGCAAGAGAGGGCCGATGGCCGCCATCGTCTGGTCGTAGACGTCGAGGTCGAGCCCGGCGGAGCGGTAGGTCAGGGGAGTGGTCGGCTCCTGCGGTTTGTCCATCGGGGGACGGCCCTCCAGCGGCGCGCCAGCCCTTCCTGGCAGGAGGGCTGGCCGAAAACGGTCGCACGAGGGCGCATGGTAGCACGTGGCGGAGGCCCGTCGCAAGCAAGAGCGGGGGAAGGGGTTAGAGAGGGGCGCTCAGGCCGCCCGGCCGCGATCGCGCGGGGCCGCGTGCGCCGGCTGATCGAGCAGGGCCCACAGGTCGAGGCCGAGCGCGCCGAACAGGGGCGCCAGGGAGCTGGCCAGCAGTTCGACGCGGGCCACGGAGGGCCAGTGGAACGAGGTGCGGTCCCAGAGGATGCGCACCGCGAAGTCGCTGTCGTCGAGCCGGCGGAAGCTGAAGCCGAAGCGCTCCGGGGCGGGCCCGACGACGCAGACCCCCTCGGGGAGCTCCCACAGCCGTTCGGACTGGCCGCGCGTCGGGGCCCAGCGCAGGCACGTGGCCGGCAGGGGCGAGCCGAGCGACTCATCGACGTAACGGCGGACCACCTCGACCGCGGGCAGCGTTTGGATCATCGAGCTCCCTCCCGTTCCGTGGAACGAATCGTTCCTCCCAGGGGAGAGGTTATGCCGGGCGAGCGGGCCGAAGTCAAGGTACACTGGAGTTTGGGCCTCCCCCTTTGCGCCTTTTGCCGCGCCGACAGGAAGAATGTAGCTCGCCGCGGAGCGGCGGGCCCCGCGACGGAGTCGCGGGCTACATTGGGGCCGGGCCTTCACAGCGGCCGCACAGTACCGGGCGGCACCTGCAGGCCGATGCGCTGGAACATGCGCTCGGCGCGGGCGCTGTCCTGGTCGAGATACCAGGCGAGGGCGCCGAAGAACATCTCCAGTTGAGCCATGCAATTCTCCGCGATGCGCGGCGCGGTGCCGCCCAGCATGCGCGCGACCAGGGCCAGCGCCCGGCTGTCGGTGCGCACGAACAGGTGAGCCTGGTGGCGGAGGATCGATCGGCCGCGGGCGTCCTTGCCTTCGCGGTAGAGGAGGACGACGACGACCCGGCCGTGGACCGCGGGCACCAGCGCGCCGGGCTTGGCCTTGCCCTCGGCGAGCCAGATGCGCATTTCGCTCGTGTCGAGCACCGTCTCCCACTGCACGTCGCTGCCCTGGGCGTCGCGGTAGCCGTAGCGCCCCGCGCCGCGGTCCTCGACGTCGGTGACCTTGGCGCCGACCAGGCGCCACAGGAAGCCCCCCTCGCGGGGATGATCGAGCAGCCAGCGATACAGCGCGGGCTGGCAAGCGAACGCCTCGGCCGGGCCGTGGGCGGAGAGGGAGGGGCCCTCGACGACCCGGCGCACCTTCTCGCGCGCGCCGGGAGAAAGCAGGCCATAGGGAATGGTGGGGGTGGCGGGGAGAGCCGGCCCGCCCTCGGCGCGCACCGGGAACGCGAGGGGCGTTGGGGCGCGCGGAGGCTGCGCCGCGCCGGGGCCGGCGACCGCCAGCAGGGCCAGCCACGCGCTCAGCCCGCCCATCCACCTGCGACGGTTCGCCATCGACCACCTCGCGCCTGTCTGGGGCCAAGTCCCTTGTGCCTACCCTTTATTCATCGAATGCCAGGCGTGCCGGCATGAACGATTTTGCCGAATCAGCCCCGAGCGCCAAATGACGCAACGCTGTCGCCAAGCGTTGCTAACCAGTGGTCGGCCGAGTTCGCCTTGTGGCGCGCCTCCTCACCGGGCTATAGTTTCGCCCCGGTGCGCGGAGGTCTCGTTCGGGGAGGTGCCATGTCTGGTTCTCGTTGGCGAAGCAAGAAGTCCCTGGCCGCCCTCGCGTTCCTGGCGCTGTTGCTGGGGGGGGGCGGCGTGGCCTGGCTGGAGCGCACGCCGATCCTCGCCTGGTACTGCGTGCGCGCCCTGGCGAGCGCTTCCGAAGGAGATCGCCAGCGCCGGGCCGAGCGCGTCGCCGATCTGGGCGACGCAGCCCTCCCCCGCGTCCTCGAGTGCCTGGCCCAGCCCGACGACGCGGTTTGCGCCAACGCCCGGGCCGGGCTGGCTTGCCTCGCCGCGCGGTGGGGCCCCGGCGATGGCCGAAGCGTCGAACTGGCCCTTCGACTGGCGCGGGCTTTCCCGCGCCTGAGCTTGCAGGGACAGCGTGCCGTCCTCGAAGTGGCAGGGGGCTGGTTCTCCAGGGAGGGCGAGGCGCCGGCGGCGGGGCTCGTCCCCAACTGCGCTCGCCTGCTCGCGGAAGCGGGGGGCGTCGTCGCGCCCGAGGTCCAGGGCGCTGCCCTCGAATTGAGCGCCACCCTGGTCAAACAGTCCCAGGCCACCGAGGCGCTCAGCAGCGCACGCGAGATCGGCCGGGCCGGCTTGCTGTCACCCAGTCCCGACAACCGGGGGCGCGCCATCCGCCTCGCGCTCCTGCACAAGGGCATGGACCTGCTCGACCAGGTCGTTCCGCTGCTCAACGATCCGGTCGTGGAGGTGCGCCGGGCGGCCATGCTCGCGGTTGGCCCCGCCGTGGAGGTCGTGCCGGAAGACGGGCTCTTGCCGAGCCTGCACGACCCCGACGCGGAGGTCCGCGGCCTCTGCGAAAACGCCCTGCGCATGCGGGGCCTGCGGCCCGAGCACTTACAGCTCGGCCGGCTGCTCACCCACCCCCAGGCCGGCCAGCGCCTCCGCGTCCTCGATTGCTTGCGCGTGGCGTCCGACCTCGACCCGGGCCTCTGGCTGCGCCGACTCAGTCACGATTCCTCGCCCGCCGTCCGCACCGCGGCCCTGCGCGCGATGAGCCAGCACGACCAGGACGGCCTCGACCTCAGCGACCGCATCGACCAGATGGCGCGCAGCGACCCCAGCCCGACCGTCTGCCGAATCGCGGAGTTCTACCTCAAGGAGATGCGCGCCACGCCGCGCTGAGGCCTGCCGAAGAAGGCGCAACGGTAGGCGGGCTGCGCTTGCCGTTGGGCCTGCTTTTGTTCGCCAAGAGAAAGCATGCCAAAACGGCAAAAAAGGGCGAGCGGCGTGCCCCACGGGCTTGACGGGGGTTGACACCACAGCTAAAGTTGATATTGACGGAGTAGAGGAAGCGCACATAGTCCGTCGGCCTGTGCCGAAGGAACTACACGCCAGCCCTCGCCGAACGGAGCGCCCGCTCGCACTCTGTTAGAGCCCGTCAGGAGGATGGAGGGCGAATCGAATCAAGAACTCTGGCTCTGCGGGAGAAGCGGATCTTCACCTTGACGCCTCGACGTTGCGACCGCCGGTTCGGGCCACTCGAATGACGCCCCGATTTGGAAGAGGGCAAGAAGGCCTGACGGGAAAGCAAGTTCGCGTGCGAGCCAGTCCTTCCAAGTACGGCCTCTGGGCTAAGGAAAAGGATAGGCGCCAATGCTGGTACTGTCCAGGAAAAAAAACGAAAGCATCGTCATCAACAACGACATTGTCGTGACCGTGGTGGAGATCCGCGGCGACAAGGTGCGCCTGGGGATCGTCGCGCCCAAGGAGGTGCCGGTCCATCGGCAGGAAGTCTACGACGCCATCCACGGCAAGGAGGCGGCCAACGGGCTGGGGACCGGGGGGGCCAGCGGAGAGCCCGTTTCCGCGACGGTTGGCGGTACGGTTGGCGGTTCGGGGCAACCACGCTCCGAGGGCGCGGGCGCGCCCATGCCCATGCCCGCGCCGGTCGTCGTGAACAGCAAGCCGACGGAGGCGCCGAACCGCCCCGTCTGACTGCGCCCGCTCCGCGTGCTGCTCGATCATTGGACACGCCCCACCTTTGGGGCCTCCTGACCGCGCTTCGAGAAGCTTGTGCCCGTCGCGCAACTCGTCGAAGCGCGGTTCGTTCTTTTTCAGCGCCCCTCGCCGTTGGATGGGCGCTCGATGCGATACTTCTTGATCTTGTTGATGAGCGTCTCGCGGTGGATGCCGAGGAGGGGCGCCGCGTGGGTGTTGTTCCAGCCCGTCTGGGCCAGGGCCTCGCGGATGGCCCACGTCTCGAGCGCTTCGAGGTCGAGGCTGGGAGGGCGGTCGCACGGGCCGCTCGGCTCCAGGTCCAGGTGCAGGTCGGCGGCGTTGATGGTGTCGTACTCGCCCGCCATCGCGACGGCCGCCTCGAGCACCGAACGCAACTGCCGCACGTTGCCCGGCCAGGAGTAGCTCATCAAGCGCTGGACGGCCCCTTCCGAGAGGCAGACGCGCCGGCGGTACTCCGCGTTGAGCAGCACCAGGAAGTGCTCGACCAGGGCGGGGACGTCTTCGAGGTGTTCGCGCAGCGGCGGGACGCGCAGCCGCGTGACGCGCAGCCGATAGAACAGGTCCTCGCGAAAGCCCCCCTCGCGCACCTCGCGCTCGAGGTCTTTATTGGTGGCGGCGAGGATGCGGACGTCGGCCTTGACCTCGGTCAGCCCTCCCACGGGCATGAAGCGCTTGGTCGCCAGGGCGCGCAGGAGCTTGGCCTGAACGTCGGCCGGCAGCTCGCCCACCTCGTCGAGAAACAGCGTGCCCAGGTCGGCCTGGAGGAACAGGCCAGGGCTGTCGCTCACCGCGCCGGTGAACGCCCCGCGCTTGTGGCCAAAGAGCTGCGACTCGAACAGGTTGGCGCAGATGGCGGCGCAGTTGACGGGGACCAGCGGTTCGTCGGCGCGCCGGCTCTGGCGGTGCAGGCCCAGGGCCACGAGCTCCTTGCCCACCCCGCTCTCGCCGAGGATCAGGACGTTGGCGGGCGAGTCGGCCAGGCGGGCGATCTGCTCGCGGAGTTGGCGCATCGCCGCGCTGGTGCCGATCAGCGTTTCGCCCGAGGAGGCGTGAACGCGCAGCCGGGAGTTGTCGGCCTCGAGGATGCGCCGCCCGCGCAACAGGTGCAGCGTGCTGGCGAGGCTGGCGGCGAGGACCTGGCAGAAGCGCAGCTCGCGCTCGCTGAAGTGGTGGTGGGACTTGTAGACGTGCAGGGCCCCCAGAGTCGCCGGGGCCGCCCCTGGGGCCTCGCCCATCCCGCCGGGCGCGATCCGCAGCGGGACGCAGATGGCATCGCGCACGTTGGAGAGGCTTTCGCTCTCGACGTCGTGGGAGGCGTTGAGCCAGACGGGCCGGCCCTCGCGGAGCACTTTCTGCGTCAGGTGCCGGCTCAGGTGGCCATCGATGGCGGCCTGTTCGGGGAGCACCACTCGCAACTCGGGGTTGTCGGGGTCGAGGCTGAGGAAGCCGACCAGATCGGCGCGCGTCTGGCGCTGCAACACTTTCAGGGCGAGGGTGACGAGCCCCTGGGGGGCGTCCTCGTTGAGCGAATCGTTCATGAAGCGAAACAGGACCGTCAGTTCGTCGGCCTGGAGCGCCGTCTCGTCGGGGACCGCTCCCGCGGCGCCCCTCCCCGAAACGACGTCCGGCGTGTCGCACGCCTTCTCCTCGGTCCGGCCCCCCGGCACTTGCTGGGGGAGCTTTTCGGTCTTGGCGCTTTCGAGCGTGAAGAGCAACCGGACGTCGCCGATGACGATTTCCTGCCCGTCCCCGAGCGGGGACTCGGTTCGGACGGGCGCGCCGTCGAGGCGGGTGCCGTTGGTCGTTTCCTGGTCGCGGATGAACCACCGGCCGTTGCTGGCGAAGACCTGCGCGTGCTGGCGCGAGGCGTGCCGGTCGTACAAGATGATGGTGTTTTCGCGGTCGCGGCCCAGGTTGGCCACGGCGCCGTCCTTCAACTCGCAAGTTCGCGGCGAAGCGTTTCCACTGTGGACCGTCAAGCGTGCTCGCATCGTCCCCTCTCCGTCACCAGGCAAACCTGGGCAGGATGGATCTTACCTTCCCGGGCCCCTCGGTGGCCAGAAAAAAATGTCGAGGATCGTGCGCATCTCGTCTTCCCCCGCGCCGGCTCAGCGGCCGAACCGCTCCTCGAAGGCTCGCCGGGCCTCCTCGCCGACGGCGCGTCGGCCGTGGGCGCTGATCTGCCGGACGTTTCGCAGGTACGGCGAGGAGGCCAGCGCGAGGAGCCCGGCGTCACCGATGCGGTTCTCGTAGAGGTCCAGTTCCGTCAGCCCGGCAAGGTGCGGCGAGGCGGCAAGGGCCCGCGCCCCGGCGTCGCCGATGCCGTTCTCGCGCAGCTCCAGCACGCGCAGCCCGGCCAGGTTCGGCGAGCCGGCCAGGTGCTCCGCGCCGGCGTCGCCGAGCGGGTTGTTCATCATCTCCAACTTCGCGAGCCCCGCCAGGTGCGGACAGTCCGCCAGCGCCTTCGCCCCCGGCGGGCCGATGACGTTGTAGCGCAGGTTCAGCGTCGCCAGCGATCCCACCAGCCGCGCCGCGCCGGCCAGCCCCCGGGCGCCCTCGTCGCCGACGTAATTGGCCTGGAGGTTCAGCTCCCCCAACCGCGTCAGGTACGGCGATCCCGCCAGGGCGGCCGCCCCTTCGGCCCCCAGGTTGTTACCGACCAGTTTCACGTCGGCGAGGTTGGCAAGATGCGGAGACCAGGCCAGGGCCCTCGCGCCCTCCGCGCCGATCGCGTTCCGGCTCAACTGGAGCCAGCGCAAGCGCGCGAAGGCCGGGCACTCCGCCAGCAGCCGGGCGTCGTCGGCGGTCAGCCCTTCATTCACCAGGATCAGCGACGAAAGGAGAGGCAGGAACGGGGCCGCCAGCAACTTCCCAAGGAGCCCCGACACGCGGGCGAAGTGGGCTTGCTCCAGCGGCACGGCCCGGCACAGGGCGGCGCCGCCCTGGAGGAACTGGCGTGCCGTGCAGTGGACCGACCACACGAAGCCCCGGCGAAACGACGCCTTGGGCCTCGCCCACGCGGGCAGCCCCTTGACCCACCTGTCCTGGTGCGCCCGGAGCAACTCCTCCGCCCGCCGCGAGCCGCCGTCCCAGAACTCGTCCTCCTTTCCGTCGCGGGCCAGTTCGATCTGGAGGCGGATGAATTCCGCCCGCTCCGGATCGCCGTGATCTTCCAACCAGTCGGCGTAAACCAGGCGCGGCACATCGTCCTCTGGGCTTTCGACGATGGCGTGCAGGAAGGCTTCGTCCTGGGTCATGGCCTCGGCCCCGCTCTTCCGGGAGTGATCCTCGACTGATTCTACCCCGCCGGCGGCCCGTTCACCAATCTCTCCGGCCCCCGAAAATTCGTCCCGGTCGCCTCTATCCTCTTCCGTTCGGCCCCCCGCTGTGGCATAGTGAAAGGACAAGCCCGCCGCCTGCCCGCCGCCAGAGGCCCGCACCATGCCTGCCACCCTCCCCTTGCTCGCTGCCCTCGTCGTCGCCTCGGCCTCCGCCGGCCCCGCCAAGGCGCCCGAGAAGCCCATCGACTTCAACCGCGACGTCCGGCACATCCTCGCCGGCAAGTGCTTCGCCTGCCACGGTCCCGACGACAAGGTGCGCAAGGCCAGCCTTCGCCTCGACGTCCGCGCTGGCGCCCTCAAGCCCCTCCGCAGTGGCAGTTCCGCCATCGTCCCCGGCAACGCCACCAAGAGCGAGCTCGTCGCGCGCACCAGCACCGACGAGCCATCGAGCGTCATGCCCCCGCCGCGCTTCGGCAAGTCGCTCACCAAACAAGAGGCCGCGATCCTCAAGAAATGGGTCGAGCAAGGGGCGCCCTACGCGACGCACTGGTCCTATCGCCCGCCGGAGCGCCCGGGCGTCCCCGCCGTGCGCGCCGCAAGCTGGGCCCGCAACCCCATCGACCAGTTCATCCTGACCCGCCTCGACAAGGAGGGGCTCGCCCCCACTCCGCCCGCCGACCGTCCCGCCATCCTGCGCCGGCTGGCCATCGACCTCACCGGCCTGCCGCCCACCCTCGAAGAGGCCCATCGCTTCCTCAACGACAAGAGGCCCGGCGCTTACGAGCGGCTGGTCGATCGCCTGCTCGCCTCGCCGCGCTACGGCGAGCGCTGGGCGCAGCCCTGGCTCGACCTGGCCCGCTATGCCGACTCGCAGGGCTACGCCAACGACCCCAACCGCACCATCTGGCCCTACCGCGACTGGGTCATCGGGGCGCTCAACCGCAACCTGCCCTACGACCAGTTCACCGTCGAACAGCTCGCGGGCGATTTGCTCCCCAAACCGACGACCGCGCAGCGCATCGCCACGGGCTTTCACCGCAACACCCTGACCAACACGGAGGGCGGCACCAGCGCCGAAGAGTTCCGCTCGGCCGCCGTCGTCGATCGCGTCAACACCACGATGCAGGTGTGGATGGGGACGACCATGGCCTGCGCGCAGTGTCACAACCACAAGTACGACCCGCTCTCGCAGAAGGAGTATTTCCAGCTTTACGCGATCCTCAATAACACCGAGGACAACAACTCCGGCAGCGACGCCCCCGTCGTGTCCGTCATCGCCCCCGGGCAAGAGACCGCCCACGCCATCGCGACGGCTCGCCTCGACGCGGTGAAGAAGCTCCTCGACGCCGAGACGAAGCGCGTCGATGGCACGCGCCCCGAGTGGGAGAAGAAGGCCGATCGCGCCAAATTGCCCAAGGACGTGGCCGCCCTCCTGGCCCTGCCCAAGCGCAACCCGAGCCAGCAACTCAAGCTCGTCGCCTACCATCGGTCGCAGTCGAAGGCCTGGGCGGCGCTCGACGCCGAGATGCGCGCCCTCACCGCCCGTGTGCGCATGCTGGTGGCGACCACGCCGGTGCTCAAAGAGGGCAAGCCGCGCATCTCCCACGTGCAGCTCCGCGGCAACTACCTCGACAAGGGCGAGCGCGTCGGGCCCGGTTTGCCCGCGGCCTTCCCGGCCCCGCCCAAGGGCGCCGCGCTGGATCGGCTGACTTTGGCGAAGTGGCTGGTGGACGACAACAACCCGCTGACGGCGCGCGTGGCGGTGAATCGGCTGTGGGAGGAGCTGTTCGGCATCGGCATCGTCGAGACGAGCGAGGAGTTTGGCGCCCAGGGCGAACCGCCCTCGCACCCCGAGCTGCTCGACTGGCTGGCGACCGAATATGTCCGCGCTGGCTGGGACACCAAGCGCATGCTCCGGCTCCTCGTCACGTCGGCGACCTACCGCCAGGGGGCCCAGGCGACCGACGTCCTGACCAAACGCGACCCGTACAACCGCCTGCTGGCGCGCGGCCCGCGCGTGCGCCTGTCGGGAGAGGCCATCCGCGATCAGGCGCTGTTCGTCGGCGGCCTGCTGAGCGGGAAGCTGCACGGCCCGCCGGTCCAGCCGCCGCAGCCGCTCAGCGGGCTGGCGGCGGCGTTCGGCAGCTCGACCGACTGGTCCACGAGCGCCGGCGAGGACAAGTATCGGCGTGCCCTCTATACGCGCTGGCGGCGCAATTCGCCCTATCCGTCGCTCACCACGTTCGACGCCCCCGAGCGCACGACCTGCAACGTGCGCAGGCTGCGAACGAACACTCCGCTCCAGGCGCTCGTCACCCTCAACGACCCGGTGTTCGTCGAGGCCGCCCAGGCGCTGGCCCGCCGCATCGTCCGCGCGGGCGGCAAGACCACGCGGCAGCGCGTCGTGTACGGCTTCCGCCTCTGCCTCACGCGAGCGCCCAGCGACCGCGAGGCGGACCGGCTAGTGAATCTGTTTGAAAGCGCGCGCAAGCAACTCGCCGCCACGCCCGCCAAGGCGGCCGACCTCGCCACGCGCCCGCTCGGCCCGGCGCCGGCGGGGATGGACGTGCTCGACCTCGCCGCCTGGACGGTCGTCGGCAACGTGCTGCTCAACCTCGATGAAACGCTCGCCAAGCGGTGAGCGATCCCGCGCCGAGCGGAGCTCGGCGGCTAAATCAACACCATGAGGGGCCTCTGATGCTATCCCTTTTCGACCGCGCCGCGCTGCAAACGCGCCGGCACTTTCTGCGCGACGGCGCACTCGGCCTCGGCGGGCTCGCCCTCGGCGGCTTGCTCGGCGAAACCACCGCCGCCCCGCCCGTCGATCCGCAAGCTCCGCGCCCGCCGCACTTCAAGGCCAAGGCCAAGAACGTCATCGTCATCCATCTGTCGGGCGCCCCGCCGCACCTCGACCTCTTCGACTACAAGCCGGAGCTGGTCAAGCGCACCGGCCAGCCCTGTCCCGCCTCGCTCCTCAAGGGCAAGACGTTCGCCTTCACCTCCGGCGTGCCCAGGCTGCTCGGCACCCCGCATCGCTTCGCCCAGCGCGGCAAGAGCGGGGCGTGGGTGTCCGACGTGCTGCCGGGCATCGCAAGCATCGCCGACGAGTTGACGTTCGTCAAGTCGATGTGGACGGAGCAGTTCAACCACGCCCCCGCCGAGCTGCTCTTCTACACCGGCGCCCCGCGCCAGGGCCGGCCGTCGATGGGCTCGTGGGTGACGTATGGCCTCGGCTCGGAGAGCAAGAACCTGCCCGGCTTCATCGTCCTCGTCTCCGGCGGCACGCTGCCCAGCGCCGGCAAGAGCGCCTGGGGCAGCGGGTTTCTGCCCTCCGTCTACCAGGGCGTGCAGTGCCGGTCGAGCGGCGACCCCGTCCTCTACGCCTCCAACCCCCCGGGCATGGACCGCTCCCTGCGCCGGCTGAGCCTCGATGCCCTGCGCGATCTCAACGAAATCCAAGGGCACGAACTGGGCAGCCCCGAGACGGCCACGCGCATCGCCCAGTATGAGATGGCCTTCCGCATGCAGGTGGCCGCCCCCGAGGTCATGGACGTCTCGCGCGAGGACAGCAAGGTGCTGGGCGCGTATGGCGCTCGCCCGGGCGCTGCCAGCTTCGCCAACAACTGCCTGCTGGCCCGCCGCCTGATCGAACAGGGCGTTCGCTACGTCCAGCTCTTCGACTGGGGCTGGGACTTCCACGGCACCGGCGCCGGCGAGGACATCCGCACCGGCCTGCCCGGCCGCGCCCAGCTCATGGACCAGCCCGTGACGGCCCTGATCCGCGACCTCAAGGCGCGCGGCCTGCTCGATGAGACGCTCGTGGTGTGGACCGGCGAGTTTGGCCGAACGCCGTTCCGCGAGGGGCGCACGGCGGGCGGGGCCAACCTCGGCCGCGACCATCACCCCGACTCCTACACGATGTTCCTGGCCGGCGGCGGGACGAAGGCCGGCATCAGTTACGGCGCCTCCGACGACCTCGGCTTCCACGCCACGGAGAACCGAACGCACGTCCACGACTTGCAGGCGACCATCCTGCACCTGCTCGGGCTCGACCACACGCGCTTGACCTCCCGCTTCCAGGGCCGCGACTTCCGGCTCACCGACGTCCACGGGCGGGTGATCCGCAACATCCTGGCATGAGCCGCTGTTTTGCTTGCCGTTTCGCGCGGCCACTCCACCCCACGAGGCCTTCATGACTCTCCCGAAAGCCTTTCTCCTGTTGGCCGGCCTGGGGCTGGCCTCTCTGCCCTCGACAGCGGGCGCCGCGGTGAAACTGCCGCCGGTGCTGAGCGATCACATGGTGTTGCAGCGCGACATGAAGGTGCCGATCTGGGGCACGGCGGCGCCGGGCGAGAAAGTGACGGTCAAGTTCCGCGACCAGCAAAAGGAGGCCGAGGCCGACAAGGCCGGCAAGTGGCTGTTGCGCCTCGATCCGCTCAAGGCGGGCGGGCCCCACAAGCTCACCGTCGCAGGGACCAACACCATTACGATCGACGACGTTCTCGTGGGCGAGGTGTGGGTCGGCTCGGGCCAGTCGAACATGGCCGGGGGCGTCGCCGGCTACGCCAAGGGCGACGAGATGCTGGCCAAGGCCGCCGCGGCGGCGCCGTACCCGACCATCCGCCTGTTGCGAGGGTCGGGGCGCTGGCAGAAGGCCGATCTCAGCGCCGTCCGCGGCTTCTCGGCGCTGCTGTTCTCGTTCGGCGTGCGGCTCCAGCAGGAACTCAAGGTGCCGGTCGGCCTGATGGTCGGCGCCGTGGGCGGGACGCCTTCGGGGCCCTGGCTGAGCGAGGAGGCGTTCGCCGCCGACAAGGCCGCGCAGTCGGCCCTGAAGAAGTTCGAGGCGACCTACGACTACGAGAAGGGGATGAAGCAGTACGACAAGGCCCTCGTCAAGTGGGAGAAGGACGTGGAGGCGGCGAAGGAGGCGAAGAAGAAGCCGCCGCGGAAGCCGGCGCCCCCGGCCAAGGTGGGCGAGCTGACGAAGGGCAAGATCGGCGGGCTCTACCGGGCGCACGTGAAGCCGATGGTGCCGTTCGGCATCCGCGGGGTGCTGTGGGACCAGGGCGAGAGCGGGACGGCGGTGCCGGGCGTCGATCAGTACGTCCTGATGGGCGCCCTGATCCGCGGCTGGCGCCGGGAGTGGGGCCAGGGCGACTTCCCCTTCCTCTACGTGCAAAAGCCCAGCGGCGGCGGGCCCGCGTGGGACTATGCGAACGCAACCACCAGCCGGGCCGACCGATTCGCGCCGCTGCCGAAGAAGGTGCCGGGCAACGCCGACGGCCTCTATCGAGAATTGCACGTCCGGATCGTGAACTACCCGAACACGGCGATGGTCCTCAGCAGCGACCTCGGCGCGGGGGTGCATCCGACGAACAAGTTTGGCTACGGCGACCGCGCCTGCCTGGTGGCGCTGGGCCTGGCGTATGGGCGGAAGGTGGAGTATTACGGCCCGGTATACGAGAAGCAGGCCATCGAGGGCGACAAGGTACGGCTGTCGTTCGCGCACGTGGGGAAGGGGCTGGCGTTCAAGCACGGCGAGCGGTTGCAGGGCTTCGCGGTGGCCGGGAAGGACAAGGTGTGGCACTGGGCCGACGCGGCGATCGACGGCAACACGGTGGTGGTGTCGAGCGCGAAGGTGCCGGCGCCGGTGGCGGTGCGGTATGCGTGGTCGGCGCGGCACCCGTGGGCCAACCTGTTCAACAAGGACGGGCTGCCGGCGCAGGCGTTTCGGACGGACGACTGGTGAGAGGACGGGCTGCGCCGCTCTTCTCGCGCGCGGCGAAAAGAGCG
>JBBSEZ010000022.1:0-42951 GCA_038239195.1 Gemmatales bacterium
AGCCTGACATGCCGAAGAGTCAGGCTGGAAAGCCTGACGTACAAGAAGAGTCAGGCTGGAAAGCCTGACGTACAAGAAGAGTCAGGCTGGAAAGCCTGACGTACGCGAAGAGTCAGGCTGGAAAGCCTGACGTACGGGGCGCTCTGGCAGCGCAACGCGAACCGCACCACGAGGAGGCCGCCGTGGCCAAGGCTGACGACCTGTTTCTGCACCGCAAGGGGCTCGACGAGATCTGCGCCATCCCCGACCGGATCATCTCGGTCTACTCGCTCGAAAAGCACGTCTGGGCCGACGGCAACGCGGATCCCTCGCGCAAGGGCCGCCGCGCCGAGATACAGACCATCGATGAATTTCGGATCGACCCGGTGCGGCCATTCCTCAACGACCTGTTCCGGCACCTCGCGGCCCCCTACAGCCCCGAGCGCAAGGAAGACCCGATCGGGCAAGGCTACTGGATTCAGGCCGAGTTCGGCTCCGGCAAGTCGCACTTGCTCTGCTTCCTGGCCGCCCTGGCCCTGGGCCGCAAGGAGCCGTGGGAGTTGGTCCAGAAGAAGGAAGACAAGGCGGGGCGCGGCAAGCGCGACAGCCTCTACCGCTTCTGGGAAGATGGGCTCGAGGCCAAGAGCGGGCGCGGCAAGAAGGGCATCTTCGTCGTCGTCAAAACGCTCGTCGGCTCGGGCAGCGGCACGGTCGGGCTGGCCGACCGGGGCCGGCGCCTCAGCGAATACGTCCTCGACGCCATCAAGGAGCAACTCCAGACCGAGACGGGCAAGAACCTCTCGCTCTACCCAACCGAGTTGCTCGCCGACCGCTTCCTCAAGGAGGACGTCGAGCGCTACCGAGCAGACCTCAAGCGATTCCTGCGCGACCCGCGCTTCTTCGAGGCGGACGAGTTCGAGGACGCCACCGACTTCCTGCGCGACATCCAGCAGAACCGCTCCCCCGAGTACAAGCGCAGCTGCGGGAACAAGCTCTGGCGCTTCTACACCGAATACCTCAAGGTCCAGCCGCAGATCGCCGCGGAGACCGAGGACATTTTGACGCACGCCGCCCAGACCATCCTCGACGAGGGCTACGCCGGCCTTCTGCTGGTCCTCGACGAGGTCTCGCTGTTCATGAAGAACCGCGACGACGACCAGCGCGTCGAGGACGAGAAAACGCTCGTGGTGCTGGCCAACCGGCTGGCCAAGGTGCGCAACCTGCCCGTGTGGACGGTGTGCGCCGCCCAGCAGGCCATCGAGAGCAAGTTGGGCGTCAAGAACATCATCGCCGACGACCGGCTCAAGGTGGTCAAACTGCTCGAAGAGGACCGGGATTACTACGACATCGTGCTCAACCGCGTGCGCACGATCATCAACCCCGAGGCCATCGCCGCCTACTACCTGCACTACAAGCGCGGCTTCTCCTGGCCCAACGCCATCGGCGAGAAGGAGTTCGCCGACTGCTTCCCCTTCCACAAGCCTGCCCTGGAGGTCCTGCGCGCCATCACCTTCGAGCTGACCACGGCGCGCTCCGCCATCCACTTCATGCACCAGACGCTCAAGCATCAGATCAAGCAAAAGGGCCGCGACCTGGTCCGGCTGTGGGAGCTGTTCGACGAGGCGGTCCATTACGAGGAAGACCCTAGCGGGGTGCATGCCGGCCTGGTCGCCATCAAGACGCGCCAGGAGGCCGACTACCGCGCCTACGAGGCGGGGCGCCGGCAGATCGACGGGCTGACCAAGGGCTCTTTGAAGGTCCACCGCGACAAGGCGGTCAAGACGCTCCAGACGCTGTTCCTCTACCACGTCGCCAAGACGCGCCAGCAGGGCATCACCGCCGAGGAGCTCGCCAACGCGGTCCTGATCGAGCGCGACGCCGAGGCCAACGTCGAGGAGAACCAACAACACTACGAAACGCTGGCCGAGAACCTGAAACGCGAGCTGCGGCAGATCGCCCAGTCGTTCGACGAGGACCATCGGGCCCTCTACCGTTTCGACCCGGTGTTCACGGGAGTGGACCCGCGTGCGGAGTTCAAGAAGGCCCGCGACGAGGCCGAGGGCAATCAGGTCAGCCAGCGCGAGGCGTGGGACCACCTGCTCGGCCTGGACGAGTGGCCGATCCGTACCCGGCAAATGACGCTCGACCTCAGCGCGGGCGTGCGCAGCATCTTCCGCGAGCTCAGCACCGGGATGGGGCAGCGTGGCGTCGATCGGGACCTCGAAGTGGACTGGCAAGGCCGGCAGGTCACCGGCCAGGTCGGCCTGCGCGACCCGGCGCGCCTCGCTGGCGACCAGGGGCGGTTGCCCGCCATCGATACCGACCAGACCGACCGCGACTTCGCCTGCTACGTCGCCACCCGGCCCGTCAAGCCGGAGCAAATCGCGCGCATCCTCGAGCGCGGCCGCGACCAGCGCGTGCTGCTCTGGTCGCCGGGCGAGTTGCGCGCCGACGAGCGCGACCGGCTGCTCGACTTTGCCGCCTACCGCAAGCTGGTGAACGACTGGCAGAACAAGGAGACGGAGGACGCCGCCGCCGTCCTCAAGTGGGCCGCCGAGGCGCTGCGCGCCGACCTGGGACGCATCTACAAGATCGTGCCCGAGAGCTACGGGCGTGGCCGCATCGACGCCTCGAACAACAGCCAGATGACGCCCCACGTCGCCGGCGACCTGGAGGGCATCCTCAAGCCGTTGGTCGCCCGCGTGCTAACGGCCGTCTACGTCTCGCGCGACGTCCAGTTCGAGCCGCCGTTCTTGTTCCGCAAGGAGGAAGGCGTCAAGGTCATCAACGGCGTAGTCAAGACGGGGGAGGTGCCCAAGGGGAAGACGAACCAGAACATCAGCGCGGCCCAGAACTTCGGCTTCGGGCTGAAGATCATGAAGAAGTCGGCCGAGCGGAAGCTCGACTTCTCCGACAACTCCCACGTCAAGGACCTGTGGACGTTCCTCGACGAGAAGCTCGCCGACGAGGGTCAGTCGCTCAAGATCGACACCGTGTACAAGAACTTCATGGGCACCGGCGGGCCCAAGGACTACGGCCTGTCGCGCCGCATGGTGCAGATCTACCTGCTCTGCCTGGTGCGCGAGGGGAAGGTTCGCGTCGGCCTGGGGGCCAAATCCGGGTTGCCCTTCGGCCACCTGGATTACGCCAACATCGCCGAAGTGGACTTCTCGGCCTCCGTGCTGGGCTCGTTCACCGACGTCCAGAAAGTGGCCCGCCCCGAGAACTGGGAGGCGCTGCGGCCCTACGCGGAGAAGTTGCTGTGCGCCACGATCCCATCGACCCACGACGACAGCGTCATCTCCGACTGGCGCCGCAAGCTCAAAGAGCACTTCAAGACCGAAGGCCCCGTGGCCCTGCGCGCCGCCGAGCAGGCCCGCGACCTCTTCGCCGCCCTCCAGGTCGCCAACCCGTACAACAAGGAGTTAGGGCAGGCGGCCGCGCTATTCGCCGCCGACCTGTCCTCGGGCGACGACATCAGCCTCATCCTCTACGCGCTCAAGGAGGCCTACGGCCACCTGGCCTTTGACCGCAACAACGCGGACGAGCGCGAGGTGGGCGACCTGGCCAACCGCCTGGCGGACTACCGCAACCTCAAAGGCTTCTTGCAGTACGACCGCGAGCTCCGCGTGGCCAAGGACTACTGCGCGCACGCCCTCCCGGAGCGCCCCGAGCTGAAAGAGGCTCGCAAGGCGCAGCGCAAGCTGACCGAGCGGCTCGCCGCGCCCCGCCCGTTCATCGATTCGGAGGTCAAGCTGAAGGCGGAACTAATCGGCCGCCAGCCTCCGGCTGCGGGCGAATCGGGAACGCTGGGCCGCCTGGTCCACGAGCACGCGACCGCGTACGCCGCCCTGCACGACGGCGTCCTCAGCGAGGTGGAGTCGGCGCGAGCCCGAGTCGAGAGCGCCCGTCGCGGCAAGACCTTGCAGGCCCTGCGCAAACTTGAGGGCGTGACCGCGCTCCAGCCGGCCGCCGCCCCAGCGCTGGAGGCGCAACTTGTGGCACTGGCGTCGGGACTGTTCGCTTGCTCGACGCCGTCGCGCGCTTCCGTGGAGGATCGCCTGCGCTCGGCCCCGGTCCACCCCTGCGGGCTCATGTTCGCCAACGCCGCGGGCCATGTCGAGGCCGCCGGCACGACCGCCGCCCACGCCGAGCGGCTGGTGCGCGAGGTGATGCACCGCAAGTTGGAGATCTTCCTGAGCCCCGCGGTCCGGCAGCGCCTGGAGCAAGGGCGCGCCGAGCCGGTCATCGCCCAGTTGCTCGGCTGCGGCACGGTCGAAGAACTCGAGGCCGTTCTGGTGCCGCTCGTGCTGAGCGACGAAGGGGTGGTCGAGCTGATCAACCGCTACCTGAAGCGGATCGTCGTCAAGAAAGTGTCCCTCGCCGACTTCCGGCCGAGTTGCAGCACGGTGGAGCGCGAGCAGGTGCCGGCGCTCCTTCGCGAACTGCAGGCGTTCCTGGAGCAGCAACTCAAGAGCATCAGCGAGGGCGGCGATTCCCTGCCCGTACTGCAAATCGAGTGAGGCACCCGTCATGCTTGCGCCCTGGGCACTCGCGAAACTGGAGCCGGTCAAGGACCACCCCCGCGTCCTGGTCCGCGACCCGCTGCACCTGCTGCCGGAGCACGACAGCACCATCCCGACCTTCGGCAAGGCCAACGGCTTCACCGTCATCACGACCGCGTCGAACCTCGCCTTTCGCTGGCTGTACGAGAAGGCGCTGGCCGACACCGAGGTGAAGAAGGTGCTGGTGGTGGACCGGGCGCCGGCCGGCCGGCGCGCCGGGCAGACGCACGCCAACGCGCCGCCGCCTTTCTACCCCGACCTCCTGGACCAGACGGCCCCCGAGGCCCGCATCGAGCTCGACCTGCGCGAATTGCTGCACCATCACACGAACGACCCGCTCTGGCCGGCCGAGACCAACGAGCCGCGCTACGCCCGCTTGCTGGCGCGCCACCTCGACGGTGCCCTCCGCGCGCATGCCAACTTGCGCACCGCCCACCCCGGGCGGTTCTCCGACCACGACTTCAAGACGATCGTGGCCTGCGCCGCCCTGGGCATCGCCGACAGCGCATTCAAGAAGCTCGACGCCGAGTGCCTGTGGCGCATCGGCCTGCTGGGCCACGAGGCCCTGGCAGAGCTGGAGTCGCTGGCGCCGGAAATCACCCGGCCCATCCTCGACGAGCTCCGCAAGGCCCCGGCCCCGTTCTGCTGGCTGGGGCAGCACGACGGGGAGACCGTGCTGCGGGCCTTTTACCTGGCGGTGATACTTGCCCAGCACGCGCCCGGCTGGCGCTTGCTCCTGCCCACCGTCGAGCCGGCCCTGGCCCCGTTCACCGCCATCGACGAGACCATCCTGACGGCGTCCGCCCCGGACCTGATCCGCCTGAGCCCCGACCAGGCCAACCGCGACCTCGCGGCCGCGGAGCAATCCCTCAGCAAGGACGCGCTGCAATTCTTGCTGCTGGACCAGCTAAAAATCGGCGAGCCGGCCGGCTTCACCGCCGCCCTGGAGAAGGAGGCCCACTCCACCCTCGTACGCGCCCTGGCCCTGCTGCTGGCGCTGGATAACGCGCTGTCGGCGCAGCCGGCCCGGCAGCACCACGAGCGCCTCGGCAAGGTGCTTTTCGGGCAGGACGCGCCGGGGCGGGCCCCCTTCGTGGAACAGCGGCCGAGCGCCGTCTGGTCCAGCCTCGAAGAGGCGTATCGACTGGCCTGCGACCTGCTGCCGCTGCGCGACGAGCTTGCGCTGTGGGCGCGCACTTTGAAAGTGAAGAAGACGGACCAACTCACGTTCGCGTCCTTCTGGGATCAGTGGAACGGCAAGCGGCTCAACCGGCTGGAATACTACCTGTCCGCGCTAGACCGCCTGGTCGGGAGCGCCGAGTTGTTGCCGCGATCCGAGGACGAGTTGCCGTCCGCGTTCGGCAACGCCCTGGACCGGGCCCGCCAGCGCGTCCAGGCGATCGCGGCGGAGGTGTTGCGACAGCTCGACGAAGTGAACGCACGCTTTCAAGAGCTGGTGGTGGCCCGGTACGCTTCGTGGCTGGCCACCGACGGGGAAGTGCGCCTGACCAGCCAGTTCCTGCGCCGCTGCGTCAAGCCGCACTGGGACGCGCAAACCGAGAAGGCCGTCGTCTTCATCTTCGACGGCATGCGCTACGACGTCTGGGACGAGATGCTTCGGCCGATGCTGTTGGAGCGCATGGACGTGGAGGCCGACCTTGCCGCCTCTTCGATCCTGCCGTCGGAAACGGAGGTCTCGCGCTGGGCCCTGTCGGCGGGGACCGAGCCGGCGTCGTTCTGGCCCCGCAAGGCGGAGAACCTCCACCTGCAAGACGCGCTCCGGCGCGATTTCGGCTACTCCGGGACCGTGGAGGCGGTGGCCCCCCCGGGGGCGGGCACGGGCGAGACGGTGCGCTACCGCGCCGGGAACCTGGAGGTCTTCATTTTCGAGTTTTGCGACAAGGAATTGCATAAGATCCACGTGAAGGTGCTGCCCGACGGGCGAGAGGTGCCCTCCCGGCCGCTGGCGTTCATCTACCAGCAGCACCTGAAGAACATCATCGACAACGAGGTGATGGCCGTCGTCCGCGCCCTGGCGCCAGGCACGAAGGTGTTCGTAACGGCGGACCACGGGTTCGGGCGCGTCCATCGCCAGCGGGTCGGCCTGGAGGCGAGTTGGCTCAACGATCCGCAAGACTGTTCTTACCTCAACGCCTGGCTTCGCTCCACCCTGGCGGAGGTCAAGGCGCCGGCCAAGGTGCGCGAGAGCGTGTGGGAGATGCCGGTGAGCGCTTTGCGCATGCCGGCGACGGAGGACGTGTACAACCGCGACGCGTGTACCACCTGGCGCAAGCAGTATGCCAGCATCGTCTTCCCCCGCGTGGGCTATGCCCTGAGCCGGCCCGGCTCGCACTTCAAGCCGGACGCCTACACGCACGGCGGCATCTCGATGCAGGAGTTGATGGTGCCGATGGTGGTGTTGCGCGTCAAGGCGCGCGATCAGGGCGTACTGCACGTGGAGGCCATCGAGGGGCCCGCGGAGCTCGTGGAGGGGGAAGAGGTTTCGTTCCGGGTGCGCCTGCTGCGGGCGGGCGGTGGCGCGTCGCTGCCCGAGGAACTGCGTGTCGATCTGGAGGCGGTGGTGGCAGCCGAAGCGGGGGCGGGGGCCGGCGACGCGAGCGCGGCGCCCCGCGAGTTGCCGCGCCAGGTGCTTTACGTGGGCGCGGCGGGCGAGGCCGCGACGTTCCGCTATCGGCTGCTGCCGGAGGACGCGAGTGTCGAGGAGCGCCGGGCGGGGGGCGTGCGGCGCACGGTGACGATCACGGCCTCCTACCGGGACGGCCGCAAGACGTATCGCAAGAGCCGGGCCCACGGCTTCTCGGTGCAGTTGAACGCGGAACAGGTGGTCCGGCGCGTGGGGAACCTGGGCAACGTTCTGGGCCTGACGCCGAAGAGCCTGCGCGGCGGGTAGAAGGAGGGCTGAGATGAACGACAAGCTCAAGGAGGTGTTCCGCGGCAAGGTGGTGAACAAGGCCCACACCTTGAACACCGGCGTGGACGAGTTCCCGCGCTACGTGCTGGAGTACCTGATCGACAACTACTGTAGCGAGGAGACGTTCCACGAAGACATGCAGAAGGTCGTGCGCCGGCTGAAGGAGAACTTCGTCCACGGGGCGGAGGCGGAAAAGATCCGCCACTACATCCGCGAGAACCGCCGACACACGCTGATCGCCAACCTGGAGGCCCGGCTGGTCGAGACCGAGGACCGCTACTGGGCCACCATCAGCGCCATCAACGAGGGCTTCGTCAACATCCCGGATGGGATCGTCAGCCAGTACCCCATGCTGCTGTCGGGCGGGATGTGGGGCACCATCGAACTGGCCTACGACGAGACGGAGCTGCACAACGGCAAGATCCGGCCCTTCAAGGTGACCGCGTTCACGCCGTTCCAGGTCAGCGTCATCAACGTCGAGGAGTACGTCGAGAAGCGGGCCCGGTTCTCGGCGGAGGAATGGCTCGACGTTCTGGTGACCTCCTGCGGCCTGTCGGCGGAGGGCATGACCCGCCGCGAGAAGCTGCTCTACTTGTGCCGCTGCGTGCCGCTGGTCGAGACGAACGTCAACCTCGTCGAGTTGGGCCCGCGCGAGACCGGCAAGACCTACCTGTACCGCAACATCTCCTACTACGCCCACGTCCTGTCAGGGGGGAAGGCGACGCCGGCGCAACTGTTCATCAACCTGGCCAGCGGTCGGATCGGCGAGGTGGGCACGCGCGACATGGTGGTGTTCGACGAGATCGCCAACACCGACTTCAGCGACCCGCGGGCGTTGGTGAGCATCATGCAGGGCTACATGCAGGACGGCAAGTTCAGCCGCGGCCGCAAGGAGGTGCTCGCCTTCGCCAGCCTGGCGTTCGTGGGCAACCTGGACGTGCAAGGGCGGTTGCCGCACGAGAAATACTATCACCTCTTCGAGCCGCTGCCGGAGTTCCTCCAGGTGCTGGCCTTCCTGGATCGCATCCACGCCTACCTGCCCGGTTGGGAGGTGCCTAAACTGACGCCGCAGAGCTACGCCCGCGACTACGGCTTCATCACGGATTACTTCTGCGAGATCATGCACGAGCTCCGCCGGGCCGACGTGCTGTCGAAGGTGCGCAAGCGGTTTACGTTGGTGGACGCCGCGAACACGCCGGGGGGGCTGTCGGGGCGCGACCAGCGGGCGGTGTTCAAGGTCGCCGGGGGCCTCCTCAAGTTGTTGTATCCCCACGGGGACGTTCGCGAGGACGAACTGGCAGAGTTGCTGCAAGTTGCCTGCGAGCTGCGCCAGCGGGTGCGCGACCAGTTGCACCTGATGGCCCCGGGCGAATACGACAAGGTTCGGTTGGGCGTGAAGTTGGCGGGTGGCGCGCTCATTGTCCCGACCTTGCCCGACGCGGGCCGCGCCCAGCGAGTGCGGCTGCCCGAGGAGCCTTCGGTGGGGGAGGTGGTGGGGCTGGCGGTCGAGGGCGACCACGGGTGCTTGCTGCGCTTCGAGGTGCAGGCGACGCGCGGGACCGGGCGGCTCATTCCTCTGGGGTCGATCCATCAGGTGATGCGCGAGAGCATCGAGGCGGCGGCCCACTACGTTCGCGCCCAGAGCAGCGAGTTGGGCATCACGAAGGACTGGCGGCAGGGGCTGGACGTGGCGGTCCTGGCGACGTACATGGGGCAGCCGAAGGAAGGCCCGTCAGCCGGGATCGCGTTGGTGGTGGGCATCGTGTCGGCGTTGACGGGGCGGCGCGTGCGGAACGATCTGGCGATGACGGGAGAGATCACGCTGTTGGGGAAGGTGCTCGCCGTGGGCAGCGTCCCGCAGAAGTTGCGCGCCGCCCACGCCGCCGGGGTGCGGGAGGTACTCGTCCCGGCCGACAACCTGCGCGAAGTGGAGTCTCTGCCGCCGCAGGTTCGCAAGGAACTGAAGATCACTCCCATCCAATCCATCCCCGAAGCACTCGCAATCGCGCTGTTGCCGGCGGGAAAGCGAACGTGAGGGGCTTGCTTCCTTGCCTCCTCGCCCCGCTCAAGAGCGCGGGGCGTCCCGAGGAGGCATCGACTTCGGACGCGGAACTCAGCACGTTCGACCTCCCCAGAGGCGTTTTCGCTGAAAGAAGCCGCATCCCTCTGCGTAATTCTTCCTGACAGAACAACACGTTTCCCAGCCCCTTCTCGGGCGCGGCCCGACCCACTTTTTCCGTGCGGGCCGGCGGCGCGAGCAAGCCCTTCGGCTTGCCGGGGGCGTCCGCGCGCTTTTTCGGCTTTCGAGGCCCCACGCCGTCTCCTTTCGGAGCACCCGATCCATGAGCGACTACTGCACCGACTGGGCCGTCAGCGCCCCCTCCTCCCTCCGGCACCGGCTGATCGTCGGCGGCGCCTGCTGGGACCACTTCCTCACGCTGACCGACCTCGTCCTCGGCGGCAAGAACGACGTCCGCCAGCGCGTCAAACTGCCGGGCGGCGGGGCCCTCAACAACGCCCTCGTCCACCGCGCGCTGGCCCCCGACGTGCCGGTCGCGCTGCTCGCGGCCGTGGGCGCCGACGAGGACGGCGCGGCCCTCTATCGACACCTCGCCCGGTACGAGATCGCCGTGCCCTGGGTGCCCGTCCCCGGCGAACGGACGAGCGCCTCCTACGTGCTGGCGCACGACGGCCGGGGCACCAGCCTCACCGACCGCGCCGTGCGCGAGTTGGCCCTCCCCCCGGCGCTGCTCGAGCGCCACCTGCTCGGCGCCGCGGCGTGCTGCCTGGTCGCCCCCGCCAACGATCAACTGGCGCCGGTGCTCGCCAGCGCGGCCCGCCATCGCGTCCCCGTCTTCCTCGGGCTCGGCACGGCGCAGGTGCAGCGCCTCGGCTACCGGGAGCTGGCCAACCGGCTCGTCGGGCCCCTGGAGCTGGTCGTGTGTAACCGCGCCGAGGCCCGGGCCCTGACTGGCACCTCCGACGTCGGCGAGCAACTGAGCGCCCTGTCGTTCGCCGGCCGCGCCCGCGTCGCCGTGGTGACCGACGGCGCCGCCGGCCTTCACGCGCTGGCCGACGGGGCCCAACTCCACGTCGGCGCCTACGCCGATGGCCGGACCATCGTGGACGACGTGGGCGCCGGCGATGCCGCCCAGGGGGCGATCGTCGATGCCCTGTTGCGCGGGCATTCGCTGGACGCGGCGCTGGCCGCAGGCGCCCGGCAAGGGTACGAGGCGTGCCTGGCCCCGGGCGCCACGACCCGCTTGCTCGGCGAGGCCCAGATGCGCGACTACCTGGCGGCGACGGTGGCGGCGTGAGGCGGGGCTCGGTTGTGTCTCCTTTCGGTGGCCCCTATAATTCAAGTGCGGCGATCGTGCCTCCCTTCATCATTTCCTCGTCCTCGGCTCGGTCGCTTCCGCGCCCCTTCCACACCGCCATCAGAAGGAGCCTGATGCCATGCCGAGCGCCCCCGCCACTGACCGCATGACCGGGCGGAACCTGATCGCCGGCCGCTGGGCAGACGTCACCGGCGCTCACTTCGAGAGCCGCAGCCCCGCCCGGCTCGACGAGGTGCTGGGCACCTTCCCCGCCAGCACCGCCGTCGAGGCCCACGAGGCCGTCGCCGCCGCCCGCAAGGCCTATCCCGACTGGCGCCGCACCAGCCGCGTCCTGCGCGCCGACCTGTTCGACAACCTCGCCCAGATCGTCAAACGCGAGGCCGACAACCTCGCCCGCCTCATGGCCCGCGAGTGCGGCAAGGTGCTCACCGAGTGCAAGGCCGAGGTCATCGAAGGCCTGCACATGATCCAGTACGTCTTCGGCACGGGCCGCATGCCGACCGGCTCCATCGTGGCCTCGGAGATCGCCGAGAAAGACGCCTTCGTGCGCCGCAAGCCGTGGGGCGTCGTCGCCGTCATCACCCCCTGGAACTTCCCCTTTGCCGTGCCCCTCTGGATGCTCGGCCCGTCGCTGGTCGAGGGCAACACCGCCGTCTTCAAGCCGTCGGAGGACACCCCCGCCATCGGCCAGCGGCTCGTCGAGCTCTTCGAGGAGGCGGGCTTCCCGTCCGGCGTCGTCAACCTCGTCCACGGCCCCGGCCCGACGGGGGAGGCGCTCGTGCGCAACCCCGACGTCAACGTGGTGCTGTTCACGGGCAGCTACGAGGTGGGGCAGCGCATCCAGCAGCTCTCCGCCGAACACCACGACCGCATCGTCGCGGCCGAGATGGGCAGCAAGAGCGCCGTCATCGTCTGCGCCGACGCCCGCCTCGACCTCGCGGTCAACGCCGCCCTCATCAGCGCCTTCAAGACCAGCGGCCAGCGCTGCGTCTCGGCCGGGCGCATCCTGGTGGCCGAGGAGCTCTTCGACAAGTTCGCCGAGAAGCTGGTGGCGGCGGCGCGGCGCGTCCACGTCGGCAACCCGCTGGACGCCCACAACTTCACCGGCCCGGTCATCCACAAGGGCGCCGTCGAGAAGGTCGAGCGCTACAACCAACTCGCCCGCGAAGAAGGCGGGGAGGTGCTGCTGGGCGGCGGGGCCCTGACGGCCGGCGAGTACGCCAGGGGCTGCTACCTGTCGCCGTTCGTCTACCGGATGGACTACCGGCCCGACGCCCGCTGCATCCACGAGGAGGTGTTCGGCCCCCATCTGGCGCTCGTCCCGTTCAAGACCAACGACGACGCGGTCCGCATCTACAACGACACGCAGTTCGGCCTGTCGTTGGCGGTCATCACGGAGGACTACCGGGCGATGCGCACGTTCCGCGAGGAGTGCGAGTTCGGCATGGGCTACGTCAACCTGCCGTGCATCGGCGCCGAGGTCCACCTGCCGTTCGGTGGCGTCAAGAAGAGCGGCAACGGCCATCCGTCCGCCGCGGGGCTCGTCGAGGCGGTCACGCACAAGATCTCCTGGACGGTCAATCACGGCACCGAGATCAAGATGGCGCAGGGGCTGACGACGGACCTCTCTGCCGACTCCTCTGGTGACAAGGTGACAAGGTGACAGGGTGACAAGGTGAAGGGAGGTCTCGGGGCCGGCAGCGATGCCTGGTCCGCAACAGGTCCTCGCTCTGTCACCTTGTCACCCTGTCACCCAAGGAGCCCGAAGGAGCCTTGTCACCCTGTCACCCTGTCGGGTATCATCTGCCATTCCACGGATGGCCCCATCACCGAGGAGGTGCGCAATGACGCGGTCCCTTTCCGTGGCGCCGCCGGGCGCCAAGCAATGGCTTTTCGACGGCCACGACGTTCCCTTCCTGCAGACCGAGTTGCCCGGGCCCAACGCCCGCGTGCTCCTTGATCGCGACGCCCGGTTCGTCTCGCCGTCTTACACGCGCGTCTACCCGCTGGTGGTGGAGCGCGGCAGCGGGGCGGTGATCCAGGACGTCGATGGCAACCTCTTCCTCGACTTCACCGCCGGCATCGCGGTCAACGCCACGGGCCACTGCCACCCCCACGTCGTCGATGCGATCACCGACCAGGCGAACAAGTTGCTGCACATGTCGGGGACCGATTTCTACTACGCGCCGCAGATCGACCTGTCGCAGCGCCTCGCGGAAGCAGGGCCCTGGCCGGGGAAGCGGCGCGTCTTCTTCACCAACAGCGGCGCCGAAGCGCTCGAGGCGGCGCTGAAGCTGTCGCGCTGGCACACGGGCCGGCCGCGCGCCATCGCCTTCTTCGGCGCCTTCCACGGACGGACCTACGGGGCCATGTCGCTGTCCGGCTCCAAGCTGGTACACAGGCGAGGGTTTGCGCCGCTGGTGCCCGACATTCACCACGTCCCCTACCCGCGCGGCTGCACGGGCTGCATGTCGCCGGACCTCGGCTGCGCCTGCGTGCAGCACATCGAGGAGACGGTGCTGAAGCGCACCGCGCCGCCCGAAGAGGTGGCCGCCATCTTCGTGGAGCCGATCCAGGGCGAGGGCGGGTATCACGTCCCACCGCCCGGCTTCCTGCCCGCGCTGCGGGCGCTGTGCGACCGCTACGGCATCTTGCTGGTCGCCGACGAGGTGCAGACCGGAATGGGCCGCACTGGCAAGGTGTTCTCCGTCGAGCACTGGAACGTCCAGCCGGACATCATTTGCCTGGCCAAGGGCATCGCCAGTGGGATGCCGCTCGGCGCCATCATCGCCCGCGACGAGGTGATGGACTGGCCGAGCGGCAGCCATGCCAGCACCTTTGGCGGCAACCCCGTGAGCTGCCGCGCCGCCCTCGCCACCCTCGACCTGCTCGAGGCGGGCTACATGGCCAACGCCACCGCGCGCGGCGAGCAGCTCAAGGCCGGCCTGCGCAAGTTGCAGCAGCGCCACGCCGAGATCGGCGACGTGCGCGGCCTGGGGCTGATGGTGGCCGCGGACGTCGTCCGCAGCCGCCAGCCGTACGAGCACGCCCCGGCCCGGCGCGAGGAACTGGTGCAGACCGCCTTCCGGCACGGGCTGCTGCTGCTGGGGTGTGGGGAGAGCGCCATCCGCTTCTGCCCGCCGCTGTGCGTGACGGCCGAGCAGGTGGACAAGGCGCTTGCCATCCTCGACACCGTCCTGGCCGGGCGCCCCGCCGAGGCGCTGGCGGTTTGAGTGAGGCTTTGTGCTCTCGCCCGAAAAAGCCCTGGCCTCGGCCCTTCTCCCCGTGTTTTGCGCACTATAGTTGCACGGGCCGTCCTCTCGGGCCGGTCCGGAACTCGTATTGATCGACGGACGGGACGCGCACCCACGGGAGACAGGGAACATGGCCAGGCCCCTCTCCACCCCGGAATTGCACCGGGGCGGGACCAACGGAAATCATCAGGTCCGGTTCGGCCTCGACGCCCCTAACGGGGCGGCGGACGTGCTGCACGATACGGACCAGATGCTCGCGGAGAACTCCCAGTTGAAGGCGCTGTGCGCCGAACTGGAGCAGGCCCTCCACGAGGCGACGCAGCCTGCGGGAGGCCCCTCCGACTGGGAGGATCGCGCCCGCGAGTACGAGGCGCTGCTCGACGAGAAGACGGAGGTCATCGGCCAGCTCCACCAGCAGCTGCGCGACGCCCAGGACGGCCTGGCCGAGGCCGAGAACCGCGCCACGCAGGAGGCGTCGATCCCGCGCAACCAGGGCCCCATGCCGCGCGAGGACGAACTGCTCGCCCTCAGCGAGGAGCTGGAGCGCGAGCGGCGCCAGTTGCAGGAAGACGAGCATTCGCTGATGGAGCAGATGCGCCAGATGGAGGTGACCATGGCGCGCGAGCGCGCCGAGATGGCCCGCCAGCGCAACGACCTCCAGCGCCTCTACGGCGAGGTGCGCCACGAGCTCGAACGGCTCGAGCGCAACGGCGCGCTGCAGAGCAAGATCGACGGGCTCAAAAGCAAGCTCCAGGACGTCAGCACCCGCCGCGGCGGCGCTCCCTCGATCAGCGGGCAGCACGCCGTGATCGCCCCGCCCCAGGGCCCCGCCCCAACGCCCCCGCCGCCCAAGCGGGAAGGCGGGAGCTTCATGGGCCGGCTGTTCGGCAAGTGACCCACCCCCATTTAGCCGCCGAGCTCGACTCGGCGCGCCGCGTGGCGCGCCGCGCCGAGCTCGGCGGCTAAATCGTTCACTCCAGCCGCACCTTGAGCGTAACGTTTTTGCCGCCGCGCACCACGACCACGTTAATCGTCGAGCCGCGCTTCTGCGGCGCCATCGCCTCCATGTACGTCTGGAGGTTCTTGACCTCCTTGTTCGCGATGCGGACGATGAGATCGCCCGCTTTCACGCCCCCGCGCGCCGCCGGCGTGCCATCCGTCACCGAAAACACCATCACGCCATCGTCCTTCTCGTGGCCATAGTCGGGCGCGATGCCCAGGCGCGGGCCCTTGCTCGGGCGCGGGCCGGCCTTGCCCTTCACCTCGACGAACGCCGGCTTGTTGGGCACCGTCGCCAGGTAGGCGATCGCCTCCTCGCTCATGTCCACGACGCGGCGCATGCCGGCGACGTTGATCTTGTCGGCGGTGTCGCTCGGCATGTGGTAGTCGGCGTGGTAGCCGGTCCACAGGAACAGCACCGGCACCTTCTTGTGGCAGAACGAGTCGTGATCGCTCGGGCCGAAGCCGCTGGCCTTGCCGGTGTGCTGGAAGTCGTACTTCTTGGCCAGGTCGTCGAGCAGCGACTTGAATTCCTTCGCCGTGCCCCCGCCCTCGCTTAGCAGCCGCGCCTTCTTCGTCTTCGGGTCGGGGCTGAGCCGGCCCACCATGTCGAGGTTGAACATGGCCGCCGTATCTTTCAGCGCGAAGAGCGGGGCCGCACAGTAGTGCCGCGAGCCGAGGAGCCCGATCTCCTCGCCGCTGAAGGCCACGAACACCAGGCGCCGGCCCTGTCGGTCCTGCTTGGCGGCGAAGCGGCGGGCCAGCTCCATCATCGCCGTCGTCCCCGAGGCGTTGTCGTCGGCGCCCGGGTGGATCGCCATCTTGGTGCCGCCTGACCGGCTGCTCGTCCCGCCGTAGCCCAGATGATCGTAGTGGGCGCCGACCACGACGGTCTCGTCGGCAAGGGGGCCGTTGCCCTCCAGCACGCCGACGACGTTCTTCAGCCCGATGCGGTCGCGCTTCGCCTGCACCTCGACCGTCGCCGTCCAGCCGGTCAGTTCCCGACTCTGGGGCTTGAAGTCGCGGTCGATCTCCTTCTCGACGTCGGCCAGCTTCAGATTGGCCGTCGCCTGGAGCAACTTCTCCAGCACCGAGCGCCGGACGTGCAGCGCGGGCAACTTGGCCGACGACTTGGCCAGCGCCGTGAAGTTGAAGTCGAGCAGGCTGTCGCCGTCGCGCCCGCCCGCGGCGTTGTTGACGAACAGCACCGCCAGGGCCTTCTTCTTCTCGGCCAGCGCCAGCTTCCGGGTCAGGGCCGCTTGCATCCGGAACGACGGCGGGTGGTCCTTGCTCTTGGCGCGCGGCACGTCGCGCAACACGACCACGATCTTGCCGGCCACGTCGAGGCCGGCGTAGTCGTCGTAAGCCGGCTTTTCGGACGTGACGCCGTAGCCGGCGAACACCAACTCGCCGTGTACGTTGCCCGCCCCGCCCAGGGCCACTGCCTGGAAGTGAGTGCCCTCCTTGAGCGTGGCGCCCCGCCCGTTCGGCCCGGTAAGCACGAGCTTGGCGGGGCCGGTCTTGACCGTGGCGGGGATGGTGAAGGGCTGGAAGTAGTCCCCGCGGTTGGCCGGTTTCAGCCCGGCCTTCTTGAGTTCGGCCGCGACGTAGTCGGCCGCCTTGGCGAGGCCCTTGGTCATGGGCCCTCGCCCCTCGCAGGCCGGCGAGGCCAGGAAGGTCACGTCCTTGCGGAGTCGGGCTTCCGACTCCAGGGCCGTTCCCAGGCTGCGGGCGGCAGCGCCCTTCGCCCTCTCCGGAGCGCCGGCCAGGACCGCCACGCCGACCAGGACCAACGACCGCACCAGCCAGCGCCGAATGAGCATGGACACCTCGCGAGGAAGAACGTCAGGAGGGCTGTCGCCCGAACGATCAGCCTACCCGATTTTCTAACCCCACGCTACGGGCAGGCGCTCGAAGAGGGCGCCCCTTCTTGCTTGCCGTTTCGCGACCTACCGCGCCGACGGCGTCATGTCCACCACCTCCTGCGGGATGACAGGCGTCGTCGCCAGGAACACGCGGCAGTGGGCGCGCTGCACGATGTAGGCCGTGCGCACGTCGAGGTGCCCGAGGGGGTTGCTCGGCGCCTCGCCGGGGAGCAGCAGGACGATCAGGTCGTACTGCTGCGTCCGCGCCAGGTCCACGATCTCCACGGCCGTCTCGGCCAGCCCGCTCCCTTGGAGCGGATGGACCGTCAGCGGCCGGTCGAGCTTGCGGGCGCGGTCCTCGTCCTGATGCACCACGCCGTGCCCGTTGAGCGGGTCGGCGCCGGGAGGCACCAGCGGCACGAGCCCCAGCGCCACCTCGGGGTCGAGCATGGTCAGAACTCCCTGGAACAGGTCGCTGTTGGTCGGGCTGCCGTCGTGGATCACCAGCACCCGATCGACGCCGACGCCGGCCGCCCGCAACTCCGCCACGCTCCGCGCGCTGCGCTCGCTGATCTTGGGGATGCGGTTGCCCCCGGACAGGTCGAGGTACATGTCGCGTTCGCGGCTCAGGATGCGCACCGTGAGCGGGGCCGGCTGGCCGTCGTGCAGGCTGATCCAGTAAAAGGCGATCTGCTCGAGTTGCTCGTCGGCGGTGTACTTGTTGCTCGCGCCCATGATCAGTTCGTGGGCGTGGAGGTCCTTGGCGGTGTTGAGGACCGCGTGCAGCGGGTTGTTGGTCGGCACGATCAGCGGCTTGACCTGCTTGCCGGCCTTTTCGGCGCGATCGACGACGGCCGTCATCAACTGCTGGTCGTAGGCGTCCAGGTCCGGCTGGTCCGGCCCGTCGCCCCCCGGGGCCAGCACCTTGGCCGTCATCACCACGACGTCGGTCGTCTCGGGGTCGGTCTCGGCGAGCGCCTTCTCGAGCATGAACAGGTTGTGCGTCGAGCGGATCGACACCAGCTTGTGGAAGGGCTTGGTCAGCCCCAGGCCGGCCGCCGTCACCGCGCCTGCCGTCGCCTGGTTGAACTGCTCGATGTGCTCGTGCTTGGCGCCGTGCAGTTTCTTCTCGTGGTAGCGCTCCGAAAGGTAGAAGAGGGTGAAGAACGCGCCGGTGAACGCGATGCCGCCGATGGTCGCGATCTCCTTGGTCAGAAGGTTGAAGATGGCCGCCATCAGCAGCAGGAACAGCACGCCGAGCAGGCCGAAGGGGACCTCGACGCTGCCGAACTTGACGTTGAGCGGCACGCGCGACTCGCGGGGCCGCTTGTCGGTGAAGCGCAGCACGACCATCGACAGCGCCTGGAAGACAAAGCTCCAGACGACGCCGAAGGCGTACGCCTCGCCCAAAAGCAGGACGTCGCCCCGGCTGACAATGATGGTGAAGAGCTGAAGGCCGATGATCAGGTAGAGGAGCCGGTAGGTGGTGCCGTAGCGCGGGTGGGGCTTGAGGAACCAGTCGGGCAGCACCCCGTCCTCGGCCACGCGGTTGAGCACGCCGTTGGACCCGATGATGGCCGTGTTGACCGCCCCGGAAAGGATCAGGAAGCCGACCACCACGACGAAAAAGTTGAGGGCCAGACGGGCAAGAGGATGCCCCCAGACGTACATGGCCAGGCCGCCGATGAGGTTCTCGGAGTAGTCCTTCATGCGGACCTCGTCGGGGATCAAGGCGACGGCCAGGAACGAGATGGTGCCCGTCAAGGCCAGGCTGTAGACGAAGACGATGAAGGCCGCCTTCTTGAAGTTGGGCAATTTCGGAGATTCGACCTCGCGGTACACTTGCGCGAGGGTCTCCTCGCCCGACATGGCGAGGATGGAGTGCCCGAAGGCGATGAACACGCCCATGAGGGCGAAGATGGAGAGCCACGAGCCCGGCCGGGCGATGTGTTCGGCGAGGGAAGGGGCCCAGCGGGTGAGAAACCCCTTGGGGTCTTCCTGGTGACCGGTCGCCTTGCTGATCTTGGGGCGAGGGTTGCCGTTCGCGTCGAGCTTGGGAATCAGCGCCCCGGTGTCGGGGTCGCGCGCCCACAGCGCCCGCTTCTCGCCGGTGACGCGGTCGGTCACCTTGGTGTTGGCCGACTCGTCGAGGATGAGATACTTGTACTTCTCCAGCTCCTCCTTGCTCAAGAGCTCCGCGAGCCGTTCCTCGAACTGCCGCGTCGAGGTGAAGTCCTTCTTGAGCAGCGGGGCCAGTTTGTCGAGTACGCTCTCCGGCACGTCGCTCTTGATCGTATCGCGCTTGGAGGAGGTCCAGTCGTAGTCCTCGACGACCTTGGCGTAGGCGAGCAGGGGCGCCTGGTAGTCCTCCCACTTGACGCCTGCCTTCGCCAGCAAAGGGGCGGCGGCGGCCTTGAATTCTTTCTCCGACTTGAGCTCCTGCTCGCGCAGGGGCTCGAGCGCGTCGCGAACCTTGTCCGGGACGGAGGCCCTCTTGAGCGCGCGGAAGGAGTCCTCGGTCATCTTGAAGTAAGCGGCGGAAGCGTACTCCACCTTGGCGGACAGGTCGGGGGCGCGGGCGATGGGGTTGACCGGGCCGCGGATGATGAGCGTGAGGAGGCACCACAGGATCATGATGACGCCCATGATGGTGGTGGCGACCATGATCTTGAGGGCCTTACCGCTCGACTCGTGGATGCCGCGCAGGTTCTCGCGGAAGAAGTAGAGGGTGACGCCCGAGGCGATGACCACGGCGCCCCAGCGCTTGATGAGGTCCTTGGCCTCCTCGCTGATCTTGAGCTCGGGGGCGAGGATGGCGAGCGAGTCGAGGAGGAGCCCCATGATGTACTGCCCGGCGGAGACGCCGGAGATGGGCCCGGTGAGGATGTAGTCGAAGATCAGGGCGGAGACGGCCAACTTGGCCATGAACTTGCCGAGCGCCTCGCGGACGACGCGGTAGACGCCCCCGCGGACGAACAGGGTGCAGCTCTCGATGTAGACGGAGCGCACGGCGTAGGAGAAGAACATGACGGCGAGGATGAACCAGGGTGCGGCGGGGCCGATGGACTGCTCGACGATCCCGCCGATGTAGTAGGCCGTGCTGGCGAGGTCGCACAACACGATCGCCGCCGTGCGCCAGTAGCTGATGAACGTGAACATCACGCCGGTGACGATGATCACCTGCGCGCTGCGCACGAGGCGGCGGGTGGAGGTCTCGGGCGGGTTGGGTGCGAGGGGGGGGCCTTCCGGCGGAGTGGTGGTCATGGCGGTTTCTTCCACGGCCCGCGAACGGGGCCGTCCTCGGGGGCCGGAGAGCGACACGAGATCGAAGGGGCGCGGACGGGAGAGGCGGCCCCCTGGTCCTGCCAGCGATTATAGGCCGGGGGAGGAGGGCGGCAACGGGGCGGGGCTTCCCGCGCGGCCGGGCTCTCACTGCTTGTCCCGCCGGCCTTGCGCCGGGTATACTACCATCGGGATGGCGGGTGGCACGGCGAGGATCGACGCATGGCGATGGCGGAGGCCCGTAAGTTGGGCGCCCTGTACGAGCAGGACGAGACAGCGTGGCTCGAAGCCATGTCGGCCCTGGCGGCCAGTGGGCGCTGCGTCGAGATGGACCACAGGCACCTGAGCGAGTATCCGGCGGACATGGCCAGGCGCGATCGGCGAGAAGTGTTCGGCCTGTTGGTGGTGCTCCTGTCCCACCTGCTGAAGTGGGAGCACCAACCGGAACGCCGGTCGGGCTCGTGGCGCGGCACGATGCGGGAACAAAGGCGCGAGCTGAGACAACTGCTCGAGAGCGGCACCCTGCGCAACCATGCGGAGGCGGTGCTGCCAGGCGCCTACGCGGAGGCAAGGCGGCAGGCGGCTGACGAGATGGAACGGAACCTGGACACGTTCCCGGCCACCGACGCGCGGGGCCTGGACGAGTTGTTGGCCGAAACGGCTGCCCCCGAGGAACCGGGCTGATTTCCCCCCCCGTCTTGTCGGCGTTGTACGGTTTGGCGAGACCGATTGCCGGAGGCCCCGGTGGCGGACAAGTGGCAGTCGGTGCTCTGTGCGTTGGTGATTGTCCCAGTGGTCGAGGCGGCTGCGTGGGCCATCCTGCGAGCGGTCGGTGGCGAGCAGGGCGCGACGGTGTTCGTGGGCGTCGCGGGGGGCACGTACTGCGGGGTGTACGTTTTTGGCCCGGCCAGGTGGCTGGCCGATCCGCACGTCGCGGGTCGGTTCGGCCGCGAGCACCCGTGGGTAGCCCGCCTGATCTGCTTGGTCGGCATGGCCGGCGGGCTCGGCCTTGCGGCACTGGTTGCGCTGGGCAGTTGAAGGCCGCCTTTCGCGGGGCTTCTTTGAAAGCGGCGCAACCAGCCGGGCGCGGTGAAGGTGTCAGTTGGATGGGGACTGTCATGATCGCATACCTCGATGTTCACCTGCTGCGCGTCCTCGACCGGATCACACACCTCATTGCCGACGAGGTGCTGAACACCGTTTCCCTCGCCCTCACCTACCCTGAGATCGGCGATCTTCACCCGGCCCTGACTCGGGAGGGGCACGTGCAGGCCCTGCTCTTCGCTGGGCTCAGGGGCTCCGGCTATTTCACCATCGCGGAGGCGAATTACTTCATGCCGGCCTCCGCCAGCCGCCAAATCGACTTGGCCGTTTGGCTCCCCGATGCCCGGCTGTGGCTCTATCTAGAGGTCAAGCCCTGCTCGCCGCACTACGGGTATCAGGGCGTGCTCGCGGATGCCCACAAGCTGGTGGAAGATCGGCCGGCCGATCCGCGGGATAGGCTCCGCGGTGCCCTCGCCTACGGGTTGAGGCACCCAGTGAAGGAGAAGGATGGGTTCCCCGAGAAGTACAGGCAACTCGGGGCGGAACTGTTGCCGCTCGGCTTTCGGGAAGTCGGCATCCGACGCCGGTCGTTGGAGGGGGCCGACTACCTTTCCGTTCAGGCGGGCTTGTGGGTCATCGATCAGGTCGTCGAGCCGGCGCCCGTGCAGGAGGCTGTCGCCCTGTCGGCCCCCAGCGCCGAGCGCCTGACAAATCGCGGCCTTGCACTTCGTTTCGGACACCTGGCAGCCCCAAGGCCCATCAACGGCCGTGAGCAGGCCCGGTGTGGCCGAAACGACGAGCGAGGCCCCCTGGAGGAGTGGCCATGTCTTTGACCGACCTCTTACCTGAAGTCCAGACGTTGTCCCGACTCGACAAAATTCGGCTCGTTCAGTTCCTGGCTCGAGAGCTCGAGCGAGAGGAGGAGGGCCTGATCGAACCGGGCCGGTCCTACCCCGTCTGGTCCCCGGATCGGGCATTCACCGCCGCCGCCGCACTCCTGCAAGCGCTTGAGGATGAGAAAGGGCAGCCATGACCACCTCGGCCCAGCAGTTCGACGTTTGCTTCTTCCGGTCTCGCGGCATGTTCGAGGTGCGGCCAAAACCGTGAGGAAGGCCGAACCAGTCCTCGGCCAATTCCATCCTTGCCTTCGGCCGAACCGCCGCCGCGGTCGTGGGCTGCTCCGATAACCTTCTGCCCGAACGCCTCGGAGACCTCGCCAATGCCTGCCGACCTCGAGCTCGACGCCGACGCCGCCATCGACCGCCTGATGCGCTTCCTCGCCGTGGAGGGCGTGACCGGCCGGGAGGCGGCCATCGGCAGGGCCGTGACCGAGGAACTGGTCGCCGTCGGGGTGCCGCGCAAGGCGATCCAGTACGACCGCGCCGAGGAGCGCATCCCCCTGCCCACGCAGACGGGCAACCTCATCGTGAAACTCCCCGGCACGCGACCGGGGCCGCGCCTCCTCTTCTCGACGCACCTCGACACCGTCCCGCTGTGCGCCGGCGCGGTGCCCGTGCGCGCGGGCAAGAACCGCATCGAGCCGCAGGGGGCGACGGCCCTGGGCGGAGACAACCGGACCGGCGTGGCGTGCCTGGTGACGTTGGTGGCGACGCTACTGGCGAGGAAGTTGCCCCACCCGCCGCTGACGCTGCTCTTCACCGTGCGCGAGGAGTCCGGGCTGTTCGGGGCCCGCCATCTCGACCCGGCCGACCTCGAAGGGCCCGCGATGGGCTTCAACGTGGACGGCAAGTCGGCGGGCGACGTCACCATCGGGGCGGTGGGCGCCGAGCGCTGGGACGTCGAGATCGTAGGCAAGGCATCGCACGCCGGCGTTCACCCCGAACAGGGCATCTCGGCGACCCTGGTGGCGAGCCTGGCGCTGGCAGAAATACACAAGGGGGGGTGGTTCGGCAAGATCGTGAAGGACGGCCGGGAGGGGACGTCGAACGTCGGCACGTTCGGCGGGCGCGACGGTCAGGCCGCCGGCGAGGCGACCAACGTGGTGACCGACTACGCCCACGTCAAGGGCGAGGCCCGCAGCCACGATGCCCGGTTCGTCAAGGAAATCGTGAAGGCCTACAAGGAGGCGTTTGGCAAGGCGGCGGAGCAGGTGCCGGACGCCAAGGGCAAGAAGGCAAAGGTGAAGTTCAACTCCCGGCTCGACTACTATCCCTTCCGCCTGAAGGAGGACGAGCAAGTGGTGAAGCAGGCGCTGGCGGCGGCGGCGCGCGCCGGGCTGGCGGGGCAGGTGCGCGTCGGCAACGGCGGGCTGGACGCCAACTGGCTGGTCAAGCACGGCATCCCGACGGTGACGTTCGGGGCGGGGCAGAACCAGATCCACACCATCGAGGAATACGTGGACTTGAAATTGTTCGTGGAGGGGTGCCGGATGGCTTTGGCGGTCGCGACGCTCGAGGGTTGACCCTGGCCCGCGGGGACCTATTTCCCCCAGCTTCTCCGGCCGGTTGGAGGCGATCTCTCCCCTCGCCGCGGACCGCCTTGACCCCTCCCGCCGCCGGCATTACCATGCCCCTCGCGTGAGTGGAGTTGGCGAGCGTTCCTCGCAGCAACAGGGGGCTTACGCCCCCCGCTCGCCTCGATCTGTTTGTGCCTCCGAGGAGAATAGCCGAATGCGTGCATGGACGCCTTCGTATCGAGCCTGCTTCCGGTCGATTGCCGCTTTCGCCCTGGTGCTGGGTTTCGGGGCGGGATCGGCTCGTGCGGAGTTCGTGCTCAACATGACGGTCGGTGGGACCACCACCCCCGTCCTGGTCGATTTTTTCCCCAAGGGGGCCCCTGGGGGCTCGACGGTCGACCTGACCAACCCCCTTGCGCCCGTGCTGACGGCGCCGGCCGGCAGCGCGGTCAACAACACGTCGTTTAGCTTCCTGGGCGCCATCCAGGGCTTTCTCCCCGACCCGACGACAATCAACCTGCTCGGCCCCGCCAAGGTGTCCACCGACGTCCTGGGCTTCAGCCATTACGGCGGGCAGATCGCCGGGCCGGGCACCAGCGTCATTTCCTTCGACGTCAAGACGCCGACGCCCATCGACCCGACCAGCTTCGACGTCGTGGCTGTCTCCCCCCCCCGGGCCGACTTCCCGGGCGCCTTGCTGTTCAATTTCGCCATTCAGGGCACCAGTAACCTCGGCGATCCAGCCATTACGTTCAGCTACGCGGATGGGAACAACGTCGGCGCCTTTGCCCTCCAGCACGCCCCCGAGCCGGCGTCCCTGGGCCTTGCTGCCTTCGGCGCCCTGGCCCTCCTCGGTTACGGCCGGCGCAGGGCCGCGGTCGCGACGCGGGAGAGGTGAGGCGCCCTCCTGGCTTGTCTTTTCGCGCCCGCCCAGCGCGAAACGACAAGCAACAACGCCCCTCACTCGTGCCGATACTTGATTGCCCACGGGTCGCCCGTCTTCTCCTGCCAGTCCCTCACCCGCTTGCGCAGGTCGGCCAGCACGGCCACGCTCCCCGGCCCCCCTGCCACGTTCCGCAGTTCGTTCGGGTCTTTCCTCAAATCGTACAGCTCTTCACGCGGCCGACGGAGGTACTGCGCCACCGAGCGCTGCCCCATCATCCGGTCGCCGCGCTTCAGGGTGCCCTGCCAGGTGGCCGAGTTGTAGAGGTCCTCCGCCGACGGATATTCCAGCGGATGCGCCAGGTTCAACACGTACTTGTGGGTGCGCGTGCGCACCATGCGCATCGGGTAGTACATCGTGACCTCGTGGAACTGGTGCGAGCCGAATACTACGTCCCAGCCGCGCGGGGCCTCCTCCTCCAGAACGGGCAGAAACGACCGGCCCGCCAGCTCCGCCGGCCCCCGGGCGCGGGCCCAGTCGAGCAGGGTGGGCGCCACGTCCACCCAGCTCACCATCGCGTGGTTCGCCACCCCGCGTTTCTTCTGCGCCGGCGAGGAGACGATCAGGGGCAAGCGCACGCCAGAGTCGTACAGCGTCGTCTTGGCGCCGGGGAACGGCATGCCGTTGTCGCTCAGGAAGACCACCAGCGTATCGCCCGACCGGCCTGCCTGGCGGATCGCCTCGACGACGAGGCCGACGCCCTGGTCGAGACGGCTGACGGCCTGGTAGTAGTCGGCCAGGTCGGCGCGAGCGTCGGGCCGGTCGGGCAGGAAGTAGGGCAAGGTCACCTCCTTGGGCCCGAATCGTATCTCTTTGACTCCGGGAAACGACTTGTCGTTGCCGAAGCCGCGCGCCGCCCGGTGTGGGTCGGCGAAGCCAACGACGAGGAAGAACGGTTTGTCGCCCGCGTCGGTGAAGAACTTGCGGGCGGCCCGCGCCATCGCGACGACGTTGCGGTTGCCGCCCAGGCCGGCCGCCACCTCGACGTCGAAGGGGTAGGCGGCGCGCGGGACGACGTGGACCTTGCCGATGATCCCGCTGTAGTACCCGCCCGCCTTGAGCCAGAAGGGCAAGCTGCGGACGGCGGGGCGCGTGTGGAAGTTGTGGCCGGCGTGGGCCAGGCCGTACTGCCCGCTGGTGTGGGTGTGCAGGCCAGTGAACAGCGTGGCCCGACTGGGGCTGCACGAGGAGACGGCCGCGAAGGCGTGGGTAAAGCGCACGCCGTTCTTCGCCAGGGCGTCGATGTTCGGCGTGCGCGCCCTGGCGTCGCCGTAACAGCCGACCTGTAGCCCCAGGTCGTCGGCGATCAGAAGCACGATGTTGCGCCGCGCTTTCTCGGCGGCCCGCGCCGCCGGCGGGCCGAGGACGAGCGGGACGAGCAGGGCGAGAAGGAAAGGTCGCCAACGCATGAGGTGGCCTCCCGAACTGAAGAAGAGAGCGCCTGGCGAGTATAGTCCCTGGCGGGACGATGCAACAGGGCGCCCTTGCCCGATCTTCCACAAGCGCCAATCCTGCCGACGGGCCCCGATCCGAGCAATGGGCGGGCGCTGCCGCCGCGGCCCTCGGGCCTGCCTGCCAATTTCGCTCATCTCGCCTGACTTGTCGGGGCCGACTGGGTATGCTTGAGAGCATGGGCAAAATGGCCCGTGCGGAGCGGCCGCGCAACCCGTGCGCCGAGATGCGCCGTCGAGGACCGCCTTTCGGATTGCCCCTGCTGGAGTGAGAGCATGGCCAACGTCGAGGCCTTTTCGTTCGAGGAACCAGACGCGCCGCTGGTCCCTCCCTGGCCCGTGCTGGG
The DNA here is from genome assembly GCA_038239195.1 of Gemmatales bacterium. GTDB lineage: Bacteria > Planctomycetota > Planctomycetia > Gemmatales > Gemmataceae > JBBSEZ01. The sequence continues at coordinate 26,416 of JBBSEZ010000022.1, forward strand.
CGCCGGGCTGGAGCTCGTGCTGGTGGGATGGTTGTGGTCGCTGGCCTTGGGCGAGGCCGGGCTGTACGCCCGCCTCCTCCTCACGCTGATCGGCCTGATTGCCGTGGGCGCGGCGCTCGCCTTGCAGTTGCCCTCCGGTTGCACCAGCAGCGAGGACCGCTTCCGCTCCGCAGGGATGCTGGCGCTGGCTTGCCTCGGCTGCGCCGTGGCCGGCGTGTCGCTCCCCGAGAGCTGGGGCTCGATCTCCCTGCTCCTGCAGGCGTTCGTGGGCGTGGCCATCGCCGGGGCCGGCTTGCTCGTTCTGGCGACGTGGATGCAGTCGATCTACGTCAGTTTGTTCGTGGTGCTGCACTTCGGCGGGATCCTCACGGCGGTCGTGCAGGTGCCGCCCCCGCCGTCGCAGAACGCCACCCCGCAAGTGCAGAGCGAGGCGGCGCAGACGGGCCAGCCGCCCTGGCTGGCCACGCAGGCGATGACGCGCTTCTACCTCCCTTACTTGCAGCTGACGCACCTGAACAACGGCTATCACTTCTACTCCCCCGAGCCGGGGCCCGTGACTGTGCTGTGGTTTCGCGTCGAGTACGCCGACGGCAGTTCGCGGTGGCGGCGCTTGCCCGACCACGACGAGGCGCCCAACGGGCTGATCACGCGCCGCTGGGGCGCCCTGGCCACGCAGACGGGCCAGACCATCCCGGCCCCGCCGCCCGGCAGCGACCTCTGGAACCAGTTCGTCGCCGACCGCCAGCGCGCCGGCGAGCGCGACGGCATTCCCCCCGGCGAGATGCCCCTGCCGCAGCAGTATCGCGAGCCGAGCGTCCCCTCCCGGATGCTCCTGGCGAGCCTGGCGCGCTACGTGGCCCGCAACACGCCGCACCCAACCGACCGTGCCCAGGCCGTCAAGGGCGTGAAGGCGTATCGCATCGACTGCCACAACGCGAACGTCGAGGCCTTCTGCAAAGGCCTCGATCCACGCGACCCGACGCTGTACGCGGCCTTTTTCCAGGGCGAGTTCGGGCCCGACGGCACCATCAAGCCCTCGAGCTACAGCGCGTCGTTCAACGCCAACGGCGAGATGATCAACCTCTCCCGGGAGGAGCGGGCAACCTTGACCGAGCACGTGCCCCTCCCGCCATACCTCCACGACATGGTGGGCCCCCGCAAGGATGGGCTGCTCTACTGGCTCATCCCCATCGTGCGCGTGCCCGTGGCCCCGGGAAGTGAAGAGACTCGCGTCATCAACTACGTGCGCATTCATGCCGGCGACAAGGGGGAGAGCAGCAACCCATGAGCACACACGTGCAAATCTCTGCCGGTCCTGTTGGCGGGACGATTGGCACGAGCGGCGAGGCGCCTGTCTCGCCCCCCGGGCCGGGCGCTTTTCGGTCGTTCGTCGCCGGCTGGCACGACTTCTGGTTCAAGCCCGCCGACCCGACGGTCCTCGGCCTCATCCGCATCTGTTGCGGCCTGATGCTGCTGTACGTTCACGTGCTGCAAGGGCTCCAGTTGCAGGAACTGTTCGGCGCCGACGCCTGGCTCAACGTCGAGACCGCCAACTCGCTGCGCCGGGAGATGCCCGGCCTGCCCCCGCCCGATGGCTGGGTCGAGCCCGAGCCGGTGGGCCGGCCCGTCCCCGGAATGTCGTGGGACCAGGTGGTCGCTTATCGCGAGCGCTGGGGCATGGACCCCGGCGTGGCGATGACGCGCGGCCAGGCGATGTTCTCGGTCTGGTTTCACCTCACCGATCCCACCGCGATGCTCGTACTGCACTACGCCATGCTCGTGGTGGTGGGGCTGTTCACCTTGGGGGTGGGGACGCGCGTCACGTCGGTGCTGGCCTGGGTGACGGCCCTGAGCTACGTACACCGCGCCACCCTGGCGACCTTCGGCATGGACACCATGCTCGCCCTGCTACTGCTCTACCTGATGTTCTCGCCGTGCGGGGCGGCCCTGTCGGTCGATCGGCTCATCGCACGCTACCGCGTGATGCGGCGCGCGCTCGACCGGCACAAGCCGGTCCCCGCGCTACTGAGGCCAGCGCCACGGCCGTCGGCCAACTTCGCCCTGAGGCTGTTGCAGGTCCACTTCTGCATCATCTACTTCGCGTCGGGCGCCAGCAAGTTGCAAGGCGCGGCGTGGTGGAACGGCACGGCGCTGTGGCAGACGACAATGAACTACGAGTTCGCGGGCCCGCGATCGGAGGCGGCCACCGCCGCGCTGCGATCGCTGACTCAGCACCGCTGGGTGTGGGAGCTGGCGATGAACGCGGGGGCCCTGTTCACGCTGGCGCTGGAACTGGGCCTCCCGTTCCTGGTGTGGTTCCCGCGCTTGCGCTGGCCTGTGGTGACGGCGGCCGTCATGCTGCACGTCGGCATCGCGATGATGATGGGGGGGCTGGGCACGTTCAGCTTGCTGATGCTGACCATCCTGCTGTCGTTCGTCCCCGCCCAAGCGGTCCACGCCCTGCTTGCCCGGCTGGGGCGAGGCTCGGCCCGGCTCTGGCTGGCGTTCAACTCGCGCCAGCCCAATCAGGTGCGCGCCGCCGCCCTGGCGCACGCGTTCGATTTCTGGGGCCAGTTGCGCGACGTCGATTTCGCGACGGCGCAGCGCCCCGCCGATGCGCCGGGCGTGGCGCCAGCGGCCGGGCTGCAACTCGTCGGCGACGACGGCGAGGCGGTGACGGGCTATCCGCTCTGGGAGCGCCTGGCGAGGTCGCTGCGCGGGCTCTGGCCGCTGGCGCTGCTGAGCTGGCTGCCGGGGGTGGCGCGGGCAGGACGCGCCCTGGCGCCCGCCGGGGGGGCTACGGCGGGGCAGGACGCCCATGAGCCGGTCGGGGCAGGGCGATCGTGAGGGCGATTCCCTCACCCCCCGGCCCCTCTCCCAGAACGGGAGAGGGGGAGCCAGACAAGGAAGCGCCACCTTCTCCCCGGACCGTCCACCAACACTCTCCCCCTCTCCCGTTCTGGGAGAGGGGCCGGGGGGTGAGGGAATCGCCTCACTCCGCCAGCGACTCGCGCACCTGGTCGAGCATCTCCGCCAGCCAGTACTGGATCGTCCGCAGCGACTTGCCCGCCCGCTTCGCCATGTCGTCGCGCTTGACGCCCTGCACCCACCACTCCCACACCTCGCGCCACTCCGCCGGGAAGCGCGCCACGATCTGCGCGATGCGCTCCACCATCTCCCGATCAGGCGGGGCGGGGCGCGTGTCGGGCACCTGCTCCAGCGCCACGCGGGCCGAGGGCACCTGGAGCCGGCCGAGGTCGATGGCGCGGCGCGCGGCGACGACGGCGAGCCACTTGCAAAACGGACAGCGGCGCTCCCATTTGTGCAGGTTGCCGAACAGGCGCAGGAAGATGGTCTGGCAGGCGTCGTCCCACTCGCCGCGCTGCCCGGGGCCGAGCACTCGCTGCACGATGCTGCGCACCAACGGCGTGAACTTGAGGGCCAGCGCGTCGCCGGCGGCGCGGTCGCCCTGCTGGTAGAGGCCGACGCGCTCGGCGCAGTTGTCGGGCGGGCAGTCACACTGGAACATCGCCGGCCCTGTGGTGCGTGGGGGCCTCGGTGAGCGACGCCAGGCCCTCCCCCTCGGCCCGGCCGCGCCGGCGCAGCAGCACCATCGTGATGTCGTCCTTCTGAGGCCCGTCGGCCAGCGCCGCGCGCAACTGCTCGCGGAGCGCGTCGAAGAGCGTCAGGGCGCCGCGCGGGAGCGCGAGCGCCTCGGCCCCGCCCCCGTCGGCGAGTTGGTCGAAGACGCCGTCGCTGGCCAGCAGCAACTCGTCGCCCTGCGCCAGCGACCAGTGGTGCTGGTCCTGAACCGTCGGCGGGCTCAGCCCCAGCCAGGTGCCGCGCAGCTTGAGCAGTTCCGGCCGGCGCGCGCCCCGGCGCAGCAACAGCAGGCGACTGCCTCCCGCGGGGGCGACCAGCGCGGTGCCGTCCGGGGCGAGGCGGGCCAGGGTGCATTCGACGAACACGCCGTCGGGCAGGCAATCGACCAGCAGGTGGTGCATGGCGGCCAGCACCTGCGCTGGTTGCGTTTCGGGGGAGGGCAGCGAGTGCCAGCAGTGCTCCCACACCTCGGGCAGGGCGGCGGCGAGGAGGTAGGCGTAATAGCCGTGGCCCGTGACGTCGGCGATCAGCACCCACAGGGCACCGTCGGGCGCCAGCAGCCCGCCGAACCAGTCGCCGCCGAACCAGTGGTTGCCGACGCGCTCGTAGGGCCGGAAGAAGGTTCGGCTGGAGTACTGCGGGGCCTCGGGCAGGGGCGGTGGGCCGGCGTAGCCGTCGGCCGGGACGGGCTGTCCGGCGTAAGGCTGGAAGGCGACCTTGGCGACGTGAAGCAGCACGGCGCCGCGGAAGGCCGCCCATGTCATCCGGTCGAAGGGAGCGCCGGGCGTGGCGCGCACGTACGTCTCGGCCGCGTGCAGGGCGTGCAGCGTGAGCAGGGCGCGATCCTCGTCGAAGTTGTGCCGCGCCAGGAACCGATCCATCAGCTGCCCCAACGGCTCGCGCAGCAACTGCCCGAACTGCGCACGCGCCCCCGCGGCGCGGGCTTGCAGCGCCTCGACCAGTTCGCGTGGGGTGGGATAACGCGGTTCCACGTGCCTCTTCTCGTTGCGACAAGCGTCCTCGCCTGTCGAGCCTTTCTCTGGACGTGACGTTCATTCGTTGCCGGCGACAAGACGGACGCTTGTCGCTACGCATTGATTGTGAGCGCCGCTGCCTCCTCTATCAAGACGACGATGCCGCCCCTTTCTGTTTGCCCTGGCGTCGCGCCTTGTAAAATGGACAATGACACCAGAGCCCGAGGGAGGCCGAAGAACGCATGAGCAAGGTTTGTCTGCTCGCCGGGCCCGCCGGCTCCGGCAAGACGGCGGCGCTGCTGGACGTCTTCCGGGCCCGCACCCGGGCCGCGCCCGGCACCACCCTCTGGCTGGCGCCCACCCACCGCGCCGCCTACGCTGCGCGCGAGCGCCTCCTCGAAGGCGCGAGCGCGTTGTGCGGCTTCCGCCTGTGTACCTTCCCCGACCTCGTCGGCGACGTTCTGCGCGCGAACGACCCCCTGGCGCGCTCCCTCTCCGACGTCCAGCGCCGGCTGTTGCTCGACGACGTCGTCGCCAACCTTCACGAGCGCGGCGAGCTGTCGCACTTCGCGCGAGTCTCCGACACGCGTGGCTTCGGCGAGGGGCTGCTCTCCCTGCTCGTCGAGCTCCAGGCGTCGGGCACCTCCCCCTGGGCCTTCGCGCGCGCCGCGTACCGGCGCGGCACCGAAGGGCCCGTCGGCCGGCGAATCAACGGCGCTGCCATCGGGCTCAAGGATCGGCAGGTGGCGCGCATCTACGCGCGCTACGCGCGCGAGCTGCGCCGCCAGCACCTCCACGACGCCGAGGGGCGCGGGGCCCACGCCTGCGCGTTGCTGCGCGCCGGCCAGCGCCAGCCGTTCGCCGACGTGCGAGCCCTCTTCCTCGATGGCTTCAGCGACTTTACGCGCTCCGAACACCAATTGCTCGAAGCGCTGGTCGCGGGGGCCGAGGAGGCCTGGATCGCGCTGCCCGACGAGGACGGCGAGGAGCGGGCCGAACTGTTCGCGCGCTCGCGGGCCACGCGGCAGCGGCTGCGGTCGCTCGGGCCCCTCGAAGAAAAGAAGTGCGTCCCCTTTTCCGAAAAGGGGACGCACCTCTTTTCGCGGCCGGCCGGCCTCGCTCACCTCGAGCGTCAGCTCTTCCGGCCCCTGCGCAAGGTGGTGCAGGCCGACGACGCGACCGGGCTGACGTTCCTCGAAGCGCCCGGCATCGTGGGCGAGGCGCGCATGGTGGCACGGCGGATCAAGGAGCTCCTCCTGGCCGGCACGCCCGCGGCCGAGGTGCTGGTCGTGCTGCGCGACCTTTCGCCCTATGCGGACCTCTTGCGTGAGGTTTTCGCCGAGTACGACCTCCCGCTCGACCTCGAAGGCGCCGACCCGCTCGTCCGCAGTCCCGCGGTGGCCCTGCTGCTGCGCGCCCTGCGCCTGCCCGAGGACGATTGGCCCTTCTCCGGCGTGACGGCGCTGCTGCGGCACACCTACTTTCAGCCGACCTGGCCCGAGATGGACAGCCCCGAATTGCCACTGCGCGCCGAGGCGCTGCTGCGCTTGCTGGGCGAGCCGCGTGGCCGGGGGGCCTACCTCACCGCCGTCGAGCGCTGGGCCGAGCGCCAGCAGGAAGGGCTGGAGGACGAGCAGGCGGAGGAGTCGCGCCGCCGCCGCACGCACGAACTGGCCAAACAGTGCCGCGCCTTTCTCCAGCGCTTCTTCCGCGCCTGGGACGGGGCGCCGGCCAAGGCCCCTCTGCACGCGTACGTCGCCTGGCTGCGCCACTTCGCCGAAGACCTCGGCATCCGCGCTGCGGCCGAGGCGCACGAGCCCGACCGCGTGGTGCTGTCGGCGCTCTGGGACGAACTGGGTCGCTGGCTGGAGCGCGAGGGCCAGGGCGGGCGAGCCCTCGACGCCCGGACGTTCCAGCGCCGCCTGACGGCGCTGGCGGGCATGACGAGCCTGCCGCGCACGTCCCACGGGCCGGGGCGGGTGCGCGTGCTGTCGGCCCCGCTGGCGCGCCACCTCGACGCCGACCACGTCTTCGTCATGGGCCTGGGCGAACGCGCCTTCCCGCGCCTGGGAGCGCCCTCCGCCCTGATGGACGAGCCCGACCGTCAGTCGTTCGAGCAGGCCGGCGTCGAGCTCTCGGGCACCGCCGACGCCCTGCCCGACGAGATGCTGCTGTTCTATCAGGTGATAACGCGGGCCCGCAAAGGATTGGTCCTCAGCTACCCCGCCGTCGATGAGCGCGGGCAGGAGCTCCTGCCCAGCTCGTTCCTCCTCACCGTACGCGACTGCTTCCGGGAGGAGGCCCTCGAACTGCCGGTCACGACCCGGAAGCGCATGCTGATCGAAGGCTACGACACGGAGCCGCCCCGCTCGCCAGCGGAGTTGCGCGTGCGCGTGGCGCTCGCGGGAAGCGTGCCAGCGGCCGGCCTGCCCCTCGACCTCCGCGCCAACCTGGTCGATGCCGCCAATCTGGTGAAGCAGCGCTTCCACGTGAAGGAACACACGCCTTACGACGGGCTGTTCCGCGACGCCGCAACGATCGCCCGCGTGAACGAACTGTTCCGCCCCGAGCGCATCATCAGCCCGACGGCGCTGGAGGACTACGTCGCCTGCCCGTTCCGCTTCTTCCTCAAGAGCGTGCTGCGCCTCGAGCCGCTCGAAGACCCGCGCGAGGAGATCGAGGTGACGCGGCGCGGCCAGGCCTTTCACCGCGCCCTGGCGCGCCTGCACCAGCGCTTGAAGAAGGAAGGCACGCACGCGCCGACGCCGGACACCGAGGCCGAGGTGCTCCAGGAGATCGCCTCCGCAGTCGCGGAGGACGTGCAGCGCGCTCCCAGCCCCGCGTCGAAGGAACTGTGGCGCCTGGAGAGCCTGCGGCTGATCCGCGTGGCGGGGCGCTACCCGGGCCACTGGGAGAAGTTCCTCAAGCCGTGGCAGGAGAAGGGCGTCGCCCCGCGCCCCCACTTCTTCGAGATCGACTTCGGCCTGCCAGCGCCTGAGGGAGAGGTGCCCAACGCGCCGCTGGTGCTGCGTTCGGGAGAGACGGAGGTGCGCATCAGCGGGCGCATCGACCGCGTGGACCTGGCCGACCTGGCCGATGGCGTCGGCTTCTGGATCATCGACTACAAAACGGGTCGGGGAAGTCACTACACTGGCGCCGACCTGGCCGAGTTTCGCCGCCTCCAGTTGACGCTCTACGCCCTCGCCGTCGAGGCGGTCCTCCTCGCCGGCCAGAAGGCGCGCCCGCTCGGGCTCGCCTACTGGTTGGTCGGCGAGTCCGGCGCCAAGGTGGCCCTGCCGGGCCGCAACGTGACGCAATGGCTCGACGACGGCAAGCGCTGGCACGCCGTGCGCGAGGTACTGCAAGACTGGGTGATCGCCCTGGTGAGCCAGGTCCGCCAGGGCGTTTTCCCACTGGCGCCGCGCTCGGAGCACTGCACGCAGACGTGCTCGTATGGGCAAATCTGCCGCATCACGCAGGCCCGCGGCGTCGAGAAAGTGGGTGGGCTGGCGCTGCCGATCATCGGCGCTCCGCCTGGCACGGAACGCTAAGTCGCAAGCGGAATTGCGCCGGAGGCTCGCCGCTTCCGGCTTGGCGTTCCTCCTGACAATTGTCTGGACAACTGTTGTCCTGACGACTAAAATGCCACCATGACGAAAAGCCCCCCCCGCGCGGCGCGCTTCGACTCTCTGGAGCAGGAGGTCTTCCTGAACCTGTGGCGGACCTACGACCGGCTGCGCGCGATGGAGGACGACCTGTTCGCCGGCTACGACTTGACGGCGCAGCAGTACAACCTGCTGCGGCTGCTGAAGGCGTCGCTCCCGGAGACCGTCCTGACGCTGGCCCTGGCCAATCGGCTGGTGTCGCGCGCTCCCGACGTCACGCGCATGCTCGACAAGCTCGCCGAGCGCGGGCTCGTCACGCGCGATCGGCCCCCCGAGAACCGGCGCGTGGTGCGCGTTGGCCTCACCGAGAGCGGGCTCGCCCTGCTGGAGCAGATCGCCGGGCCGCTCCGCGCCTGCCACGCTCGCCAGCTCGGGCACCTGCCTCCCGCCGACCTGAAGCGGCTGGGCGAGTTGCTTCGCGCTGCCCGCCGGCCTCACGAAGAAGACGTCAGCGCCTGGCGCTGAGCTCGAAGAGGAAACCTCATTCATGGCGAACGCTCCTTCTCTGTCCCCTGGCGAGCCCGACGTCGTCGTCATTGGCGGGGGCCCCGCCGGCTCGACGATCAGCACGCTGCTCGCCCAGCGCGGCCTTCGCGTGCAACTGTTCGAGCGCGAGCACTTTCCGCGCTTCCACATCGGCGAGTCGCTGATCCCTCACACCTACTGGGTGCTGAAGCGCCTGGGCATGCTCGAGAAGATGAAGGGCAGTCACTTCGTCAAGAAGTACAGCGTCCAGTTCGTCAACCAGCACGGCCGGCTCTCGGAGCCGTTCTACTTCATCGACCACAACCCCCACGAGTGCTCGCAGACCTGGCAGGTGCTCCGCGGCGAGTTCGACCACCTGATGCTCGCCAACGCCCGCGAGCACGGCGTCGAAGTCCACGAGGGCGTGCGCGTCCTCGAAGTGCTGTTCGAGGGCAGCCGGGCCGTCGGCGTTCGCCTCCAGGACGAGAACGGCAGCGAGCGCCAGGTGCGGGCGCGCGTGGTGGTGGACGCCAGCGGGCAGAGCTCGATGATTACCAGCCGGCTCGGCCTGCGCGACTGGGACTCGGCCCTGAAGAAAGGGGCCCTGTGGGCCTACTGGGAGGGCGCCTACCGCGACACCGGGCGCGACGAGGGCGCCACGCTCGTTTTGCAGACCGAAGGCAAGAAGGGCTGGTTCTGGTACATCCCGCTGCACAACGGCGTCCTCAGCGTCGGCGTCGTGGCGGGCTACGACTACCTCTTTCTCGAGCGCGACACCAAGGACCTCGAGGCAATCTACTTCGAGGAGGTCGAGCGCTGCCCCGGCCTGAAGCCGCGCCTCGCCAACGCCCGCCGCACCGGCCCGTTCCGCGCTGCCAAGGAGTATTCGTACCGCTCGCGCCAGGCGGCCGGCGATGGCTGGGTGGTGGTAGGCGATGCCTTCGGCTTCCTCGACCCGCTCTACTCCTCGGGCGTGCTGCTGGCCCTGACGTCCGGCGCGATGGCGGCCGACTGCGTGGCCGAGGGGCTGGCGAACAACGACACGTCGGAGGCGCAGCTGCGCAAGTGGGAGCCGGAGTTCGTCAAGGGCATGGAGCGCATGCGCCGGCTGGTCTGCGAGTTCTACGATGGCTTCAGCTTCGGGCGGTTCATCCGCCGCCACCCAAACCTCAAGGGAGAAGTCACCGACGTCCTCATCGGCGACCTGTTCAAGGACAGCGTGGACGTGCTCTGGCCGTTGATCGACGAGATGCGCGCCGAGCAGGCCCGGCCAGCAACGACGTGAAGGGCATCGCGAGCCCTGGCCACCTTTCACGCCGGGGCCGACACCAGCTGTCTCGCCCAGGCGGCGTCCGCCGCGCTCAAGGCCGGCTGGGGCGCTCCCTCGTACACGTAGTTGCCGTACCGAGCCCCGTCGTACACGTGATGCAGGACGGTTTGCAGGTCGATCCGGACGTCCGGGTCGGGCTCGCGCAGCGGAATCGGGATGACCGACAGCGCCTCGCGCAGCTGGATCGGCCAGAGCCCTGCCTGCGGGCGTTTCTCCATCCGGCTGACCAGGACGTAGTAGGCGCACTCCGGCAACTCGGTCGCGAAAGGCATGCGCGGCCCGCCGCGCAACAGATCGATCTCCACCAGGTGGGCCGAACTGCCCAGCAGTTGGCCGCGCTTGCCCAGATACTGCGCGCGGTCGGGAGCGCTGTTCTTGTTCGTGCGGCTCAACAACTCGATCACGGTGACCAGCCGACGGTCGCGGCGGTCCCGGATTTCGAGGTAAGCGATCCCCTCGACGTCCACCGAGGAGAGCGTAATCTGGGCCGGGGCCTCGGTGGCCGCAGGCGCGGTTGCCGTTCCCTCGACAGCAGGCGGCCGCCGGGAAGCCACCAAGACGTCGCCACGTCCCAGGAAGGTCCGGTGCTCGGCGGCCGGTTCGTGGATGTAAACGTGTTCGTCGATCTTCACGATGTAGTGGGCCGGGAGCTGGCTGGCGATTTGCTCCCGCAAATGCGGCAAGAATGCTTCGTGAAAATCGTGCCAGACGTCGTCCTGCTCCAGGTAGGGATTCATCCCTGGAAATGGTGAAGGCATGGCCCCTCCTTTGCCCCTCTGGCTGGTTGGTCCTCATTGTACCCGATGGAACGCCCGCGTCGAGCCCACCATCGGGAAGCCCACGATCCCGCCGCCCGGTGGGTGAAGTCCTCGTCGAGGTTGCCGCTGTCCCGGGATAGGCGAGGACCGTCGCTCTGGCGGCGCAGGCTCGTTCGGGCGGGAGCGCACAAATTGGACAGGCCCCGAATTCTGACTTAGGATTGCCCGGATACCCTCTCCCCGCGAAGGCACTCCTACCATGACATGTGACGATCTCGTCACCGACGACCGCATCGCCCGACAACCCAACACCGAGCCGATCCCGGGCTATCGGCTCCTGGCGCCCCTCGGCCAGGGCGGTTTCGGCGAGGTGTGGAAGTGCGAGGCCCCCGGCGGGCTGCTCAAGGCCATCAAGTTCGTCCCCGGCGCCCTCCACGATCTCGACGTCAACGCTCCCGCCGAGGAGGAATTGCGCGCCATCCAGCGCGTCAAGACGATCCGCCACCCGTTCATCCTGTCGATGGAGCGCGTCGAGCGCGTCGGCTCCGAGCTCGTCATCGTCCTGGAGCTGGCCGACCACAACCTCTTCGACCTCTACGACTCCGAGCGCAAGGCCGGCAAGCTCGGCATCGCGCGCGACCGGCTCCTCGGCTTCCTGCGCGAGGCGGCCGAGGCGCTCGACCTGATGAACGCGCGCTACAACCTCCAACACCTCGACATCAAGCCGCAAAACCTCTTCCTGATCAGCAACCACGTCAAGGTCGGCGACTTCGGGCTGGTCAACGACCTTCCGTGTCCCAGCACCAGCGGCTCGTTCGTGCAGCTCGGCGCCATCACGCCCGTTTATGCCTCGCCCGAGGTCTTCCAGGGCTCGCTCAGCCCGCACAGCGATCAGTACAGCCTTGCCGTCGTCTACCAGGAATTGCTCACCGGCACCCTGCCGTTCACCGGCAAGAACGCCCGCCAGTTGATGGTGCATCACTTGCAGGGCTCCCCCAACCTGGCCCCTCTGCCCGAGGCCGACCGCGCCGCCGTCGCGCGCGCCCTCGCCAAGTCGCCCGAGGAGCGCTTCCCGTCTTGCTCCGACTTCATCCACGCCCTGTTCGCCGGACAGACCGAAGTCGTCGGGGCCAGTGGCTCCGTTGTCTCCGTTGCCCCGCCCCTGGCCCCCAGCGCCCCGCGAGATAGGCTCGACAGCACCACCCGCCGTACCACGCGGCAGCTCAAGGCGATCGGCAAGTACGCCCGCCCCACCCGCCCCCCGCTGTCCCCCGGCACGGCGGGCCTGGAGCTCGTCGAGCAGGTGAGCAGCGCCCCGCTCAGCGAGGCCTGGAGCGCCCGCGCCGTGGACGGCAGCCCGCGCACGGTCAAGGTCGTGTATGGCTTCCGCGGGGAGGGCTGCGAGCCCCTGGCCCGGCTGACGGCGTTGCGCCACCCCGCCCTGTTGCCCCTGGAAGTCTTGCAGTGCGCGCCGGGCCGACTCGTCTTCGCCAGCAGCCCTCCCGAGCGCTCCCTGCGCGACTGCCTCCAGGAGGCCCTCGCCCAGGGCCTGTCCGGCCTGCCGCGCCCCTGTCTGCTGGCCGACCTGCACACCACCGCCGAGGCGCTCGACGAACTGGCGCGAACGCATCGCCTGTCCCACCTGGGACTGAGCCCCCGCAGCCTGGGCCTCCAGGCCGAACAGGTCGTGCTCGTCGATTTCGGGCTGGTGGCGCTCTTCTGGCTCCCCGCGGGGCAGGCCGTCGGGGCCCTCAACGCGCGCTATTCCGCCCCCGAGCTTTTCGCGGGCCAGGCGGGCCCGAGCTCCGACCAATACAGCCTGGCCCTGATCTATCACGAATTGCTCACCGGCGCCTTGCCGGCAAGGCCGGGAGGCCCCTCCGGGGCGCCTTGCCTCAACCTGTTGCCCGAGGCCGACCGGCCCCTTGTGGCCCGCGCGCTGTCGCCCGATCCGCAACGCCGCTGGCCCAGCTGCGTCGAGTTGGTGCTGGCCCTGGAGAAGGCCGGGGCCCCCGGGACGATGGCGGTGCCCGGCCCGGCCGCCCCAACGAAGCGATCCGCGTTGCCGCCGCGCCGCGCCAGCGAGGCCGAGGCCTTGCAGACGCGCTTCGGCACGACGCTGACGGCCGAGGTCATCCGCGAGCGGCTCGTCGGCTTCCGCGAGCACTGGAAGGGCAAGACGGTGTCGGCCGACGCCCGCAGCCTGCTCTTCCACATGCAGGCCCCCCAGAGCTTCTGGCAGCGCTGGACCGGGCTGTCGCCCACTCTGGAGGTCCACGTCCAGGTCGTCGAGCCGCGCTCTCCGGTCCCGTTCAAGGTCCAGGCGCGCACCACAGTGCGGGTAGACGTCCGGCCTTTGAACGGCAGCGCGGGCCAGGGCAACGAGGCGCTCGCCGTCGTCGGCCCGCTGATCGTCGAGAGCGTGCGCAAGCACTTGCAGGTCAACCTCCACGGTCGGGCCGAGGAGCGGCTCCTCTGGAACTATCCGCTCGAGGTCCGCTGCGTCCACGAAGACGGCAGCGTCGGGGCGCCCCTGGCATGTCACGGCAAGGACGTCTCGCTGAACGGCATCGGCTTCTATCTACCGGGCGAGCTGGCCAGCAAGAACGTTCGGCTGCATCTGCCGGCAACGCCGAACACGCCGGAGATGATCGTCGCGGCCCGCGTGGTGCGAACGCACGTGTGCGCCGAGGGGTGGTATGAGGTCGGCGCCATTTTGTTGCGGGACGGGTAGCCGCAACCCGGCCCCGTCGTGTACGAGCGCATCGCTTCTTGCCCCCTTACCCCAGCCGCAGCCGGGCCATCAGCCTTTCGCACACCGACCCGTTGACGATCCCGCCGAAGAGCCCTTCCTCGCTCGCCTGGTTCTCGAAGCCGTGCCACCAGCGCGGCCCCTCGCGGAACCACGTCACCGCGGCGCCCGCCGGCAGGTACGCCAGCCCCAGCCAGCCCGCCTGCCAGGTATGCCCGCACTCGTGCGCCAGCACCTCGCTGGCGGTGGCCCACGGCTCGGCCCCGGCCGCGGAGCGCCGCTCCAGGTGGCTCAGCCGGCCCCCGGCCACCTCGACGGGCCGCTCGCGCGACGCCGGCTCGCTCGTCTGCTCGCGCAACACCTCTTCCGCGAAGTCCCAGCCGACGGCGATGACGGAGGCCGTCCAGGTGATGCAGGTCCCGCGAAACAGGAAGCGGGGCCAGCGACTGTTGGCGTCGCGGCTGTGCGTGGCGATCACGTCGATGGTGCGCCAGGCGGCCTCGCGCCGGCCCTTGCCGTGGATGCGGAAGCAGGGGGCGCCGAGGCGGCGAAACCAGGCGGTCGCAAGGTAGTTGAACATGGGCAAGCAGCCATTCCTCTCGTCGCGGGGAGATGGGCGCCTCGAAGCCGTGGCTGGGGCTGAGGGCCCCCCGAAGTCCCGGAGCAGCGCCCCACCGCCGCGACCAACGCGCCTCCGGAAAAACCCGTTTGGTGTCGGTGGGGGCCTTCCCTTTGCAGGCCATTCGCCGACGGCGAGCGACCACCCACCCGCGTGGAGGGCCGCGTTGCTCCGAGTCCCCGACGTGCTGGGTGGGCCCACGTTCCCCTGCCGTGCGCCGAAGCCTGGCCCGTCCGCAAAAGCCGTTGGGTGACGGTGCGGCCCCCGGGTTTGAGGGCCATTCGGGGGCTCCGGGAACCAGGACGTTCCCGCGCCGGCCCCGGCCTGTCTGCGAGGCGCCTGGCCAGCCGTTACCGCCCGTGTGGTGACGGCCCGGCCCCCTCGTTTGGGCGCCGTTGGGCGACGGGAAGCACGGCCGAGGTTGTCGGCGCTCTCGGCCAAGTCGCGCGCCCTCCACCAGCCGTCAAAGCCCGTGCGGTGACGGCTCGGCCCCGCCGTTTCAGGGCCAACGGGCGACGGCGAGCGACGCCGGGCGGGCCCACTCAAGACCTGCCCGGGACCGTTAAAAGCGCCTCTCTTTTGTCGCTCATTCGGCGTTTCGTGGGGCTCGTGGGTTTTCATGAGGCGGCTCCGAGAGCAAGGGGCCGACGGCCATACTCATCGAGATTCTACCACGGCGCCGGCTCGTTTTCGGAGGGCAGATGGGTGCCAAACGCGATCCCCGTTGTTCGCCGGGGCTCGCGCCTCTACAATGCCGATGAGCGGCGGGCTTTCCCGGCGCATTTTCGTCCGCCAGGGCCAATCCTCGCGGAAGGCCGTTCGCAGGCCCCCCCGCCCCCCGTTTGCGTCCTCACCTACGGCGATCACCTCGTCTACTACCGCCGCACTCTCGAAAGCGCCCTCGCGGGGCCAATGCGACAGGGGCCCACGGTCCAGAGGGTCGATCTCCAGGTCGAGGGCAAGGTCGTCCGCGTTGTCCCCGCCGACTGAGCGGCGCCGGGGCGCCGGGCGCAGGGTGGGCGAATAGGATATCATTCGTCCTGGCGCCGCAAGCGGCAGGACGCCCGCTCTTTGACAACCCGGACGCGAGCAAGTTGGCGAGCCAGCCGGCCCTTCCGCAAGCCTGGGAAGGGCCGGCTGGCCGACTCCACGGGCACCACCACCCAGGACAGCGGGAACACCCTGAGCGGCGCCGCGACGATCGCGACCAACAGCAGCGCGAGCAGCGGGGTGAGCGAGAGCGGGACGTACCTGGCCACCGGGACCGGCTACAGCCTCAGCCAGAGCGCGACGACTGCCACGGCGAAGCTCCAGGCAGTCAACTTGTACAGCGGCAGCGATAGCCAGTCCTCGGCCACGACGGGTAGCACGTCTCTGACCGCGACGGGGAGCAATGGCGCTGGCAGCTACATCCTGGGCAAGCAAATCGCGCAGGGCGGCACGTGGCAGCAGGGCAACGACCTGAGCGGCAGCTACAGCGGCTCGGGCAGCGACAGCAGCACCGTCACCATCCGGGAGAGCAGCAGTTACGCGCCAGGGGCTGCCTCCTACGTCGAGGTCAGCGTGGTCGGGGCCGCACTACAGGAGTCGGGCAACGTCCTGAGCGGGGCCTACAGCCGCACGAGCAGCGGGACGAGCACGGTCACGCTGCAAGACGGCGGGACGAACGCGGGGGGCAGCTTCGCCGTGGGGCAGTCGGACGGAGGCACGAGCACGCGGCAGGAGAGCGGCAACCGCATTAGCGGGAGCTACACCGCCACCGGGAGCACGAGCGACAGTTACAGCCTGAGCGAGACGACGAGCGGCACCTCGGGCTTCAGCCTGCGGGAGACGGGGAGCAACGGCACCAGTTATGCCGAGAGCGGCAACTCGCTGACGAGCGCCTACAGCAAGACGGTAGGCGGCAGCGACGGCTACAGCCTGAGCGAGAGCGGGAGCAACACGGGCGGCAGTTTTAGCGAAGGGGTGCAGGGCAGCGAGGCGGCGAGTTGGACGGAAACGGGCAACTCGAAGCAGCAGACGTTCAGCCGCACCGAGTCAGGCGGCGGCACCTGCAGCCGGATCGACAGCGGGCCGGGCGCGACCCTGTCGCCGGGGAGCGGGAGTTACGGCTACGCTTTGCAGGAGAGCGGGAGTTGGCACGCCGGCAGCGTGAGCCAGTCCGAGACGGGCACCGACCGCTTCGGCTTGCTCCAGGCGTTCGACAACGTGGCGTCGAGCAGCAACGGCGTGCCGGGCCACCTCGACTTCAGCCCGTTTGGGGCCACCTTCACGGACCCGGCGCCTGTGGTGGGGAGCAAGGAGTGGATAGACGGGGTGATCCGGGGGAGAATCAAGGTCGCCGATTGGAACGCGGTGCCCCTGGCGACG
>JBBSEZ010000023.1:0-40928 GCA_038239195.1 Gemmatales bacterium
AGCCTTCCGAGCCCCAGGTCACGTAGTAGAGGCCTCCTGCTCCCCACCGGCCGCCGGGACCAGCCCGGCGGCCGGCGTTCCGTTCAGTTCAGGGGAGGCCGGCCGCGCACGACGAACGCCCCCCGCGACGAGGCCCGGGGGATCGAGCAGGGCCGTGCAGTCTCCCGTTGCCGCGCCAGGGAGGGGCCAAAGATCCGGGAGCGGGGATCGCGAGCCCGCAAGCGGCGAACTTCGAGGGCCCGCTGCTTGCGGCTTGGCGGGTCCCTCCCGGAGCCCCTTGGGGGAAAGGGGCTCGGGGAGGGAGGAAGCGCGTAGCCGAGGGCGGGAATTGACGATAGAATGTATAGACGGCGGGCCGCCAGGCCAACTCCCTCCGGTCCCGGAGGGGATCGAACGGCGGACGCGGACCTCGGCCCGGACTGCGTCCACACTTTCAAGGAGACTGAGTATTCGACTCTACGACCGAGATCAGCCGCCCGAACGTGGCCCACGGCGAAACGAGCAGATCCGCATCAGCCCGATCCGCCTGATCGGTGCCGACGGGGAGCAGCTGGGCCTCATGCCGACCGCGCAGGCCCTGGAGAAGGCGCGGGAGGCCGGCCTTGACCTGGTGGAGGTGGCGGCCGACGAGCGGCCGCCGGTCTGCCGCATCCTCGACTACGGCAAGTTGCGCTTCACGAACTCGCAGAAGGGCAACAAGGCCGGCAAGGTCCGCCAGCAGAAGCTGAAGGAGATCCGGGTCCGGCCCAAGACGGGCGACCACGACGTGGACACCAAGGTCGCCAAGGCGCGCGAGTTCCTCGAACACAACGACAAGGTGCAGGTCACCGTCCTGTTCCGAGGCCGGGAGATGCAGCACCAGGAGGAGGGGCGGCGGGTGCTGGACTCCGTCCTGGAGAAGCTGGCCGAGGTGGGCAAGGTGGAGCGGCCGCCGACGATGGACGGTAGGAAGATGACAGCCATGATCATGCCCATCAAGGGGACGGGCAAGGCCCGGCCCAAGCCGGATCCCGCGACGAAGCCGACGCCCTGATGAGGACGCGCCGACGGTGCCGGGGCGGGGCACCGTTCAAGGTGAGGTGAGCCCCCCCTCACGTACTGGATTCATGCGAGGTGGGATAACGAAGAAGGGCCTGTGCGGCCGGCACGCCCCAGAGGCCCCGGTTGGAGGGACCGCTTGTCTCGAGCGATGCTCAGGGCTGCAACACCACCTTGATGCAGCCGTCCTTCTTGTCGCGGAAGGTCTTGTAGGCGCCCGGCGCTTCGTCGAGCTTCAGCCGATGGGTGATGACGAAGGAGGGGTCGATCTCACCCGCCTCGATCTTCTTCAGGAGGGGCTTGAGGTAGCGCTGCACGTGCGTCTGGCCCGTCTTCATGGTCAGGCCCTTGTTCATGAAGGCGCCGAGCGGGACCTTGTCCGGGAAGCCGACGGAGGCGCCGGGGACCGAGATCGTGCCGCCCTTGCGACAGCACAGGATCGCCTCCCGCAGCACGTGCGCCCGGTCTGTCGTGAGCATCACCGCCGCCTTCACCTTGTCCAGCACCGCATCGACGGTGCCGGCGGCGTGCGCCTCGCACCCGACGGCGTCGATGCAGCGGTCCGGCCCCCGGCCCTTGGTCATCTCCTGGAGCTTGTCGTAGACGCCCTCCTTGTCGAAGTTGATGGTCTCGGCCTTGCCGTGCTCTTGCGCCATCTTCAGCCGCTCCGGCACCCGGTCTATGGCGATCACCCGGCCCGCGCCGAGCATCCAGGCGCTCTTGATGGCGAACTGCGCGACCGGCCCGCAGCCCCAGACCGCCACCGTGTCCCCGGGCTCCATCTGGCAGTTCTCGGCGGCCATGTAGCCCGTCGGGAAGATGTCGGACAGGAACAGCACCTTCTCGTCCGGAAGCCCCGACTCGATCTTGATGGGGCCGACGTCGGCAAACGGCACCCGGAGGTACTCTGCCTGGCCGCCGGCGAACCCGCCCATCACGTGGGAAAAGCCGAACAGGCCTGCCGGCGCGTGGCCCATCGCCTTGCGGGCGATCTCCGCGTTCGGGTTCGACGTATCGCAGCAGGAGAACAGGGCCTTCTTGCAGAAGAAGCAGTCGCCGCAGGAGATGGTGAACGGCACGACCACGCGATCGCCCTTCTTCAGGTTCGTGACGGCGCTGCCGACCTCGACGACCTCGCCCATCGGTTCGTGGCCGAGCACGTCGCCCTTCTCCATCGTCGGCATGAAGCCGTCCAGGAGGTGTAGGTCGGAGCCACAGACCCCACTGGCCGTGATCTTTACGATCGCGTCGCGCGGGTGCTCGATCTTCGGGTCGGGGACGCTGTCGATGCGGACGTCGCCCGTCCCGTGCTAGCAGAGTGCTTTCATCGCGTTGGCCTTTGCAAGGTGTGAGAGACAGCCTTTCCCGGCGGGATCGCCCGTCGCGAACGAAAGTGGGAAACTTTGCAAATCCGGTGCCGAGAGAACGGCGGCTTGCCAAGCCGGCCGATGCGGTCGGGCTCGCACACGTGGCGGGAAGAAGACAGGCGGAGGCCGAAGCAGGCGGGCCCGGATCGCCGTCCCGTCGAACCGGGTGCCGCGCAGAAGTTTCTGGCTCCCCTCCCAGGCTGGGAACCATTCGGGAGGGCGAGGCTTCTCATTTGTCTATCTGACATACCGGACCGCGGATCGATTCCATCTTCCGCAGTCGTGCTTGCTGGGGCCTCGGTTCTCGCGATCGACTTCTCTTCTTTTCGCGGACCAGTCCTGCTATCATCCACAACAGGAGAGTGGACGATGGCCCGCAACGACAAGGCGAACGAGGACGGGATCAAGGACGTCTGCCGCAACCGGCGGGCGAGCCACGAGTACGAGGTCTTCGATTCACTCGAGTGTGGGGTCGTCTTGACGGGCACGGAGGTCAAGAGCCTGCGCGACGGGCACGCCATCTTGGAGGACGCCTACGCGAAGATCGAGGGCGGAGAGGTCTGGCTGATCGGCAGCGACATCCCGGAATACGCGATGGGCAACCGGATGAACCACAAGCCCAAGCGCGCGCGGAAGTTGCTGATGCATCGGCGCGAGATCCTCAAGTTCGCCGGCAAGGCCTCGCAGAAGGGCTTCACGCTCGTTCCACTCCGCATCTACTTCAAGAACGGCCGGGCCAAGGTCGAGATCGCCGTCTGTCGGGGCAAGCAGCTTCACGACAAGCGGCAGGCGGCCAAGAAGGCGGACGCGCAGCGCGAGATACGCCGGGCGATGACGGACCGGCGCCACTCGTAGCCTTCTCCAACGCTCCCAAGTAGAAATCCACGAGCCCCGGTCAGGGAGGACCGCCGTGCGATTGACCGCCCTGGTAGACCGCCCCGAACACGTCTGCTGCCGCTACCGCTTCGCCGCCTTTCGGCCCCTGCTCAAGCGCGCCGGCCACGAGCTCGACCTCCGCGCCTTGCCGCGCCGCTGGTGGGGCCGCTGGCGCCTGTTCCGCGAGCTCCGCGGTGCGACCGTCGTGGTCCAGCGCGCCCTCCTGCCGCGCTGGCAGCTCGCCCTGTTGCGCCTTAGCGTGCGCCACCTTCTCTTCGACTTCGACGACGCCGTGTTCCTGCGCGACTCCTACTCCCCCAAGGGGATACGTAGTGCCGGTCGCCTGGCGCGCTTCGCTACCCTGGTGCGGGCGTGCGACGCGGTCGTCGCGGGCAACCCCTTCCTCGCCGAGCAGGCGGCGCGCTTCGCCCCGCGCGAGCGCGTCCACGTGGTGCCCACCTGTGTCGATCCGAACCGCTATCTCCCGCGGGACGGCAACGGGACGCGCCTGGTGTGGGTTGGGTCGTCCAGCACGCTGCAAGGGCTGCGCGCGGTGGCCCCGATGCTGGAGGAGGTCGGCCGCCGCGTGCCGGGGCTGCGGCTGGACCTCATCTGCGATCGCTTCCTCCAGCTGCGACACCTGCCGGTTCACCCGCGACCCTGGTCGGAGGCGCGCGAGGCGGAAGACATTGCGGCTGCCGACGTCGGCATTAGCTGGATACCGGACGACCTGTGGAGTCGCGGCAAGTGTGGGCTCAAGGTGCTGCAGTACATGGCGGCGGGCCTGCCCGTCGTGGCCAACCGCGTGGGCGTTCATCCCGAGATGGTCCGCCCGGGAGTGAACGGCTTCCTGCCGGAGAACACCGAGGAGTGGGTGGAGGCCATCGCTCGCCTGGCGGGCGACGAGGCGCTGCGCCGGCGCATGGGGCTGGCGAGCCGGCGCATTCTCGAGGCGGAGTACAGCGTGGCCGTCGGGGCGCAGCGCTGGCTCGACTTGCTCGATCGGCTGGCGGTCGGGGCGGCCCGCAGCGCCTGAGGGAGGAAAGGGCCATGACGCGAACCATCGACCTGACCTGCTCGGGCGTTTCCTGGCAGGTGCGCGAGGGCGGGCCGGACGGCCTTTCGACCGAGGAGATCGAGGAACTGTTCGATCCCACCGGGCTGCGCCTCGAGGAGTGGGCCCATTCGGGACAGGCGCGCGTGGTCAAAACGGGCCCCCACCGGACGGTCTACCACGTGGCGTTGGCGGGCCCGGACGTGTACGTCAAGCACTACCGCTCCGGCAAGAAGGACTGGGCGCGAGCGCTTGGTCGGACCAGCCCCGCGCGGCGCGAACTGGAAACGACCCTTGCAGTCGCCGGCCGCGGCGTACCGACGCTGGTGGCGCTCGCCGTCGGCGAGGCCGAGGACGGCGATAGCTTCCTCATCACGCGGGCCCTGCCGCACGCCTATCCGCTCGATGGCTATCTGGAATCGCTGGAACACTTTCCCCGGCGCCGCCTGGCGGTCGTGCGCTCGCGCCTGGCCCAAACCGTGGGGCGCTTCCTGGCGCTCCTCCACCGGGGGGGGGTGACACAGCGCGATCTGCACCCGGGCAACGTCCTGGTCCAGGGGGGGGACGAGTTGCGCCTCTTCCTGATCGACCTCAACGGGACGCGCCTGGGCGAGCCACTGGCGTGGCCCGCGAGCCGAGCCAATCTCGTCGTACTCAACCGCTGGTTTATGCTGCGCTCCGGCCGTGCCGACCGACTTCGCGCCTGGCGCGCCTATGAGGAAGAGCGCTGGGGCGCCTCGGAGCGCGACGCGGACCGGCCGCGCGACCTGGAGCGGCGCACGCTCGCCTCCAACCTGCGCTTCTGGCGGCACCACGACGCGCGCTGCCTGGGCGTCAACCGCTACTTCCGGCAGGTCAGTTCCGCATGCGCCCTCGGCCATGCCGTCGCGGACCTGGCGCCCGACGCCCTCGCGCCCTTTCTCGCCGATCCCGATGCGCCCTTCACCTGGCCGGGCGTCAAGGTGCTCAAGCACTCCGCGTCGTCGTCCGTGATCGAGCTGGAGCTGAAACGGGGCGAAGAGGTGCGCCCGGTGATCTACAAGCGCTTCTCCGTCACGACCTGGACCGATCCGTTCGTGGCGCTGGTGCGTCCGACGCCGGCGCTGCGCTCCCACGTCATGGGCCACGGGCTGCGTCTGCGCGGCCTGCCGACCCCACGGCCCCTGGCGGTATGGCATCGCATCCGCCACGGCCTGCGCCGCGAGGGCTATCTTCTCACGGAAAAGGTCCCCGATGCCGTGGAGCTCGTTGCCTTCGTGTCTCGCCTGGCCCCCGCGGGGCGCCAGGTTGTGCTCCGCCCGTTGATCGACCAGGTGGCACGGCTGATTCGAGGGCTGCATGCCCGCCATCTGTCGCACCGCGATCTCAAGGGGGCAAACTTACTGGTGAGCCCGGCCGGGTGGCGGATCGCGGCGAAGGGAGTCAAGGAAGTCGCCGCTGCTGCCGAAACAACAGAGGGCGCGGCCGCGCCGCCCCTCTCCGTGTGGTTCATCGACCTGGTTGGGGCAAGGCGCCACGGCAAGTTGCGTCGGGGGCGGCGCCTGCAGAACCTGGCCCGCTTGCACACCAGCTTCCAGGACCATCCGGGGCTGACGCGCACCGACAAACTGCGCTTCCTGCGCAGGTATCTGGCGTGGGGCCTGCGCGGCCGAATGGGCTGGAAGCGCTGGTGGCGCGAGATCGAGGCGGCCACCCGCGCCAAGGTGGAGCGCAACCTCCGCAAGGGGAGGCCGGTGGGGTAGGGGCCCCGCCAACCTCGCCTTGTCAAATCCCGACCGAGTGCTTATGGTGTCGCCCCTTCCCGACGGGACGGGGCCGAACGTCCTTCGGGTCAGGTGCCGAGGTGTTCATGAATCATGCTCCCCACGCCTCGCGACTGCACTTGGGCGGACACCGTCAATGGCTCAGCGTGGCGGCATTCGCGGCGCTCGCGTTCGTCTTCGGCTGCCAGCCGCTCCACCTCAATCCGTTCGGCAAGGAACGTCCCAAGGCGGTCGAGAAGCCCGCGGCCGTTCCCGGGCTTCCGGCCGAGCCCAGCGAATACTCGTTCCGCATCGCTCCCTACGTCTTCTACTCCGACTTCGAGCTCAAGCGCGAGCAGCCGCTCTTCCGCGAGCTCGCCGAGCTGCGCGATCAGGTGTGCAAGGAGTTGCTCTTGCCGCCGGGGGCTGCGGAGGTGTCGGTCTACCTTTTCGAGACCAAGGATCGCTACGAGCACTACATGAAGGCGCACCACCCGACCCTGCCCAAGCGCCGGGCGTTCTTCATCGCGGGCTCGCTTACCGTCGGCGCCAAGGAGCGCTTGCTCGTCTACACCTACTGGGGCGAGCGCATCCGCCAGGACTTGCGCCACGAGCTGACGCACGCGCTGCTCCACGGCGTCATCAAGGACGTTCCGCTCTGGCTGGACGAGGGCCTGGCCGAATACTTCGAGCTCCCCCCGGGCCTGCACGGGACCAACGGCATCCACGTCGAGAACTTGCAGAAGGCGCTCGCCGGAGACTATCGGCCCGATCTGGCGCGGCTGGAAGGCCTGCGCGAGGTCGATCAGATGAGCCCGCCGGAATACCGCGAGTCCTGGGCGTGGGTCCACCTGATGCTGCGCACCCAGCCCGAGGCGAAGACGGCGCTGCTCGCGTACCTCCAGCAACTCCGCGGCGCCCGCCACCCGGGGCCGCTGCGCAGCCAGCTTGCCAAGGTCTTCCCGTCTCCGGAGGAAGCGCTGCGGCAGCACCTTCACCGCCTGGAGACGGCCATGCGCCCGGAGCGGGTGGAGATTGGCGCCCGCGCCAGCGAGGCGCGCCGCTGAGCGAGGCACCGCGTAGAATGAGTGTGGCCGAGCCCGCTTCGCCCCTCTTCGGTGCGCCTCCATGAATCTGCTCGTCACGGCCGGGAACACGCTCGCCCTCATCGACCGCGTTCGCTGCATCACCAACGTGTTCACCGGCCGGACCGGCGCCGCCATCGCCCTCCACGCCCACGCCCGCGGCCATCGCGTCACCCTCCTCACCTCCCACCCCGAGGCCGTCGAGGTGATGAGCGAAGGCGATTTGTCGGAGCGCTGGTCGCTGTTCCGCTACCGCACCTTCGAGGACTTGCGGGAGCGCATGGAGGAGCTCGTCGGGGGGGGCGGATTCGACGCCCTCGTCCACTGCGCCGCCGTCAGTGATTACCTATCGGCGGGCGCGTACTCTCCGGCCCCCGGGACGCGCTTCCGTCCCGAGGACGGCCGTTGGGAGAGCGAGGGCCTCCCGGGGCCGGCCCTGATCGACCGTGCCGCGGAGAAGGTGAAGAGCGACGAGCCGGAACTGTGGTTGCGCCTGGTGCGGGCCCCCAAACTCGTCGATCTGGTGCGGCGCGACTGGGGCTTCCGGGGCACGCTGGTGAAGTTCAAGCTCGAGGTCGGTCGGACCGACGAGGAGCTACTCGCCATCGCCGAGCGCTCCCGGCAACAGTCCGACGCCGACCTGATGGTGGCCAACACCCTCGAAGGCGCCCCCTTCTACGCCTTTCTCGGGCCCTTCGCGGGGAACTACGTGCGCGTCGGTCGGCGCGAGCTGGCCCCGGGCTTGCTCGAAGCCCTCGAACGCCTGAGCCGCCCCGGATGAAGCGAGGGCCCGTCATGGCCAACGTCCTGCTCGGCGTCACCGGCTCGGTGGCCGCGATCAAGGTGCCCGCCCTCTTCGAGGAGCTGCGCCGCCTCGGGCACTCCGTCAAGGTGGTGGCGACGCGGGCGGCGCTCTACTTCTTCGACCCTGCCTCGCTCGCGCCCTCTGAAGGCGGGGGCCGCGACCGCGAGGTGGTGGTCCTCGATGAGGACGAGTGGCCCGGCCGCGAAGCGGGAGATCGCTACGCGCGCGATGACGCGGTGCTGCACGTCGAGCTGCGGCGCTGGGCCGACTTGCTCCTGATCGCTCCACTCGACGCGAATACCCTGGCCAAGCTCGCCGGCGGGCTCGCCGACAACTGCCTCACCTGCGTCTGGCGCGCCTGGGACTCGGCGCGGCCGGTCGTGCTGGCGCCGGCCATGAACACGCTGATGTGGCAGCACCCGCTCACGAGCCGGCACCTGCGCCAGCTCGCCGTCGATGCGGGCGCTGCCCCGCCGGCCGACGTGTCGCTCGACGATCTGCCGGCGTGGATCAACGCCCACTGCCCGCGGCTGCGCGTCGTATCGCCAATCAGCAAGCGGCTGGCCTGCGGCGACGTGGGCGTCGGCGCGCTGGCGGCGCTGGAGGAGATCGCATCGGCGGTCGCGGCGGCGTTGGCCCTCGACGCTTCTGCGGAGCGGCGCTAACCGACTGCGGGCCCATATACTACTCCGCACGTTCCGCCGCCTCTCGAACGCCGGCCAGATGGGCCCCGACGCATGAAGACGTGCTCGAAGTGTCAGACCGAGAACCTCGACGACAACAAGTTCTGCCAGCAGTGTGGGCGGGTGCTCGACGGCACCGCCGCGCAGAGCGGGGACGCCACCATCTTGCTCAGCGGCACGCTCCTGTCGCGCGGGCCGGTGCAGCAGGCCTTCACCGTCTCCAGCCTTTTCGCATCCAAGGAGCGCGCGGTCATCGGGCGAGCGCCCGACTGCGACATCCACCTTTCCCACCCGTCCGTGTCGCGCTACCACGCGATGCTCGAGCGCCGGCCCAACGGGCTGTGGGTGCGCGATCTGGCCAGCGTCAACGGCGTCTCCGTCGGCGGGCAGCGGATCGGCGAGGCGACGCGGCTGCCGGACGGACAGCTCATCGGCGTCGGGCCCTTCCTACTCTCGCTCACCCAGGGCGTGCTGCGCTCGATCGACAACAGCCGCGGTTTGCGCCTGGAGGCTCGCAACGTCGAGAAGGTGGTGTCGCTGCCGGACGGCGGGAGCCGCAAGCTGCTCGACAACATCAACCTCGTCGTCGAGCCCGGGGAGTTCGTCAGCCTCCTCGGGCCGAGCGGGTCGGGCAAGAGCACGCTCATGGACTGCCTCAACGGCCGGCGCCCCGCCACCGGGGGAAAGGTGCTCGCCAACGGGGTCGATTTCTACCGCCACTTCGATAACTTTCGCCAGTCGCTCGGCTACGTCCCGCAAAAGGACATCGTCCACACGCAGCTCACCGTCTACAAGGCGCTCTACTACACTGCCCGCCTGCGGCTGCCCACCGACACCGATCCCGCCGAGCTAAAGGCGCGCATCGAGTCGGTGATGCAGACGATGGAGATCGGGCCCCACCGCGACACGCTCGTCGGCAACCTCAGCGGCGGGCAGATCAAGCGCGTGAGCCTGGGGGCGGAACTGATCGGCGAGCCTGCCCTGCTGTACATCGACGAGGCGACCAGCGGCCTCGACGCGGGGACCGAGGCCCGCATGATGAAGCTCTTCCGGCGCCTCGCCGACGAGGGCCGTTCCATCGTCTGCATCACCCACAACGTCGAGAACGTCGATCAGGGCCATCTCGTCCTGGTGCTCGTGCGCGGCAAGATCGTCTATTACGGGCCCCCGAAGGAGGCGCCGCCCTACTTCCACGTCGGCCGCATCAGCGACGTCTACGACTGCCTGTCGCAGAAGGGACCGGAGGCGTGGGAGAAGCAGTTCGCCGCCAGCGACCTGTTCCGCGAGTTCGTGGTCTCCCGCCTTGCCCAGCGCCCGGAGCCAGCCCCCTCGGCCCCTCGGCCCGTGGAGATACGTGCCGCCTCCGAGGTGCCCGCGCATGCGGCCCCGACCCAGGCGGCAGGCCTGAAGGCGCACTGGGAACCGCTGGCGGAGCGCTTCCGGGCCCTGACCTCGCGCTACCTGCGCGTCCACGCCTGGCTGGCGCCGGCCCTCGACCAGTGGCACCAGTTTGGCGTGCTGACGCGCCGCTACGTGGAACTGCTCGCCGGCGACCGGCGCGGGCTGCGGCTCTTGGTGTTGCAGGCCCCCATCGTGGCGCTGTTCCTCCTCGCCGGCTTCGTCGGCAAGAAGTACCAGGACGTTCTGCCCCGACTGCGCGACCTGAGCAGGGAAGAGCGCCAGACGCTGGTGCAGTTGCGCGACCTCCATCGCCTTTTCGCCGACGCGCCGCCCGGGGCGGAAGGAACGAAGGACCGGCCCAAGGTGCGCGTCAAGGTGCATGCGCCGGGCGCGCCCCTGGAGCTCGACGGGGCGCGCTGGTTCGAGCTTTTTCAGAAGGCGCCGCTGCCGAAGCCCGCGCGCGAACAGCGCAAATCGCTAAAAGAGCTCCCCTTCAAGATCAAGCTGGCTAGTGTGCCGCTGGGCCTCGACCCCGCGCAAGCCTACGACCTCGTTCGGGGGCTACAGAAGCAGGGACTTGCCCCGGAACAGCGCGAGAAGCTCGCGAAGGCCAAGTTGAAGATGCCGGCGAAGCCGTTAGAGCTCGACGCGACCCAGACGATCGCCTGGCTGAGCCAGTTCCGTTCCAAGGACCTCCAACCCAATCAGCGCAAGGCCCTCAACGAGGCGAAGTTCACCTACAGCGGCGATGGGGGCACGGACGAGACGATCACCGGGGCCCAGATGCTGTGGGCGTTCGAGAAGTTGAAGGGCTCGCACGTGGCCGAGGACATCCTGAAGGTGAACAGCCCGGTCGTGCCCGACGGCGAATGGATCAATCCGCGCTTCACCTACATCATGCTCTTCATCGTCGTCATCATCGTCCTGTGGTTCGGCTGCAACAACGCCGCCAAGGAGATCGTCAAGGAGGAGGCCATCTACGGCCGCGAACGCGCCGTGAACCTCCACATTTTGCCGTACCTGGCGAGCAAGTTCCTGGTGCAGACGGCCATCACCACCTTCCACGCCCTCGTCCTGATCGGCGTGCTCTACGGCACGCTCGAGTTCCTGGCCTGGTACGACCCGGACCACCACTCCGCCCCGCCAGCCGTCTACAGGCTCGCGTATCCGGCCCAGCTCGGCGTCCTGGTGCTGCTGTCGATGACGGGGGTGGCGCTGGGCCTGGTGCTGTCGGCGTGCGTCTCGTCTCCCGACCGCGCCAACGCGCTTTTGCCCTACGTGCTGATCCCCCAAATGATCCTTGGCGGAGGGATCATCTCCGTGAACACCGGCTTGCTTTCGTACCTGGCCATGGCGCTGTCCCCGGTCTACTGGGCGTATCGGGCGGTCCGGCTCGGCGCGCACGACCTCGTCCCGCCAAAGTTCCCGGGACACGTGCCCTACGAGGACGGCGTGGCGCTGCCGTGCGCGGCGCTGGCGGCCCAGGCGCTGATCATGTTGGGGCTGACGGCGTGGTTCCTGCGGCGCAAGGATGCGTGAGCAGGCGGCGGAACGGCACGGAGGCCGTTCCCTACAAGGCGGGCCGCCTCACGACGCCCGCTTGCTGCCCCCGGTGCCGGGGCCGGGCTGAAAGTGGGCCGCCTTCTCGATGTGCTCGACGATGGCCTCGGCCACGTTCACGCCCGTCGTCTTCTCGATGCCCTCGAGGCCCGGCGAGGAGTTTACCTCCATCACCATGGGGCCTTCGTCCGACTCCAGCATGTCAACGCCGGCCACGGTCAGCCCGAGCACGCGCGCCGCCGCCACGGCGGTGCGGCGGTAGTCGGCCGACAGACGGATCTTGCGGGCGGTGCCGCCGCGGTGGATGTTGGAGCGGAACTCCCCAGCGAGGGCCTGGCGGCGCATGGCGGCGACGACCTTGCCGCCGACGACGAGGGCGCGGATGTCGGCCCCGTTGGCCTCGCGGATGAACTTCTGGATGAGGATGTTTTGCTCCAGCCCGTGAAAGGCCTCGATCACCGAGCTCGCCGCCATCGTCGTCTCCGCGAGGACCACGCCGATGCCCTGCGTGCCCTGGAGCAGTTTCACGACGACCGGCGGGCCTTCCACCTGTTCGATGCAGGCGGGGATGTGCTCGGCCTGTCGCGTGTAGACCGTTGGCGGCAGGCCGATGTCGTGCCGGCTGAGGAGTTGCAAACAGCGCAGCTTGTCGCGCGAGCGGGCGATCGCCTGCGACTCGTTGAGGCAGTAGACGCCCAACATCTCGAACTGGCGCACCACGGCCAGGCCGAAGTAGGTGATCGACGCCCCGATGCGCGGCACGACGGCGTCCACCGGGCCGACGGGCACGCCCTGGTAGAACAGCTCCGGGCTGCGGCGGCTCACGCGGATGTCGAACTGCAACGTGTCGAGGACCTGAACGTCGTGTCCGCGCTCGCGGCCCGCTTCGACGAGGGCGCGCGTGCTATACAACGATTCCTGACGCGACAGGATGACGATCCGCATGGGTGCTCCTTCCGCTCGCCTGCGAGGCCCTTGCCTCATTCTCATTCTCATTCTCGTTCGCGATCAAATGCGCGGTTGCCCCGCCGAGCCTGTCTCCTCCGCGCCCTTCTCGGAGGAAGGACCGCGCAAGAGGTCCTTGCCGCGGACGTCCACGAGGAAGGTGTCGGCGAGCGCTTGCCGACCCAGCAGCATGCGGCAGCGCATGTGGATGCGGTTGGCGACGGTAAGCCGGATTCGCCGCACGACTGGCCCGAGGCGCATCAGGGGCTCGATGAGGGGGCGGCGCTCGCGGGCGCCGCTCGTGTTGGCCACGACGACCGTTCCCACGACCGGGGCCTCCACGATTCTCACGCGCGCCGAGCGGCCTCGGCCGCACAGGCGGAGCCGAACCATTGGCAGACCGTCCTCGCCCTCGAAAAGCTCGTACTGGGCCACGTCGAGGGCCGAGGAGTAGGCGCCGGTATCGATCTTGGCGCGGACGCGCGTCAGCCCCCACTCGGGAAACGCGACGTTCTCCCTGCGGCCGACGAGCAACAGCTCGCGGGGCAAGGAGGGGACAATCTCGGGTCGCGCGAACGGGTGCGGCATCGGGGATCCTCCGTGACCAACGGGCCCGACCATCCGTGGGCCCGGCAGCTCAATCGCCAGCCGGCCGGAACTGATCGGGGCTCGCCGGTCGAAACGTGTCCGGAGAGTGCGCCGGGGTGGGCGCCACGGCCTCCGTCGGGGGTGGAGGCGCCGGCACGCGGGCCTGGCGGCGGCGCCGCCACTCGAACCACTGGAGGCCGACCAAGGCAGCAACCAGCGCGCCGGAGACAAAGCCGATCGTCACGTGGCGCCAGGTAAACCGGGCGGTCGGGGCGTCTGCCTGCGGCAACTGCGGAGGCGGGGGCGGTTGCCACGTCCCCTCGTAGTACGATTTGGGCGGGGCCAGCGGAGTGAAGGCGATGGTCTCCTGGAGAAACGGCCCCCCGCCGCCCGGGGCCACCAGCCCGCGCGGCGCGAGGGCGTACATGAGCCAGAGGGAGGTGTCCGGCTCGCGCCAGCGCTTGATGATCGGCGTTGCCCGGCTCAGCACTTGCCGGTGCTTCACCAGCCTGTCGAAACTGCTCCCGATGCCCCGGTCGGCGATCGACTTCATCAAACCGTGGGCCGGCTCGATCTGCCCGGAGGCGTTGAACAGCTCGGCCAGCAGCCAGAGCAGCCTGAAATCGCCCGGCGTGGTCCGACACAATTCCCAGACGAGGTCCAGGGCGTCCGGCGGGAGCTCGTCCATCACCCGCGCAGGCAACTGGCCGGGCCGGTATTCTTCCTTGCCGAACTTCATGGTGGGGAAGAGCGGATCGAGCGGGATGGAGCGCGGGGCTGGGCCGAGCCGAGCCTCCTTCTGCCGGGAGCGCAACAGTTTCAAGGAGAAAACTTCGACGCGGCGCGCCACCTTCAAGGCGCTGTCCGGCACGCCCGCCAGCCCCGGCTGGGGCGTGCGGTCCCAGGCACGCAGGGCCTCCTCCTGATAGGCCACCGCCCGGCCGAGATCGGGCTCGGCGCCGTCGCCGCCGACGAAATAGGCCGTGGCCAGGTTGACCAGAATGCGGAAGGAGCCCTGGTCGCCCGCCTCCAAAAGTTTGCGCGCGTCCGCGATCCGGCCGAGGCGCACGTAGCACGCGCCGAGGTCGGCGCGCTCCGTCATGGTCAGGCGGTTCTTGCTCAACTGGTCTTCGAGGGGCCCGACCTGACGCAGAAAATGCTCGCGCGCGGGCCGGTTCGCCCCCGCCTTGGCGGGGACAGGCACTTCGCGCAGTTCCTGCAAGTAAGCGGGGGCCTGGTCGGGGCGGAGGACAGGGCGATAGTCGTTGCGCAGGTACAGCCCTGCCCGAACGGGCGCGCGCAAGACCAGGGACGCGAGAAGGGCCACGACAACGACCAGGGCCTTACGCATGGCTTTTCCCTCCCTCTCCGTCCGCGAATGCCCGCCCACCCGTGAGATCGGTCCACAGCACCAGCGGCGTGTACAACAGGCCCCACGGCACGCCCCACCAGCCCAGGAGCAACGACGTCAAGGCGTAGGGAAGGCCTCGCCAGATGCCCCACTCCCCCGGCCGCAGGCGGTGAGGTCGGCTCGGCCAGCGCAACGTCAAGAACACCAGCGAGATGCAAAGCTCGTAGAAGACGAGCCGGCCCTCCGGATTGGCTGGACCAGACTGGGCGGGGGGCACCATGCGATCACCCGAGAATGGGAAGCGAGCTGCCCAAGGTTCCGCACTCCGTCCCCTTCATTGTATCAGGCGGCGCGGAAAAGCCCCAACTCGGCCGGCGCGTGTGGCCCCATTTAGCCGCCGAGCTCGGCTCGGCGGCTAAATGAGGAGCAGCGCCCGGCGCCCACTCAGGGAGCCCCGACCATCGGCTTGACCTTGAGCTGGAACTTGTCGGACAGGTCGGACGCGAAGTTGGCGCGTTTGAGGAAGAGCAGCGCGAAGCAAGTATCGACGGGGCGGTTCGAGCCGGGGTAGCCCCCGATGTTCCACGCGCCCATGCCTTCTTGCCTGTCGAGGAGCAGCTCGACGCCCCAACCGTACCAGTCGCGGTCCTGGATGGTGCGGAGGTTGTAGAGCATCCCAACGCGCTCGACCGACCACAGGAAATAGAGGTTGACGTTGGAGCGTGCCCAGCGCATCCGGGCGGGGGCCTTGCCCTTCTTGAGCTTGCCCTTGGCGCCGGCCTTCTTGGCGGGGACGATGGGAGCGCCGATGCTCTCGGCCAGGGCGTTCAGGCCCTTCTCGATGGCGGGGTCACGGACCAAATCTTTCCGCTTGGCGTCGGTGCGGTCCCCAGCGACGAGGCCGTGGCCGACGGCCAGGCCGAGGAGCCCAGCCCCCGTCATCGCAGGCGTGCCGTGGCTGCCGCCTCGGTTGTGGTGGTAGCCCCAGCCGCCGTCCGGGCGCTGGCTGGTGCGGAAGCGCGTCGCGAGCAGGGCGAGCGAGCGCTCCAGAGGGACGTCGTGCCGGGCCGCGGCCCACAGGGCCAGCGTCGCGAACTGGGTGTTCGAGTTGTCGGTCTGATGGGGGTCCCAGACCGGGAGCTTGTGGGCCTTGGCGGGCGGCTTGAGCGCCGGGACCTCGCGCAGGATGGGCGGTAACTTGGCGATGGCCTTCTTCGCCTCGGGCGTCAGCGTCTTCTCGACGACCTTCTCTTCCTTGGGAGGAGCGGGCGCCTTGCGGTTGGGGGCATCGATCGTGCTGCCCGGATTCGGGCCCTTCTCTCCAGGCTTCTGGGTGGGCAGGTCGTTCTTGTCGCCCGGCCGGGGGCCCTGGCTCGGGAAGTCGGTAAGTTTGCCCTTCGAGGGCCGCTCGACCGGAAACTCGCTCGGCTTCTTCTTCGGGGGGGCCTTGGCGATCCAGTCGGGGCGCTTGCCGTTGGGGCCCTTGACGAAGAGGTCGATCTTGTTGGCCGGGCGCGTCTTGCGCAGGGCCACCAGCAGATCGCGCTCTTCAGGCCCGGTCAGGATCGGGCAATCGTAGTTCCATCCCCCCGTCGGCCGTTGGCCCGCGACAAGGCGCAGGGCAAGCGTCTGGATCAAGGGGCGGTCTTCGGGGCCCCCCAGGCGGTCGAGGAAGAGGAGGGCGAGGGAGAGCGAGTACGTGTGGCGCAGGGTCGGGGCCTGCTCGCGGACGAAGTTCGCGGCACGGAGCACGTCGGGGTCGTCGGCCTTGGCCCCGCACTCCAGGAGGGTGAGAGCGGGCAGGGCGGCCATGCCGACGGGGTGCCCGTGGCCCCAGGAGCCGTCGGCCCGCTGCTCTTTGCGCAGATAGGCCACGCCGCGCGCGATGGCCTTGTTGACCTTGAGCTGCTCCTCGCGCGGCAACCAGGCCGGCTCGGGAGGGCGCGGCGGCGCGACCGGACGGGGCGGCGCCACCTTGCCGACACCTGGAGGGGCCGGGGCCACGCGAGGCTCAGGCCGCGCGCCTTCCTCGACGGGGGAAGGGGGGGCTTCCCGGGGGGACGGCAGGGCCGGCCGGTCGGTGCCCGGCAAGCCTGAGGGGCCGCCGGGGGCCGCGGGCGGGGGCTGATTCGGGCCACTGACGGCGACCTCGGGCGAGGGCTTCTTGGTGGTGAGGACGACCGCGAGAACGGTGGTGCCCCCGAGGAGGAGCACGGCAGCGAGGGCCCCGCCCGCCAGGGCAAGACGGCCCTTGCTCGCGGAGGGGGCCGCCGGCAGGGGCAGCACGGGCAGCGAAGCGGGCGGAACGGCCGTTCGCGCGGCGCCGGGAGGCAGAGGAAGCACAAGGGGCGAGGGCGCGGGCAGCGGCAGGGTCAGGACTGGCCTCAAGCCCGCCTTGGGGACCGCCGGAGGGGCCGGCCGGAGGTAATCGGGCAGCCCTTCTGAGGCCCGCTGGGCGGGCGGGGGAGTTGGCGCCGAAGGCGAGGCCGTCGCCGGGCTCGGGGTGAACGAGGAGCCGCATCCGGAGCAGAGCACGCGCATGCCGGGGACCAGGGACTTGCTGGTCTTCAGGCTCTTGAAGCAACGGGGGCAGGTACACTTGGTCGGCAGCATGCGAGGCACTCTATCCTGTGAAAGGGAGAAAAACCACAGGCCCCCAGGCGCTTGAGGTCAACGGTCACTGTAGCTGGAGCGCGAGGCCGGACGCAAGGAAAAAGAGGAAGAATTGGGCCACCCTGGGCGAGCCGGAGGCGTTGCCGACCGGGGCGCGGCGGGTTAGGGCCCCCCTGCACGGACACCGAGGAGGGAGGCAGCACGTTCTCTCCAAGCCTCTCCAGGGGTGGGCGGAGAAACATTCCATGGCGCCGAGCGGAGAGCCCCTGAACGCCGGGTGGGACCATTACCGCGCCGGGCGACTCCCGGAGGCCGAGCAACTGGCCCGGCGGTGCCTGGCCCGGGGCCCCCGCGATGCCCACGCCTTCCACCTGCTGGGGAGCGCTCCGCACGCCGGGGCCAGGTGAGGCGGTGGCCTCCTTCCAGCGCGCGATCGCCCTCGCGCCGGAATTGGCCGAGGCCCACAACGATCTGGGCCAGGCCCTGCTCGAGGAGGGCCGGGTGGACGAGGCACTCGCCGCCCTCCGCGAGGCCCTGCGCCTGCGGCCCGAGTTCGTCCAGGCCCACAACAATCTGGGGATCGCCCCTGCGAGGCGACTGACCTGCCAAGACCAGGGCGCGGGCCCCAGGCGCTTCCGCCGCGCCGGTTGAGCCCCGCGCAGTCGCTTTCGCCCTTGCGCTGGCCCGCGCAGCGCGACCGTTCCCTCTGCGCGCTCTTCCTGCCGCGCCACCCCACTGTTACCCTGAAGCAGTCCGTTCGGGACCGTGCCAGAAAGTGCCTGTCGAGGGAAGCCGACCGCTTCGCTCCCTCCAGGCAGAAGGGGCCTCGCCATGCCACCCGCGATCCCGCGCGACGACCTTTCCCGCGCCGATCTGGCCGCGCTCCAGGCGGCCGGGCTGTCCGCGCTGCTCGCCGAGGTGCTGCCGCGCAATCGCTTCTACGCCCGCAAGTTCGACGAGGCGGGCCTCTCCCTCGCCGACCTCTGTTTTCCGCGCGATTTGCATCGCCTCCCCTTCACCACCAAGGCCGATCTCCTCGCCGCCCAGGCGGAAGTGCCCCCCTACGGCGACCTGCTCACCTACCCCCTCGCGCGCTACTGCCGCCTCCATCAGACCTCCGGCACGTCGGGCCGGCCGCTGCGCTGGCTCGACACCGCCGAGAGCTGGTCCTACCTCCTCGATTGCTGGCAGTCGCTCTTCAAGATCGCCGGCGTCGTCCCCTCCGACCGGCTTTTCTTCGCCTTCTCGTTCGGCCCGTTCATCGGCTTCTGGGCGGCGTTCGAGGCAGGCGCCCGGCTCGGCTGTCTCTGCCTGCCGGGGGGCGGGATGAGCCGCGCGGCCCGGCTGCGCTTCCTGCTCGACAACGTCGCGACCATCGTGCTCTGCACGCCCACCTACGCCCTGCGCCTCGCCGAAGTCGCTCGTGCCGAGGGCATCGACCTCCCCGCCTCGTCGGTGCGAGCCATCGTCGTGGCGGGGGAACCGGGGGGGAACGTTGAGGCGACGCGCCGGCGAATCGAGACGGGCTGGGGAGCGCGCGTGTTCGACCACAGCGGGATGACGGAGACGGGGCCGCTCGCCATCGAATGCCGCGAGGCCCCCGGCGGTCTACATCTTCTGGAGAGCGCTTGCTGGCCCGAGGTTTTGGTCCCTGGTGAGACAGCGCCTGTCCCGCCCGGCGAGGAGGGCGAACTGGTGCTTACCACCCTGGGGCGCTGGGGCTCTCCTCTGATCCGCTACCGCACTGGCGATCTGGTGTGCGTCGATCCCCGGCCGTGCGCCTGCGGGCGGGAGCTCTTGCGACTGGAGGGTGGCATTCGGGGGCGGGTGGATGACATGATCGTCATTCGGGGCAACAACCTCCACCCCAGCGCCCTCCAGACGATCCTGCACCGCTTCGCCGAGGTCGTCGAGTATCGCGTAGTGGTCGATCAGTCCGCCGCTCTGCCCGTGCTGCGGGTGGAGGTCGAACCGCTCCCCGACGTTCAGGGGCCTACCCTGGCCGCCCGCATCGACCGGGCCATCCGCGACGAACTGCTCTTTCGCGCGGAAGTGACGGTCGTCCCACCCGGCGCATTGCCGCGCTCTGAGATGAAGGCCCAACGCTGGGCGCGAAAAAGTGTGCGCGACGTTCCAAGCGACGCCTCAAACTCCTAGAACAGTCAAGAGAGAGGCCGGGCCCTCCCTCCCCACGCCCGCGCCGATTTCCTCCGGCCCAACCGAGAGAGCAGACCCCATGAGACGCTTGCTCCCCCTCTTGCTCGTGCTGTTCGGCTGGACAGCGACCGTGATCGGCGCCAACTGGTCCAACTGGCGCGGCCCGGAGCAGATTGGCGTGGCGCGCGACCGCGACCTGCCCGATAGCTGGTCGCCCAAGGGCGGCAAGGGCAGCAACCTCGTCTGGCGCGCCCCCGTCGGCTCCATCTCCACGCCCATCGTGCAGGACGGCCAGGTTTACATCATTACGCGGACTGGCTCGGGCGTCGGTCGGCAGGAGATGGTCGTCGCCCTGAACGCCGACACCGGCAAGCAGGTCTGGCAGCACAAGTTCAACGTCTGGCTCACCGACATCGTCTTCGACCGGGTCTGCTGGGCACACATGGCCGGCGACCCCGAGACCGGCAACGTCTACTCGCACGGCACGCAGGGGCTGTTCACCTGCTTCAGCAAGGGCGGGAAGGTCCTCTGGCAGCACTCCCTCACCGAGGAGTTTGGCCGGATCAGCGGGTACGGCGGGCGCCTGCCGAGCCCGATCGTCGATGAAGGACTGGTCATTCAGCCCCTCGTTTGCGCCAACTGGGGCGAGCACACCGTCGGCGGGAGCCGCTTCATCGCCTTCGACAAGCGCACCGGCAAGGTCGTCTGGTGGGCCTCGGGGGGCTACCCGGTGCGCGACACGCACTATTCCAACCCCGTTGTCGCGGTCATCAACGGCCAGCGCCTGATGGTCGCGGGCGGCGGCGATGGCTGCGCCCATGCCTTCAAGGTGCGCACCGGCGAAAAGGTGTGGAGTTACCTCTTTAGCGAGGGTGGCATCAACTGCACGCCCGTCGTCCAGGGCAACCGGATCTGGATCGGCCACGGCGAAGAGAACTCCAACGGGACCCAGGGGCGGGTGATCTGTCTCGATGCCTCCCAGATGGTCGATGGCAAGCCAAAGAAGCTGTGGGAGGTGGACGGCATCAAGGTGAAGTACGCGTCGCCGGTGCTCCACGAGGGCTTGCTCTACCTGTGTGACGACCTGGGCAACATGTTCTGCCTGGACGCCGCCTCGGGCAAGCAACTCTGGGACTTCTCTTACGGCTCCAACACGCGCGGTTCGCCGGTCTGGGCCGATGGGAAACTGTACGTCGGCGAGCTGGACGGGCAGTTCCACATCCTCAAGCCGAGCAAGGACGATTGCAAGGACCTCTCCCCGCCCGTGGAGTTCCGCCCCAAGGGGGCGGTCCCCGTCGAGATCCACAGCAGCCCAGCCATCGTGAACGGGCGCATCTACTTCACGACGACGGAGGAGACGTTCTGCCTCGGCAAGCCGGGGCACAAGGCCAAGGCCGACAAGGCGCGCCCCACCCCTCAGGAGAAGCCGCTGCCCAAGGGCGCCAAGGCAACGCATTTGCAGGTGTTCCCTGCCGACGTGACCCTCAAGCCCGGCGAGAGCGTGGAACTGAAGGTTCGCGCCTTCGACGACCACGGCCGGCTGATCGGCGAGGTCGAGGCGGAGTGGCGCACGGCCGGCCCGCGCCCGCCCGTGTTTCCGGTCGGCGCGAAGGCCCCGCCACCCCCAAAGGTCAAACTGCCCCCGAGGGCGTTGGCCGGGGAGCTGAGCGTTATCAAGGGCAAGGGCACCAAGCTGACGATCGCCAAGGCGCCGGCCGGGCAATTCGGCCAGGTGGTCGCCTCGTTCGGCGGACTGACGGGGTCGGTGCGGGTGCGCGTGGCGCCGACGCTGCCTTACTCCCAGAACTTCAACAACGTCCCTCTCGGGCAAGTCCCGGGCGGATGGGTCAACACGCAAGGGAAGTTCACGGTGGTCCGGTTGCCCGATGGCTCCTTGGTCTTGAGCAAGCGCAACGACCTGTCCACGCCCCTCGTGGCGCGGGCCAACGCCTTCATCAGCGTGCCGTGGTTGAGCGACTACGACGTCGAGAGCGACGTGATGGGGACGCAGGTCGGCGCCGATTTGCCGGAAATGGGCATCGGGGCGTGTCGCTATTCGTTGGTGCTGATCGGCAAGGACCAGGAACTGCGCCTGGTGTCGTGGGACGCGCAGAAGCGCATCAACGAGGTGCTCAAGTTCCCGCACAAGCCGAACACCTGGTATCGGATGAAGCTGAGCGTCGCCGTCCGCGGCGGCAAGGGCATCGTCAAAGGCAAGGTTTGGCCCCGCGGCCAGGCGGAGCCGAAGAACTGGACGGTCGAGGTCGAGGACGCGGTGCCCAACACCGAAGGGGCGCCGTACCTCTACGGTTGGTCCACGGGCATCATCAACAACGCGGTGCTCGGCACCAACATCTACTACGCCAACGTCAAGGTTACCAAGTGACCCAACAAGTCGCGAAACGAGAAGTTCGGAAACGAGATCGCCCCCGGTTCGGCCATGAAGGGACGTGAGCCCATGAAATCGACTCCGCGTCTGCGTCGCTGGTTGTCCGTCGTCGGCACCGTCACGGTCTTCGGCATGGTCGTCGGCCTGCTTTCTCTCCAGGGCCGCGACACGGGCGCCGCCCCGGGCGAAGGCAAGGACAAGGATGCCCCCCCCGCCCCCAAGGAAGGCCGGCGCGAATGGCCTGTGTGGGGCGGGACCGTTCAACGCAACCTCGTCAACCTGTTCGAGCGGGACGTCCCCATCGCCTGGAACACCAAGAAGGGCCAGGAGAAGAACATCAAGTGGTCGGTGGACCTCGGCTCCAAGGCCTATGGGGGGCCCATCGTCGCCGGGGGCAAAATTTACGTCGGCGCCAACAACGAGCAGCCGCGCAACAAGGACGTGACGGGCGACAAGGGCATCTTGATGTGCTTCCGCGAGTCGGACGGCGCCTTCCTGTGGCAATCGATCCACGACAAGTTGCTCACCGGGCGCTCGCAGGACTGGCCTCACGAGGGCATTTGCTCCAGCCCGTTCGTCGAGGGCGACCGGCTGTGGTACGTCAGCAACCGCTGCGAGGTGATCTGCGCCAGCACGGGCGGGCTGGCGGCCGGCAACCGCGGCGTGAAGGACGAGAAGTACAAGACCAAGACCGACGCGGACGTCATCTGGCGGGTGGACATGATCGCCAAGTACGGCGTCTTCCCGCACAACCTCGCCACCTGCTCGCCCCTGATCATCGGCGACACGATCTTCGTCATCACCAGCAACGGCGTGGACGAGGGGCACGCCAACCTCCCCTCTCCCAAGGCGCCGAGCTTCCTGGCCCTGAACAAGAACACCGGCGCGCTGAAGTGGTCCTCGAACGTTCCGGGCACGAAGATCATGCACGGGCAGTGGTCCAACCCCGTCTACGCGGTGACCAACGGTCAGGCCCAGATCGTGTTCCCGGGCGGCGATGGCTTCGTCTACTCGTTCAACCCAACCACGGGCGCCTTGCTGTGGAAGTTCGACTGTAACCCCAAGTCGGCGGTTTACGAGCTCGGCGCCAAGGGCACTCGCAACGACTTCGTTTGCACGCCCGTCGTCTGGGAGGGCAAGTTGTACATCGGGATGGGACAGGACCCCGAGCACAGAAAGGGCGTTGGCCATCTCTGGTGCATCGACCTCGCCAAGGCCCTGGCCAAGGGCGCCGCAAACCCCGGCAAGGACGTCTCGCCGTTCAGCGACCCCAAGGACGAGAACCCAAAGTTCGACCCCAACGACGCGCGCAACCGCAATTCCGCCCTGGCCTGGCACTACGGAGGCTTCAGTCCTCCCGGCTCCTCCCGACCGTACCTCTTCAGTCGGACGGCCAGCACCTGCGCGGTACACGATGGGCTCTGCTACGCTGCCGACTTCGACGGGTACGTGTATTGCCTGGACGCGCGGACGGGCAAGAAGCACTGGGAGCAGCCGGCAGTGCGTGCCGACACCTGGAGCTCGCCGTACTGGGTCGATGGCAAGATCTACGTGGGCAACGAGAAGGGCGAGATCGCCATCTTCAAGCACGGCACCAAAAAGCAGTTGCTCGCTCGCGTGCGGATGGGAGGCATCTCCACCAAGGTCCGCGTCACCCCTACGGTGGTCAACGGCGTGCTGTACGTGATGACCGAGAACCCGTGCAAGTTGTGGGCGATCAGCACCAAGTGAGGTCATTGCGGCGCGGTCCTGCCAACCGCGCCGCAACGGGCCCTCGCCCCGCGAACCGAAGGAGCTGTGGATGAGGTTGCAACTCGGCCCGAGAACCTGTCTCCTGGTCCCCGCCGCGCTGGCGCTGGCGACAGTGTTCTCCCCCGACGCCGGTGGCTTCGCTCCCGATTCCGACGCCCCGGTAAAGGCGAAGGCCCCGGCGAGCTCCGTGGCGATGTTCGGCGGCACCGTCGAGCGCAACCTCGTCAACCTCGTCGAGAAGAACATTCCCGACAACTGGAACGTGGAGCCCAAGAAGGGGGCCCTCAAGAACGTCAAGTGGGAGGTGAAGCTCGGCACGCACTCCTACGGCGGGCCGGTCGTCGCCGACGGGCGCATCTTCGTCGGCACCAACAACGAGAGGCCGCGCGATCCCCTCGTCAAGGGCGACAAGGGCATTATGATGTGCTTCCGCGAGGCCGACGGCCAGTTCCTCTGGCAACTCGTCCACGACAAGCTCGGCGACGACGACCAGGACTTCCACCACGAGGGCGTCGCCTCGACCCCCTGCGTGGAGGGGGAGCGGCTCTACTACGTCAGCAACCGCTGCGAGTTGATCTGTGCCGACGTCAAGGGCGATCCCACCGCCAAGGGCAAGGGGAAGGTTGTCTGGAAATACGACATGATCGAGAAGCTCGGCGTCTACCCCTGCCAGCTCGCCAATTGTTCGCCCCTGATCGTCGGCGAGAACGTTTACGCCGTCACCGGCAACGGCGTGAACGTCAGTAACAAGGAGTTGCCTTCTCCCAACGCCCCGTCGTTCGTCGCCTTCAACAAGGCGACGGGCAAGCTGGCGTGGAAGAGTAGCCTGCCGGGCAAGAAGGTGATGCGCGGCCAGTGGGGCAACCCCGCCGCCACCACGATCGACGGCAAGACGCAGGTCCTCTTCCCAGGTGGCGATGGCGTGCTGTACGGTTTGGACGCCAAGAGCGGCGAGCTGCTCTGGAAGTTCGACTGCAACCCGAAGGCGGCCACGCCCTACCGGGCCGGCGGCGGTGGGGAGCGCTGCTTCTTCCTCTCGGCGCCGGTGGTTTACGACAAGAAAGTGTACGTGGCCGTGGGGCAGGAGCCCGACGCCGGGCCCGGCGTCGGCCACCTGTGGTGCATCGACCCGACGAAGAAGCCCGCCAACAAGGACAAGGACCTCTCGCCGGTCAACGACAACTTCGACCCCAAGGCCGCCGTCAACAAGAGCTCGGGCCTCGTCTGGCACTACGGCGGGCCCGTCGTCCCCGCGCCCAAGAACGACGAGCGCGAGATCGTCTTCGGGCGGACGATGGGCACGGTGGCGATTTACGATGGCGTCGTCTACGCCTCCGAATTGGCGGGCTATCTGCACGCCGTCGATGCCAAAACGGGGGCGAAGCTCTGGGTTCACGACTTCCAGGAAAGCACCTGGTGCTCTCCCTACTACGTGGACGGCAAGGTGTTTGTGGGCACCGACAACGAGCTCTATCTGTTCAAGGCGGGCCGGAAGTTGGCGTTTCTGCGCAAGATCGCGATGGGAGGGCCGATCAAGGTCCCGCCGGTCGCGGCCAACGGCGTGCTCTACGTCAACACCGGCACCAACCTGTACGCCATCGCCCCGGCGAAGTGACAAGCCAAGCGGCAAGGGCTGTAGGACGGCTCTCCTGAGCCGTCTGGGCCGGACGGCTCAGGAGAGCCGTCCTACAGGGATGCTTTCCCTGCCGACCTCCCAAGGCAAGTAAATCCACCACTACGAGGAAACCCGTGTCTGCTACCGCGAAGCCCGACGCCGCCCCCACTCCCGAGCAGGTCAAGCAAGCGCGCGAGCGACTCGACGCTCACGTGCGCGAGATCGTGCAGTGGCACTTCAGCCCCGACACCGGTACGCCGTTCTGGCTGGAGCGCGCCAAGACGTTCAAGTTCAACCCGGTCAAGGACGTTCAGTCGTTCGACGACCTGAAACTGTTCGGCGAGTTCGAGGACGAATGGCTGCGTGGCGGGCCCGTGCGCCGCTGGGTGCCGCGCGCCTACCAGGACAAGCCGATCTACGTCTTCGAGACGGGCGGGACCACGGGCATCCCGAAGTCGCGCATCAACATCAACGATTTCCGCATCGACTACGAGATGATGAGCGACACGCTCCCCGAGCAGTACTTCCCGCGCGGCGCCAACTGGCTGATGCTTGGGCCATCGGGCCCGCGCCGGCTGCGCCTGGCCATCGAGCACCTCGCCCAGCACCGGGGCGGGATCTGCTTCTGCATCGACCTCGACCCGCGCTGGGTGGTCAAGCTCATCAACAAGCGCTGGATGGAACACCTCGAAGCGTACAAGGAGCACTGCATCGACCAGGCGCTGACCGTGCTAAGCGCCGGCCACGACGTCAAGTGCATGTTCACGACGCCCAAGTTGCTCGAGTCGCTGGCCACGGCGCTGGAGAAGAAGGGCAAGACGATCAAGGACACCGGGATCACCGGCATCTTCTCGGGCGGGACCGAGTTTACCCCGCAGTTCACGCGCTTCGCCGTCGAGGAGTTGCTCGACAACGGGGCCGTTTACATGACGCCCACTTACGGCAACACCCTGATGGGGCTGGCCTGTTCGCGCCCGGTCGGCGCGCACGACGGCTACAAGATCACCTATCACGCCCCCCAGCCTCGGGCCGTGACGCAGGTGGTCGAGTTCGACGACTACACCAAGGACGTCGAGTACGACAAGACGGGCCGGGTGTTGCTGACCACGCTCACCAAGGAGTTCTTCATGCCGCGCTTCCCCGAGCGCGACGAGGGCGAGCGCGAGCGCCCTTACGTCAAGTACCCGTGGGACGGCGTCAGCGGCGTGCGGCCGTTCCACGTCACCGCGACCGGCACGACGGTCGGGGTTTATTGAGAGAATTAGCCACAGATGAACACAGATGAACACGGATAAGACTACAGAGGGCAAATGCAAGAAGTGAGAATCGCAAGGCGGTGTGCCGTAGCCCTTCCGCTTCTGCTTTTGCCTCATCCGTGTTCATCTGTGTTCATCTGTGGCTAATTCCTCTTCTTCTTTCGCCTGGCCGGAGAACCGCGATGATTCACATCCCCGTGCTGCGCTGGGGCGAGCCTTACAAGAGCCTCGACGTCGATAAGATCGTTCACTTCGCCACCGGCGAGCCCGTCGCCGAGGTGAGCCGGGCCAACGCCGGCATCGTCAGCAAGGACATGCGCCTCGCCCAGCGCGCCCGCGACGTGCTGCGCGGCATCCCCATCCACGACATCCTGCAAATGGCCAAGAAGGCCGCCGACCTCTACACCGACGCCACCCTGCCGCTGGGCGACGGCACGCAGACGCCGGATCAGTTCGTGCGGATGCAGTCGGCCACCACCGGCCTGCCCGAGCACATGTGCCGGTTCAACATGAAGAAGAACCACTTCGTGCTGAATCAGATGGACAAGATCCTCGATTCCCTCACCCGCGGGCTCGACCTCGGCATCCTGTCGCGCGGCTACGGGGTCGAGTCGCGCGGCGTGCCGGTCAGCTACCAGGCCCAGTCGCCCGTCCTGGGTTTGGTGCTGCCGAGCAACTCGCCGGGCGTTCACACGCTCTGGCTGCCCATCATCCCGATGCAGATTGGCCTTGTGCTCAAGCCGGGGCCGCAGGAGCCGTGGACGCCCTACCGCATGGCGCAGGCGTTCGTCCAGGCCGGCATCCCCAAGCAGGCCATCGCCATCTACCCCGGGCTCGGCGAGATCGGTGCCGCCGTGCTGGCGCATTGCCCCAAGAGCCTCATCTTCGGCGGGAGCGCCACGGTGGAGCAGTACAAGGGCAACCCGCGCGTGCAGGCCCACGGGCCGGGCTTCAGCAAGGTCCTCCTCGGCGACGACGTGGTGGACGACTGGCGGAAGTATCTCGACGTGATGGTCGATAGCGTCTTCGTGAACAGCGGGCGCGGCTGCATCAACTGCTCCGGGGTCTGGGCGTCGCGCCACACCAAGGAGATCGCCGAGGCCATCGCCGAGCGCATCGGCCCTGTCGAGCCGCTGCCGCCCGAGGACCCGAAGGCGTCGCTGGCGGCGTTCACGGTCCCCGGCCAGGCCGACGCCGTTTGGGCCGACATCGAGAAGGACCTCAAGGCGGCCGGCACGCACGACATGACCGGCAAGTTTGGGCCGCGCCTGGTCAAGAAGGAGCGCTACGACTACCTGAGGCCAACGATCGTGCTGTGCGATTCGCCGGAGGCGCCGATCGCCAAGAAGGAGTACATGTTCCCGTTCGTGACGGTCGTGAAGTGCCCGCAGGAGAAGATGCTGGAGGCGATCGGTCCAACGCTGGTCTGCTCGGCGATCACACACGATGCCAAGTGGCAGCGGCAACTGATGGACGCGATCCACGTGGACCGGCTCAACCTGGGGCCGATCCCGACCATCCAGCTCAACTGGCTCCAGCCGCACGAGGGCAGCATCGTCGATTTCCTGTTCCGCGCCCGCGCGTTCCAGCACGAGGGGCCCGTTCCCTCCTGAGTCGCGCCCTGGTAGGATGGAGGATCGAACTCGAGCCGCTCCGAGGGCTGGCGCCCTCGGCTCGCCCGGTGACTGGAAGAACATGAAAGCAACCTCCCTCCCGCACCCTGCCGGCAGCGGCGCCTGGGCCCCCCGGCCCGGGGCCCCGCTGCCCTCGTTCGATTACCACCCGCTCACGCGCGTGGTGTTCGGCAGCGGCACGGTCCAGCGCCTCGGGGAACTGGCCCGCGAGCTGGGGAGCTCGCGCGTGCTCCTGGTGACCGACCCGGGCCTCAAGGCCGTCGGGCACCCGCAGAAGGCGCTCGCCTCGCTCGAGCACGCCGGGCTGACGGTGCGG
Source organism: Gemmatales bacterium (assembly GCA_038239195.1). Lineage (GTDB taxonomy): Bacteria > Planctomycetota > Planctomycetia > Gemmatales > Gemmataceae > JBBSEZ01. The sequence goes on from JBBSEZ010000023.1 coordinate 28,228, forward strand.
GTCTTCGACGGGGTCGAGGAAAACCCAACGACGCGCCAGGTCGAGATGGGGCTCGAGGCGGCCCGGGAGCACCGGACCGATTTGCTAATCGCGGTCGGCGGCGGCAGTTCGATGGACTGCGCCAAGGGCATCAACTTCCTGCTGACAAACGGCGGGAAGATGAGCGACTACAAAGGGTTCGGCAAGGCGACCAGGCCGATGCTCCCCTCGATCGCGGTGCCGACGACAGCGGGGACCGGCAGCGAGGCCCAATCGTACGCCCTGATCGCCGACGAGAAGACACACCTGAAGATGGCCTGTGGCGACCGCAAGGTTGCCTTTCGAGCCACCATCCTCGACCCCGAGCTCACCGTGTCGCAGCCCGGGCCCGTGACGGCCGTCACGGGCATCGACGCGCTGTCGCACGCCGTCGAGTCGTACGTGTGCGCCAAGCGCAACCCCCTCTCGCAGTCGTTCGCCCGCGAGGCGTGGCGCTTGCTGGAGGGGCACTTCGAGATGGTGCTGCGCCAGCCGGGCAACCTGGAGTCGCGCGGCTCCATGCAAGTCGGGGCCCACCTGGCCGGGCTGGCGATCGAGAACTCGATGCTCGGCGCCGCGCACGCCTGCGCCAACCCGCTGACGGCCCACTACGGGACCACGCACGGCATTGCCGTCGGCATCCTGCTGCCCCACGTGGTCCGCTTCAACACGGCGGCCGTGAGCGGCCTCTACGCCGACCTGGCGCACGAGGTGGGGCTCATCAACGGCGACGGCTCGGCCGCCGGCGAGGCCCTGGCCCAGCGGTTGACCGCCCTGATGCGGGCGGCGGGCCTGCCAACCACTCTGTCCGCGTGCGGGGTCAGCGCTGGCATCCTCGAGGTGCTGGCGGACGAGGCGTCACAGCAGTGGACGGCCCGCTTCAACCCGCGGTCGGTGACGGAAGTCGAGTTGCTGCGGCTCTACGAAGCGGCGCTGTAGGGCCGGCCGGGTGGTGCCTCGCAATGCCGCGATCTCGCTCGGGGAGGACCGTGCCATGCGCCGTTCGTCTCTGCTCCGCAACCTCGCCGTTCTCGGCCTGGGGCTTGCCCTCGGCGCCCTGTCGTCGGGCGTCGCCGCCCCCGTCAAAGGGGGAGGCAAGCCGGCGGCGAAGCCTGGCTGGCCCGTCTTCCGCGGCGACGCGCGCCAGACCGGCGTCGCGCCGGGCGCGCTGCCCGACAAGCTGGTCGAGTTGTGGCAGTTCAAGACGGGGGACGCCATCGAGAGCAGCGTCGCCGTCGCCGAGGACGTCGTCTACCTCGGCTCGATGGACGAGCACCTCTACGCCATCGACCTGGCTGGCGGCAAGCAGAAGTGGAAGTTGAAGGTGGGGCCGGTCAAGGCGCCGCCGGCGGTGGCCAAGGGCGTCGTCTACTTCGGCGACCTCGAAGGGATGTTTCACGCGGTCGATGCGGTCAAGGGCACGCATCGCTGGAAGTTCGAGACGGGCTCGGACATCGGCGGGGCCAACTTCTTCGGGGACCGCGTCCTGTTCGGCTCGCACGACGAACACCTCTACTGCCTGTCGGTCGAGAAGGGCAAGGAGATGTGGAAGTTCAAGACGGACGGGCCGATCTACGGCTCGCCGGCCGTCGCCGACGGCAAGACGTTCCTGGTCGGCTGCGATAGCTCGCTGCACGTGATCGACGTGGCCAAGGGGAAGGAAGAGCGCGCCGTGGACCTGGGGGGCCTGACGGGCGCGACGGCCGCGGTCGTTGGCGAGCAGATCTACGTCGGCACGATGCGCAACGAGGTGAAGGCGATCGACTGGAAGAAGGGGGACGTGACCTGGACGTATCGGCCGCAGCGCGCGCAGGCGTTCTTCGCCTCCCCCGCCGTCACCGACAAGCTGGTGGTCGTGGGCAGCCGGGACAACCGCGTCTACGCGATCGACCGCAAGACCGGCGCGCCGGCGTGGAACTTCAAGACAGGCGGGCGGGTCGATTCGTCGCCGGTGATCGTCGGGGGCAAGGTCGTGGTCGGCTCGCTGGACGGCAAGCTCTACGTGCTGGACCTCCAGAGTGGGAAATCGCTTCAGCAGATCGCGCTGGACGGACCGATCGGCGCGTCGCCGGTCGTGGTGGGCGGGCGCGTGCTGATCGGGACGCAGAAGGGGACGCTCTACTGCCTGGGGGCGAAGAAATAGGGAGGCGGCGAAAAAGGGGACGCAGTTCTTTTCGAGGGCGAAAAGAGCTGCGTCCCCTTTTCGAGGGCAGACGATCCCCGAGGCGCAGAGGTATAATGCCGGATGGTGCGCGAGGCGGAGCTCAGGCGCGGGTTGCGGCGGCGCAAGCTGCCGGAGGGTTTGGGAATGCGGGTGTTGATCGCCGAGGACGACCCCATCTCTCGCCATCTGCTCCAGCGCACGCTGGAGCAGTGGGGCTACGAGGTCGTCGCCGCCCCCGACGGCGCGGAGGCCTGGCGCCTGTTCGAGTCGGCCGACTTTCCCCTCGTCATCAGCGACTGGGTGATGCCGGAAATCGATGGCCTCGAATTGGTGCGGCGCATTCGGTCCAGCGCGCGCCCGGGCTACGTCTACACGCTGTTGCTCACCTCCAAGTCGCAGAAAGAGGAGGTCGTCGCGGGCATGGTGGCCGGCGCCGACGACTACGTCAGCAAGCCGTTCGACCGCGACGAGTTGCGCGCCCGCCTGCGGGCCGGCGAGCGCATCGTCCGGCTGGAGGAGGCGCTGCTGGCGCAGAACCGGGCCCTGAGCGAGCGGAACGCCGACATGGAGGCCGACCTCCGCATGGCCTGCGAGGTGCAGCAGGCCATCCTGCCGCAGCGCTACCCCTGCTTCCCCGCCAGCGCGACGGCCGCGACCAGCGCCCTGCGCTTCTGCGACCGCTACCGGCCCAACGGCGCCGTCGGCGGGGACTTCTTCGACGTGCTCCCGCTCTCCGACACGCAGGCCGGCGTCTTCCTGTGCGACGTGATGGGCCACGGCGTGCGGGCCGCGCTGGTGACGGCGATGGTGCGCGCGCTCCTCGAGGGGTTTCGGCACCTCGCCGCCGACCCCGGCTGGTTCCTCGCGGAGCTCAACCGCGAACTGCTGGCGATCCTCGGCCAGACGAGCGTGCCGCTGTTCCTGTCGGCGTTCTACCTGACGATCGACGTCGGGACGGGCGAGTTGCGCTACGCCAACGCCGGCCACCCGTGCCCGCTGCACGTGCGGCGGAGCGCCGGCGAGGTGGCGCCGCTGCCGCTGGTGGCCGGGATGCCGGGGCCTCCTTTGGGGGTGCGCGAGAAGGCCGTCTATTCGGTGTCGCGGGTCAACGTCGAGGCCGGCGACCTCGTCGTGCTGTTCACCGATGGCGTGTATGAGGTGACGGGGGCCGATCAGGAGCCTTACGGCGAGGAGCGGCTGCTGGCGGCCGTGCGCCAGCGGAGCAGCCTGCCGCCGGGTAGATTGTTCGACGAGGTGCTGGCGGACGTGCTCCAGTTCGCGGGCGGGCAGGGGTTTGCGGACGACGTGTGTCTGCTGGGGGTGGAGGTGGCGGCGCTGGCGACCGCGTCGGGTTGAGAGGCGTTGCACGGGCCCTCTTGCGGGTGGTATCGTGCGCGTGGTGAACCATTGCGTCTGTCGAGCGGTTGCCGCGGGGGTGATCGATGCGCCGATCGTTTACGTTGGAGTACTGGCAAGACGGGCCCTGGTTCGTGGGTCGCCTCTTCGAGATACCGGGCGTCTTCAGCCAGGGCGAGACCCTGGATGAGTTGCGGGACAACATCCAGGACGCCTTCGAGTTGATGGTCACGCAGGAGCGCCCGGCCGCGCCCCCTGCTGCCCAGCGGCAGGACGTGGAGCTGGAGGTATGAAGCGGCAGAACCTGGTCCGGGAGTTGGAACAGGCTGGTTGCGAGTTTGTCCGGCACGGAAGGCGACACGACGTCTACCGGAACCCAACGAACGGGCGCCAGGCCCCTGTCCCGCTGCACCGGGAGGTCGCCGAATCGCTCTGTCGGATCATCCGGAAGCAGCTCGGTTTGGGGGGCGATGGCGACGCCTGATCCACTGTCCCTGTTACTCGCCTGGTCGGCACTACAAGGGATGGCTCAAGCGCCGGCGAGCCGTGCCTTCCCTCGATGGAACGCGGTAGGCCCATCTCGGCGAGGAGGTCGAGGAACTTGCGCTCGGCCTCGGACCAGCGCGCACCGGCACGCAAGATCATCCCTTCCACCGCCTGCACCTTCTTGTTGAGGAAAAGGAGAAAACAAGGCCCCTTATCCCTCGATGGCTCTCTTCCAGGACGTCACGAGGAGGTGAGGAGCACCGCTTGATACTGCGGCGGAATATCCTCCCATGCGGCCAGGTAGGCGGCTTCGAGCGGGACCTGAACGTAGTTCTCTCTCGTGAGGAACAGCGGCATCGGGGGAATCGGCTCCCCGACGGCAAAGTGTGCGACAAATGCATCGACGACAGCCCCACTCGTGTAGGCCGCGACGGTCAACGGACGGTCGCTACCCAGTGCGTAGTCTTCGGTCCCGATCTCGTTCAGCAGGGCCCCGTGGATGCCGTGCGGGTCGCGGGGGCCTGGGGGGTGAACATCGACCAGGAGAAGGTGAATCCCCCCGTCGAGCGCGGCAACCGCTTTGTCCAGGAACGAGCGGATGGCGTGACGGCTCGATTTCTTCCCGCGCGAAAGCACCTCGATCATGGCCACGATGCGGTCGTCGCTCGTGTGCCGGATGACGAGGGCTCGCTGGACGCGCGCGTAGGAATCGCGGGCGATGGTCGTTCGGGCGTGAACGACCGGCGGCGTTTCAGTCAGCGTCGCGGTCCCGGAAAGGGGGCCTTCGGGCCCCGGTTCGGTGCCAGCCGTCTGGAGCGTCAGGACGTCCGGTGCGCCGAGGTCGCCACCGAATTGCTCGGCCATGACGTAGTAGCCTTTGGGGAGAAGGCCGCGCTTCAGGGCACGCTTGATCTCGAGCACCCAGGAGGAATGAAAATCGTGGAAGGTCGCATCGCTGACCCGCGTCCAATCATGCGCTGGCATGATATTGCTCTCCTGGCGGCACTTCGCATGAGTTGACCGTTCCGGAGGCTGCAAATCCCGACCGCCTTGGTGCTCACCGTCGCAGTGCTGGCTGGCGCTCACGCGATCACCCTGGCGGGGGGAGGGTGCCTCTGTCTCCCAAGCTTCGTACCTCCCCGTTACTGGGCACATCGACAAGCCAATCGTGGGTGAGCATCAGCGGTCTCGGTCAACTGCCGCCCCCCGGCAGGCGACTTCAGCCCGCAGCCGCAGCGTCCGGCCCCTCTGGTGTAGCGGCATCACCTGCGCCTTTCGGAGCGTGTGGAGGGCGTAGGTCTGGCCCGCTTGATCCACGAACTCGACCTCAAACGCGTCCGCCGACAAGACTTCCACGACCGCCCCCACCTCGCCGGCGCTCAGGCCCAAGTCAGGGAGATCTTCTCGCACGGCAACTGCGTCCAACAACTCGATAGGGTGGTGCATACTCGGCTCGACCTCACGAGAACTGGCAGGCGACCAGGCGAGGCACGTTCTCGCCGTCGCGCAGGATAAGAGGCAGGCATGCGTTACAAGCTGGCTGGGGGCCTACCACGGCCGTCGGTTCGGCGACCGCGCTCGTCCACTTCTCACGCAGCCCCGACCGCAGCATAGACCTTGCCTTTCTGACTCAACCAGCCCAGGTCCCCCCGTTCGGCGCGCTCCTTGACCTCTCGAAGGAGTTGGACCGTTTCTGGCTCGTAACACGGCTCGCTCGGATCGTCGATGGGGATGACCATCTCGACTTCGATGGCAACGACGTACTTCTCGGTCTGAATCAGCCGTGTCCGCTTGATGCGTTCTCCAGGAATGCGCATGGCTAGCCCCTGTCGAAGAAAGGGACCGTGACGAGCTTGGCGACGCCGCTCTGACGCAGATGCGACCAGACAGCCTTGAGCTCCGTGCCGTCCGGCAGACACTCGCGCACCTCGACGGCCGGGTTGGGCTCCGCTTCCGGTCGCTCGGCCATCAGTTCGCCACCCGCGAGCCCGGCGACGACCTGCCACTCCATGATCCCGCGCTCCTCCAGCCGCTCGGAGGCATGCTGCCCGACGACGTACTTCTCCTCGTCCACCAACCGCCGGATCGTGTCGAACAACTGTCCCATCGGCAGGCTCCTTCCGGCTACTTCCCGCCAATGATCGCCTCGACGATTTAGATCATCATACCAAGGTTGACGGCAAGCGACGCGAAAAGCTGCCAGATAGTCTACCCGGCCCCCCTCCCTCCTGCCAACGAAAGTCTTCGCCTCCGCCGTGATGCCTCCGGGGCGTTCCCGTCCTGATGCGCTTCCCTCCCACGCTGTCCACGCTGTGGGGCCAACCGGTCCTGCCACGACAGCAGCACACGACACTCCAGCCCCTCCCCCTGAAAGCTGTTCAACGAGGGTGAGAAAAAAGGACCTGGGTGGTGGGGCGGGGCCTTCGGCTGGGCCAAAGCGGCGTTGAAACGCCGCACTCCAAATGGGCCCGCAAGCGCGACCTCGCACGCCGCATCACGCCGCACATCGCCTGGTGTGCGCCAGGAAAGAAAAAGAGCGGGGGAGGTGGCGCCGGGGGCCCGCAAAGCCTCCGCCCCGGGAAGGGGCTGAACCGGGGCATCGAAGGATCTGCCCCGGCCACGACTGCGCGCTCTCTCGCTACCGCCCCCCGCTGGGCCAGGAAGGCCGGGGCGATGCGGCGGTCTCGGCGGGCTCGTGGGTCAGAGGTCGTCGAGCGGGGTGGGCGGGGGAAACTGGGCGCGCAGCGGCGCCAGCCAGGGCTCGAGGGAGGGCACGGCCTCCTCGGGGGGAACCACGGCGGGCAGTTCCTGGCCCGGCAGCAGCCAGTAGCTGCGGGGCTGTCCTTCGATGGTCACCCGCACCGAGCGGACCTCCAGCTCGCGCTTGGCGCGGTTGAGCGTGCGCTCCGAGAGCTCGTGTTCGCGAGATGCCTCCCAGATCTCGCGCGAGGTGCGCGGCCCTTGCTCCAGGACGTCCTCCAGAAACTCCCGCGCCCGGTCGCGCGGCGAGGGAGGCGGGGCGGACGGGCGCTTCGCCAGGAGGTCGTCGGCGGCCCACTCGCACGGGCCGAGCCAGGAGAGCACCGGCGGGGCCCCCTCCTGGGCCGTCACCTCGTAGGCCAGGCTCGGCTGGGGCGGGGCCAGGTTGTTCTTCACCTGCGCCAGCACGCACCGCCCCGCAGCGTGCGGGTCCGGGGCGGCCAGCCAGCCCGAGCGGCAGGCGGCGACGATGCCGATCGAGCCGCCCCCGCGGTAGATCGAGCGGCCGGCGCCGTGCTTGTTCAGGTGGCGGACGAGCAAGATCGCGCAGTGGTGTTTTGCGGCCAGTCGCGCCAGGGGAAGCAGGGCGCGGCGCGCGCTCTGGTCGCTCCCGCTCAGCACGCCGGCGCCGAAGAACGCGGTAATCGGGTCGATCACCACGAGAAGCGCCCGCGAGTGGGCCAGGTCCTCGTCCAGCGCGTGCAGCCAGCCGGGAACGCCTGCCAGGTCGGCGGGCTCGTCGTGGTGGGCGACGTACACGCGCGCCAGGTCGGCGCCCAGGGCTTGCAGGCGCGGCCGGATGGTGTCCTCCGCGCCGTCCTCGGCGTTCAAAACGATGACGTTGCCCGGGCCCGGGCTAGCTGTGCCGTCGGGGAATGGCCTCCCCGTGCTCAGGCGCGCGCAGAGGTCGAGGGCCAACAGCGACTTCCCCAATCCGGGGTCGCCCTCGAGGATCGCCAACTTGCCCAGCGCGAGGCGCCACAGCCACAACCAGGCAATCGGACGGGAGATCAACTCGCTGATCGGTCGCACGCTCATGGGGCGCTCGCTGGTCGATGGACGGGCCTGCTTCGCGCGGCCCCGCCGCTTGGAGAGGCTTTCCCTCTCTTTTCTACCATACGCCCGTTCACTATTTCTAGAGGAGCATCTGGACGACGAGGGAGAGCGTTTCCGCGACAGGGCGGGCCATGTGGCAAAGTGGCAAGGTGGGCATGTGGAGGCATCGCAAGTGGTTTGACGATCAGGGGGTTAAGGCATCCAGAGGTGTTTGCCAACCCCCCTGGGGGGTTGGCAAAGTGGCAAAGAGAAGGGCGAGCTTGGGGGAGAGAACGAGCTGGCGAGGCGCCTCGCCGCCGGCACGGCGTCCAGGGTTGCGCAGTCGATCCAGCGCGGTTGGCTCATAGTTCGTTCTCGCGGGGCTCCGCTCAGCCTTTCCGCCCGACCACGTCCCACACCTCGACCGGGCCGAACCCGGTGATCGCCACCGTCCGCGGCATGTTCGGCGCGCACTCGAACCGCTCGCGCGCCAGTTCGTAGGTAGCCCGACTGAGGCAGGGCAGGCCCAGCTCCGCCTCGTTGCGGATCGCGCCGGCGAGGTTGACCGTCGCGCCGATGGCGGTGAAGTCCATCTTGTCGTAGGTGCCGACGTTGCCCAGGAGCACGTCCCCGCTGTTGATGCCGATGCGGAGGTGGAACAGCGGCAGCCCCAAAACCTGCCTCGGCCGGTTGAACTCCTCCAGCGACGACACGAGGTCGAGGGCCCCCTGGACGGCGCGCTCGGCGTGGCGGGCGTCGCGCATCAACGCCATGACGCCGTTGCCGCGGTAGCTGGTGATGCGGCCCTGGTGGCGGGCGAGCACCGCGGAGAAGTCGGCCATGAGCTGGTTGAACGTCATCAGCACCGATTCGCCGTCGAGGCCCTGCGAGAACTGGGTGAAGCCCGGCAGGTCGAGCAGCAGCACGGTCCCGGCCTCGGTGTCGCCGGAGAGGAGCGAGGGGCTGTCGTCTTCGATGTCGTAACCGCGCGCCCGCCGATAGATGTGGCGCAGGTAGGCCTCGAGGTCCACCTCGCGCAGGTCCTCCTCGACGTCGCGCACCAGGGGCGCGTGCCGGGCCGACTCCGCCCGCGCCAGCGCCTCGCGGTAGGCGCGAGTGACGAGGGGGGCGGACGCCCCGCTGTCGCGCAAGGTGCGGGCCAGCTCCCACTGCATGCGCACGGCCGACTCGCGCTCCTGCGTGGCCTCGAAATGGCCGAGGGCCTGGCGGAACTTCCGCTCCGCCTCCGCCCAGCGCGACCGGGCTCGCAAGATCATCCCTTCCACCGCTTGCACCTTGGCCGTCCCCTCGGCGAAGTCGTTGGCCTGGAACAGGTCGGTCGCCTTCTTCGCCTCCGACTCGGCGGCGTCGAGGTCGCCCTCGCGCAGGTAGACGCGGGCGCGGTCCTTGTGCGCGAAGCCCTCCGAAACGGCGAAAGGGCCGCGCTGGCAGTGGCGAATGCTCTCGTCGAGCCAGCCGGCCGCCTCGGTGAAGCGCCGCCGCGCCCCGCTCCTCCGCCCGGACGCCAGCTCCTTCTCGCCGCGCGCGAGGGCGACCTGGCCGAGGTGGTTGTAGATCTGCGCCTCGCTCCAACGGCTGCGGATCTTCTGAGCGAGGCGGAGGTCTTCCTGAAAGTGCTTCTCGGCCTCGTCGAGGTGGCCCCAGTCGAGGTAGAGCCGGCCGAGCTGGCCGTGGCTGATGGCGATGCCGGCCTCGTCGTTGAAGTTCTCCTTGTAGCGGATCGACTGCTCGTAGAACTCGCGGGCCACGGGGAAGTTGCCCTTGTAGGCGTAGGCCATCCCGAGCGTGTCGAGCACGCGCCCCGTCACGAAATGCCGGGGCCCGAACAGGTCGAGCGCCTGGTGCAGGTAGGGCAGCGCCTGGTCGCACTTGCCCTGATGCGCCAGCGCCGCCGCCCGCGTATGGGCGATGGTCCCCCGCAGGCTGACGTCACCGGCGCTGGCGGGGCCCTCGGCCTTGTCCAGTGCCTTGAGGGCGCCGGAGTAATCGCGCTCGCGCATCAGGAACGACGCCCGCCCGGCGAGCGCCCAGCCGCGCAGGGCCAGGCCGTCCGGGAGGCCCTGAAACGCCTCGACGCCCTGGGCGTCGGCGGTGCGGTCGCCGACCATCCAGTCGAGGATGCCCTGCCAGGTGGAGCGCTGGCGGGGATCGTCGGTGCGCTGGGCGCGGTTGCGGATCTTCTGCACGCCGCGCGCCCAGCCCCAGGTACGCAGCGTTTCGAGGGCGCGGGGCACCAGTCGCGGGTCGGGACCGCCGGGGACGGGGCGAGGCGGGTCGATCTTGGGAGGGGCGGAGGCCTGGAGACAGTTCGACAGGGCGGTAACGAGCTCGGCCATGCTGGCGAAGCGCTGGTCGGGCTTCTTGGCGAGGGCGCGCTGGACGGCCTCATCGACCTTGGGCGACAGGCCGGGGCGGTGGCGCGAGGGCGGCGGGGGGGCGTCGTTGACGATCTGGGCGAGGATGGAGCCGACGCTGCCCTCGAAGGGCGCACGGCCGGTGAGGAGCTCGTAGAGGATGACGCCAAGCGAGTAGACGTCGCCGGCGGGGCCGGCGGCATCGAGCTGGCCGAGGACGTGCTCGGGCGGCATGTAGGCGGGCGTGCCCATCAGGATGCCGGGGCTGGTCAGACGCGCCTCGCCGACAAGGCTGAGCCGGCGCGCCAGCCCGAAGTCCATGAGGATGGGCTCGCCTCGCCGGTCGATCATGATGTTCGACGGCTTCAGGTCGCGGTGGACGACGCCGCGCTGGTGGGCCTCCTCGAGGGCCAGCGCGAGCGTGCGCACCAGTGCGAGCACCTGTTCGGGAGGGCGGGGCGGACGCGTGGCCCAGTCCTGGAGCGGTTGGCCGTCCACGTAGGCCATGGTGAGGTAGGGGACGTCGTCGATGGCGCCGACGTCGTAGACGGGGCAGATGTTGGGGTGGTTGAGCAGGGCGGCGGCGCGGGCCTCGCGGGCGAAGCGCTCGCGGAGCAGTTCGCCGTCGCCGCCGTGGAGTTGCGGCACCTTGAGGGCGACGAGGCGGTCGAGCTGGGTGTCGTGGGCGAGGTAGACGCTGCCCATGCCGCCCCGGCCGAGGCGGCGCTGGATGGTGTAGCGGCCGAACTGCTCGGGCAGGGGAGGGGCCTCGCGCACCAGGGGGGCCCCGAGGTCGAGGGTGGGCGTCGAGCCGGGGAAGGTGGGCACGGGCGTGAGGTCCGGCGCGCGGTCGGGGCCTGCCGGAGTGCTCGGCGCGTCGGGCTTGTCGGGTCGTGCGGGGTCGGACATCGCGGTTCCTCGGGGCGAGGCGGGAGGGCGCCTGAGGATAAGGATACGCGGAAGGGGGGCGGGGGGGAATTGGAAAGGGGCGCGCTTCGGCAAGCCACGGGTCGGCGTGCGGCGAACCTTTTGCGCGAGGAGTGGGAGCGGAGGCTCATCCTCCGTGTGCTGAGCGGCTGGCCGGGGCGGGCCGCGACAGGGGAACGCTAAGCCGCAAGCGGCGACCGTCCCCGGGTTGCCGCTCGCAGCAGGGCAGGCCGCGTCAATACTTCAACCGATACTTCTTCCCCTGCCGGCGCAGCATCTCGAGCATCGGCCCGTCGAAGGCGTCGCCGCCGCGCGACAGCACGCCCGCGAGGTGCGCGCTCCGCCGCTTGTCGAGGTCGAGCGCCTCCCGCATCAGGACGGCCCGCCGGGCCACGAGCTTCTCGACGTGCTCGCGGCGCTCCTTGACCGTCAGCTTCTGCATGTCGGGGGGCAATTCCTCCGCCTTGAGCGACTCCAGCCTGGTCTTGCCGGCGCGCATGCTGTCGAACAGGTCCCACGACGCGGTGCGGTTGTCCTTGAGCAGGATGCCCAGGCGGTCGGACGCGGCGGCGTCGCCGAGACCGCCGAGGTCACGCCCCTTCTTCAGGTCGGCTTCGCGCTTGCCCGAGGGGCCCCACGTGAGGATGCCCCGGACCAACTCGCTGTGGATCTCGAGGAGCCGGCGGTCCTGCGGGGCGCTCAGGGCGCGCACGTTGTTGGAGATCGGCAGTTTGATGTAGGCGCCGGCGGCGAGGTTGGCGATGTCCTTCCAGTACTTCTCGCAATCGTTGTCGGTGCCGCACTGGATCGCGTTGATGACGATCCCGCGCTTCTGCGCTTCCTTGCACGTCACCTGATACTTGACGTCGTCGGGGTAGTCCATGTGCGGAGGGGCGTCGCCGATGAGATAGATCAGCCGCATCGTGTTGCGGTCAGTGCTCCACTTGACCTTGTGAACGGCGTCGTAGAGCGCCTGGTTGACGCTTTCGGGGGTGTCGCCGCCGCCGTCGGCGCGGAACGTCTGCAAGTCGGCGAAGACGGCGTCGAGGTCGTCGCGGAGGTCGTAGACCTTGGTGATCCACAGATCGCCCTTGTCGCGGTAATCGACGAGCCCGATCTTCAGGTCGGGGGTGGGGCGCGTGTTGAGGAACGAGTAGCACAGCGCCCAGAACTTCAGTTTGCACATCCCGATCCACTCGCCCATGCTGCCGGTCGTGTCGATGACGAACACGACCTCGACCTTCGCCTTCTTGAAGATGGGAGCGGGGGCGGCCTGCGGGGAAGCAACCGGCCCGGTCAGCGCGGCACAGGCCGCCAGGATCGCAACGCAGGAGAACCACAGCCGGCGCGACATACGGAGACACTCCTGAAGAGAAGGGCCATCGTAAACCACCGCCAAACAGGCCGTTCGCGGCGCGGGAGCGCCGAACCGATCGGAAAGGAGAGGCACCGCCCGGCGAACGGGCATCGGTAGATGATTATCGAGTGTAGTCGAGGCGAAGAATCGACGCAAGAATAAAGCGCGCGGGATGGGAGGAGAGGGGGAGAAGGGCGCCCCTCCCCCGTGTAGCCGCGACGCG
>JBBSEZ010000024.1:0-40696 GCA_038239195.1 Gemmatales bacterium
CCCCCCCGGTTCGCCCGGCGGCGATCACGGGTTGCGCCCCAGGGGCCGGCGCGGCGCAGCTAACCCGCGCCCCTCGCGCCACCGGGCTCGCGCTCTACGCCCCTCGCAATCGGCCCCTCGCGTCGGTAAAATTACCTCATTCTCCACCCCGCGCCGCCGAGATCGATCCCATGACCGAGCGACTGACCCTCGTGTTCGCCGTTGACGCCTATCAGGACCAGGCCATTGCCCCGGCCCTCCTCGCCGAGGCCGACGGCGCCGGCTTCGCCCAGGCCCTCGAGCGCCTCGGCTTCGCCCGCGACCAGCAGACCGTGCTGCTCGGCGCCCAGGCCACGCGCACCGCCATCGCGTCGCGGCTTCGCAAGCTGGCCAAGACGACGGCCGCCCCGGAGACCGTGTTCCTGTTCTATGCCGGACACGCCTTCGAGTCCGAAGGTGCGAGCTATCTCACCTGCGCCGACAGCCAGCTCGACGACCTCGCCGAAACGAGCCTCGAGCTTCGCACGCTGCTCGACGCCTTGAAGGCCTGCGGGTGCGAGCGCGTCGTCTTCTTCCTCGACCCGCGCGGGGGCCTTCCCGACGAGCCCCTTCGCGGCAAGGAGCTCGGCAAGTTTTTCGCCAAGCCGGGGCGCGCCGCTTTCGTCTCTTGCCAGCCCGGCGAGGTCGCCCACGTGGCGGGGCCGCTCAAGGGCAGCGTCTGGGGGCACCACCTGCTCGCTGCCCTGGGCGGCAAGGCGCCGCTGGCCCTCGACGAGGGGCGATTGCTGACCGCGAGCTCGCTGCAGAACTACCTCGCGCAGGAGGTGCCGCGCACCCTGCGCACTTCCTTCAAGGACGCGGCCGTGCAGTCGCCTCACTCCGTCGCCGGCGACGGCCCGTTATTGATCGCCGACCTCGGGCCCCTGCTGGCCAAGGGCGAACAGGCGAACGCCGACCCGCGCCTTCAGCCGCTCAAGCGCGGGGCCCTGCGCAACGAGGTGCTGATGCGCGTCAAATCGCTGAGCGGGTTCCGCAAGTTCCACCGCGTGCCCGACCGGGTCAACGCCTCGTCGCAGAAATTTGTCGCCGACCTCGCCGCTGAGGACGTCAAGGCCGACGTCGATGAGAAGTACGCCGCCGTTCGGGAGTCGCTCGGCTATAAACGTCGAGACGTCGAGGCGTCGTGCGACCGGGGCTCGGGCTTCGTGCGAACGCCCGATTTCGAGTATAGCATCAGCCTCGAACAGGCGCCCGACGACCCCACCAGCGTCGTGTGGCGGCGCGAGGTGGGGGGGATTCAGAGCCCCGAGGTCGTGCTCGGCCGGGCCTTCGCGAGCGTGTTCGGCGACCTGTTCGACGCGCTCGTCTTCGAGTTCGTCAAGCCATTCGACCTCGAGGCCTGGGTCGATCGCGTGGAGGAAGAGTTGCCCGAAGGCGTGAAGGTGCGCTGCGCCAGCGACTGCTCGAGCTGCGACGTGACCGTGGCGGGCTTCGCGGGCGTGATCCGCCTGCGGAGCGATCGCGTCGAGATCCACGGCGGCAAGGCGCCGTCGTCGAAGGCGCTCGTGGAGGCGTTCCTGGAGTTTCAGGATCGGTTTTCAGGCAAGCGCGACTTGCAGGCCCTGCCCCTCGGTGCCCGCTGAAGCCGAGGAACGAGTGAGACGCGTAAGGCGAGCCGCCGGGTTTATCCCGGCGGTCCGGACGGCGGGGACAGGCCCGCCGCTCGCTGGGGCTCGCACTCAAGGCCGAGGCAGCGGGAGGGCGACGCGAAACCCGTTGTAGTTGTGCCGAACGTTCGGCGAGTTGGTGGCCCGCAGGGCCGAGCGGGCCAGCGCGGCGATCCCGTTGAAGCTGCCGCCCCGCAGTACGCGCAAGAAGCCGGTTTCGGGGCCGGGTGGATCGACCACCGGCGAGCTTTCATAGTATTTCGGGCCCATCCAATCGCCGACCCACTCCCAGACGTTGCCGTGCATGTCGAAAAGCCCGAAGGCGTTGGGCGGATACGACCCGACCGGCGCCGGGTGATTCAGGTAGCGACCGAACGGATCGTCGGGAGCTCGCCCGTTGACGTTGGCCTGCGCCGAGGATAGCGAGTCGCCAAAGTGGAATGGCGAAAGGGAGATGCCGGCGCGGCAGGCGTACTCCCACTGCGCCTCGCTCGGCAGGCGATAGGCGCGCCGGGCCGCCTTCTCGGGAGGCAAGTTCGACAGGCGCTCGCAGAACCGCACGGCGTCTTCGTGCGAGACGTTTTCGACGGGGAACGACCGCGTATCGACCTTCTTCAGCGACCGCTGTTTGTCGCGGGTGAAGTCGCTCGGGTTGGTGCCCGTCACCTTCTGATACTGCTCCTGCGTCACCGCATGCGCGCCCAGGAAGAACGGCCTGCCCATCGTCACCTCGTGCCGCGGCCTTTCGAGGTCGGAGAAGCCCGGGCCCTCGGGCGAGCCCATCCAGAACGTCCCGGCG
The DNA here is from genome assembly GCA_038239195.1 of Gemmatales bacterium. Taxonomy (GTDB): domain Bacteria; phylum Planctomycetota; class Planctomycetia; order Gemmatales; family Gemmataceae; genus JBBSEZ01. The sequence continues at coordinate 2,446 of JBBSEZ010000024.1, forward strand.
GGGATGAGGGCGAGCTCCATGCCAGCGGAGTTGGTCAGGACCGGCACGGAAGGCCGCACGCCCTGCCCGATCAACTCTTGCAAGCGCCGCTCCAGGGCGGGGCGCTCGTTTTCGGCAGGACGGTGCAACAGCGCCCGGCGCAGACGGTGCAGTTCGGCGCGGGCGCTACCGAGCGTGCCCTGCTCTTCGAGCCAGTCGGCCAGGACCAGCCAGGTGAGTTCATCGGTCGGGTTGTCGAGGAGGGCGCCGAGGAAGGCGCCTTCGGTTTCCATCGGTCGTTCTCCGCCGACGAAGCGAGACGGTGCCCTCCCATTGTAGGCGCCCGATCACGAAGCCGCCGCGACCACGACCTCCCCCTCCGGCGCCGGCGAGGGCTTTTCCGCGGACAGGGCGAGCTCGGCGAAGGCCCCGCCTTGCTTGAGGAGCTCGCTGTACGAGCCCGACTCCGCCACCCGCCCCCCATCGAAGACCAGAATGCGGTCGGCGTCAACAAGGGTGGAGAGCCGATGAGCGACGATAATCACCGTGCGATCTGCGCGGGCCGCGTCGATGGCCCGCTGCACGCTCCGTTCGCTGATCGTGTCCAGGGCCGAGGTCGCCTCGTCCAGGATCAGCACCGGCGGGCCCTGCAAGAAGACGCGCGCCAGCGCCAGCCGCTGCCTCTGGCCGCCGGAGAGGTTCTGGCCTCGCTCGGCCACGGGCGCCGAATAGCCCCCCGGCATCATCATGATCTCTTCGTGGATGCACGCCCGCCGGGCCGCCCGGCGGACGTCCTCAGGCAGATAACGGCTGGCCGAGCCGTAGGTGATGTTCTCCTCGATGGTGCCGGCGAACATGAACGGCGCCTGCCCGACGTAGCCGACGAGCTGGCTGATCGCCTCGCGCGACACCTCCTCCAGGGGCACTCCCATGAGGCAGGCCCGGCCCTCTGTGGGGTGGACAAGGCGCATCAGCACCTTGAGCAGCGTCGATTTGCCGCACCCCGAGCGCCCGACGATGCCGATCGTCTCGCCGGAATGGATTGCGAGCGACGCGCCGTCGAGGACCGCCCGGCCGCCGCCTTCGGGGCCGGCGTACTCGACGCGCAGATCGACCACCTCGATGATCGGGGCGCCGTCGTCCAGGCGCGGCTCGCGGTGCGTCAGAGTGCGGAAGGAGCGATCGACCGGGAGGGCGAGCATGTCCATCAGGTCGGCGACGCGCAAGCTGGCCTCGTGCCCCTCGTCGAGGACGCGATGCACCTCGGCGATGGGGGGTCATCACGCTCAGGAAGAGCATCGAGAAGGTCAGGATGTCGCCGTAGCTGATGCGCCCGCTCACGGCGAGGTAGACGGCCAGGGCCAGCACCATCAAATGGAAGAAGCCTTCCGTCAGCGCCTTGGCCGCGCCGAAGAAGGACATCGTGACGTGGTGGCCCAGTTCCGTGGTGCGGCGCTTCTCGGCCGCCTTCGAAACGCGATTCACCTCCTGGGCGTGGGTGTGGGCGACGCGGACGTACTCGAGCCCCCCGAGCTGTTCGACCACCGTCCCGTCGAGCTCCTCGCGGCTTCGCAGCAGGCTCAGGCGCACCCCCCTCTGCGACCGCAGTTGCCAGGCCGTCAACGCCACCGAGGTCGGGACGACGCCAACCATGACCAGCCCGATCCAGGGCTGCTTGACCGCCACCGTCCCCAGCGCGAACAAGCCCGTGAGAATGGCCGGAAAGAAGTCGAGGAACGACAGCCGCAACAGGCGCATGTATCCGTCGATGCTGCGGAAGATACGGCCGTGCAACACGCCCACCTTCTCGTGGGTGAACGTGGCCAGGTCCACCTGCAACAGGTGGGACACCACTTTCACGCTCAGGTGCTTGTCGATGCGCGTGCAGGTGTTCTCGACGAGAAATCGGCGGATGACGTGCAGGCCCTCGCGCAGGAAGACCAGGAAGGCGATGGCGAGCAGATAGTAGGTTGCGAAGCCGAAGAGCGCATCGTGGGCAAGCTGTTGCTCACTGCCCTGCTTGACCTCATCCACGAGGTGGCCGAGCAGGAGTGGGACCGCCGTGGCGGCGACGCTGGTGAGTGCCATGAGGACGGCTGCCCCGCGGAGCGACCAGCGGTGGCGCGAGGGGACCATCTGCCAAACTTGCACGGCGCGTTTGCCGAGCAGCCGGACCTCGTCCGTCAACCGGTTCCTGGCGCCGGGGGCCTTAGCGGTCATGGGCAGTCCTTCGGCAGGCACGCCCCGTCCTTTTCGGAGGACGGGGCGTGCTTGCGTGCTGTAGGTTACGGCCCAGGGAGAGGATGGGACGTGAGACGGAACGCACGTGGGATGATGGCACCCACACGACGAGGGGCAGGTGGGCTCAATACGGCCCGCGCTGGCGGCCGGTCTGCAGCCCGCTCACCAGCAAAGGCGCTCTCTTGAGGAGAGAAACCAGCTTGTGCTCGACCATCTGGGCCGGGGTCAGGCGAGCCCGGCTGTCGGCCACAAGAACTTCGTTGGTCGCCGCTTCTTCCGCTTGCCCCCGACGATCCTGCGTCTCTGCGTACATGATGCATCCTCCTTTGGGAAACGGACACCTTTCCCCTCAGCAAACGGAGTGCCGAAGGGGGCGCCGACGCCCGAGGAGGCGGGACGATTTCTCCGGAAGGCGGCGCAAGGCCTCAAGCAGCGCGAGCAAGGCCCACGGGCGAGGCAGGTGCGCGGCGGAAGCCGATGCGAGTCAGGCCCTGCCGCACACAGGCGAGAGAGTGGAACTCTTCTCTCACCCTATGGACGTGCAAGAAGTTGTCCAGGGCCAGGACCGCCGCCCCGGCATCGATGCCGACCATGTCGCGCCCGGCCCAGCCCCGATCGAGGTTGATCGCGCTGAAACCATACCGCCCCAGAGCGGACACGCGCCGGTCGTGCCGGGCCCCCAGGAGGTTCTCCAGCACGAGCGCGGGCCGGTGGGCGACCGAGGCCAGCGTGGCCGTGAGGTGGGCCGTCCCGTCGAGGGGCTGCCCTGGGGCATAGCAGCGGTAGGTGTCGGCATCGGGAGCGCCCCCCGGGCCGTCGCCCGCGGACAGGCCCCAGTAGCGCTCGTATGTCGCGAACCGGGAGGCCGCCGCTCGGCAGAACCCGTAGTTCGCCTGGGCTGCCAGCCCCGCCTCGGCCGCCAGGCCCAGCCCGCCGGGCTCGTGCCAGGTTTCGAGGTCGAGCAGGTCGAGCCCATACTGGAACACGAACAGGCCGAGGTCGGCGCTGTGGAAGGGCAGCCCACCGACCTTGCCATAGAACGGGCGAAGGCGAGGCCATCCCTCCGTCGGCCAGGCGCGCTTGCCTTCCGCTCCCGCGGCGAGCACGTAGAGAAACACGGTCTCTCCGTTGAGGCGGTCCCACGCGCACGGCAGGAAGCTCCCTTCCCGGTCCAGCCCATGAGAGAGCAGCCCTGCGTGGCCCGAAGAAGGAGGGGCCGTCCAGAAGCCCCAATCGACGCGGGCGTACAGCTGCTCCGCGAGCTCCTGTAGCTTCCCATCGTTCAGAAAGGCCGCCGCCCAAAGGGCGCCGGCGAAGAGCCAGGCCGAATCGACCGTGCTACAGCGGTCCGACCCGACCGCGTTGCCGTCGCGGTCGGTAAAGTGGGGAAGCACGCCCTCGTGCTGAGGTAGGCGCTCCAGCGCCGTGAGCAGGGCGCGCCGCACCCGTTGGATGGCGCAGTCGCGCGTCAGCAGCCGGAACGGCTCGGCGCTGGCGAGGGCGAGGGCGATGAGGCCCATCCCCGTGGCCGCGATGGAGCGCCAGCCCTCGGGCTCGCGGGGGCCGAAGTTGCGCTGCCGGTCGAGCACCAGGCCATCGGGGGCCTGGTTTTCGAGGAAGTAGCGCAGGGCGAGGCCCTGCAGGTATAAGAGAAAGGCCCGCTCCGTCGGGGGCAAGCCCGCAGCCATCCTTGGCATGGGGACATCTCCGGTGGCCCTGGTTCCTGGGGGGGATCCTAGCAACCCGACGCCTCCCCCGCTACCCCGAAGCCAAGGATCTCGAAGAGGATGAAGAAGCCCTCTTGATTCATCCTTTGGAGGGAGGCCCCATCTCCACCCGCACCTCATGCGTCCCCCCATCATCCTTCAGTTCGACCTCCCCGCCCGCCTGGAGCTCCCCGTCCACCCACGTCCCCCGCACGCCCGATTCCACCCCGCGAGCGTTCTCGACGACGATGCGGTAGGTGGCCGAGCGATGGCGATACGTAATCTCGAAGCCCTTCCACCCCTTCGGAATGCGCGGATCGACCCGGAGCCGGTCGCCGCGCTTGTGGAAGCCCAGGATCGCCTCGAGGCCGACGCGGTAGAGCCACGACGCCGAGCCGGTGTACCACGTCCACCCGCCGCGGCCGGTGTGGGGAGGCTCGCCGTAGACGTCGGCCGCCACCACGTAGGGCTCGACGCGGTAGAGCGCCACCCGCTCCGCCGTCGCCGCATGCCGCACCGGGCTGAGCATGTCGAAAACATCGACCGCCTTGCCGCCCTGCCCCAGGAGCGCCAGCGCCTCCACCACCCAGGTCGCGGCGTGCGTGTACTGCCCGCCGTTCTCGCGGATGCCGGGGACGTAGCCCTTGATGTAGCCGGGGTGCAGGCTGCCGTGGTCGAACGGCGGGGTGAACAGCAACACGATACGGTCGGCTCGGCGCACCAGCTTCTTCTCGACCGCGGCCATCCCCTGCCGGGCCCGCTCCGGGCCCCCCGCCCCCGAGATCACCGCCCACGTTTGCGCCAGCGAGTCGATCTGGCACTCGTCGTTGCTGGCCGAGCCCAGCGGCGTGCCGTCGTCAAAGTAGGCCCGGCGATACCACGCCCCGTCCCAGGCGTTCGCCTCGATGGCGGTGCGCAACGCCTCGGCGCGCCGCTGCCATTCTTCTCCGTGGGGGGCGTCTCCGCGCTGCTCGGCGAAGGCGGCGAACTGTTGCAAGCACGCGAGCTGGAACCAGCCGACCCAGACGCTCTCGCCCTTGCCGCCCGAGCCAACGCGGTTCATGCCGTCGTTCCAGTCGCCGGTGCCCATCAGCGGCAGGCCGTGGGCGCCCAGCTTCCAGCCGTTTTCCAGGGAGCGCACGCAATGCTCGTACACCGTCCCGCGCTCCGGGCCGACCGCCGGCAACCCGTAGACCTCTTCCTGGTCGGGGGCCAACAGGGGGGCCTTCAAGAACGGGACAATTTCGTCGAGCACCCCGCGGTCGCCCGTCGTCCGGACGTAGTGGGAGACGACGAAGGGCAGCCAGAGGAAGTCGTCGGAGAAGCGCGTCCGCACGCCGCGCCCCGCCGGGGGGTGCCACCAGTGCTGGACGTCGCCTTCCTCGAACTGGTGTGCCGCCGCGCGCAGGATTTGCGCCCGCGCCTCCCCAGGCGCGGCGTAGACGAGCGCCATCACGTCCTGGAGCTGGTCGCGGAAGCCATAGGCACCGCCCGACTGGTAGAACGCCGAACGCCCCCAGACGCGACAGGCCAGCACCTGCGTCAGCAGCCAGCGATTGAGGAGCAAGTCCATCGCCGGATCGGGCGTGCGCACCTGCACCGTGCCGAGCAGCCCATCCCAGCGCGCTGCCGACGTCTGGAACGCGGCCTCGGCGGCGCCCGGCGCGCGGAATCGGGCCGCCAGGGCCCGCGCCGCCTCCCGGTCCGGCGCCTGGCCGAGCAGGAAGACCACCTCCGTCTCCCCACCGGGTGCCAGGTCGAACCGCGCCTGCACGGCCCCACATCCGCCCAAACCGGGCCCGACCTGTCCGGAAAGCTCGGCTCGCTTCAGCGCCGCCGGCGCAGCCAGCGAGCCGTTGCGGCCGATGAACTCGGTCCGGTCGCTCGTGAAAGTGCGCGGGCGATGATCGACGTCGAGGAAGGCGATGGCGCCACCGAAGTCGGGGTTGAAGGCGTTGCGTGCGAACAGGGCCCCCCCAGGGTCGTGAGGGAGCGTTTCGCTCCCTGCCACCCTTGGATCCATCTCGGTCACCACGTGCATCGACGTCTGGTCTCTCGTCGTGCCCAGCACCCACTCGACGAAGAACGTCGCCGACAGCCGGCGCGGGCGGCGCCCCTCGTTCTTCACCTTCAGGCGCAGGAACTTGACCGGCTCGTCCGGCGCCACGAACAGGCACAGCGCCTGCGTCAGCCCGGCGTGTTTCTGCTCGAAGGTCGTGTGGCCGGGCGCGTGGCGAACCACCGTGGGTGCCGCGTTCGCGACGGGCAGCGGGGTCGGCGACCATACCTCGCCCGTCTCCTCGTCGCGCAGGTACAGGGCCTCGCCGGGAGGGTCGGACACGGGGTCGTTGCTCCACGGCGTCAGGCGGTTCTGCTGGCTGTTGTCGGCCCAGGTGTAGCCCGCGCCGCTGTCGGAGATCAGAAAGCCGAAACTCGGGTTGGCGACCACGTTGATCCACGGCGCGGGGGGGACCGCACCGGGCAGGACGACGTACTCGCGACCGTCCGCCGAGAAGCCGCCGATGCCGTTGTCGAACAGGAGCCCCGCCGGGGAAGCGACGGAGGGCGTGCCCGGCGCCGGGCGCACCTTTGGCGCCAGGGCCGGCGGCAGCGTGCGTCGCTTTTCGAGGACCTCGAGCTGCGCCGTCAGGGGCCCGCGGTTGCCTTCCAACACCACGCGCGCCGCCGCCAGCAGCAGCGTTCGGTCCCCTTCGAGGAGGTGCGACGCCTTGCGTACGAAGACGCCGCCCGGCTTATCGACGAGCGCGTGGGCGTCGGAGGCGCGCACCAGCGCCTGCAATTGCTGGTGGAGCTCCTCGAAGTAGCTGGCCGGGTTCTCGTTCAGGAGCACCAGGTCCACCGTCAACCCCTTCGTCCGCCAGTACGTGTGGGCGGCGAGGATCTGGCGGGCCAGGTCGACGTCCTGAGGGGCCCCGACGCGCACGACCACGATCGGGTGGTCGCCCGAGATGCCCTGCCGCCACAGCCCCGCTTGCCCCTGCGTGTTGGCGGCCAGCACCGACGGCGCTGCCCGCAAGGCCAGGCCCGGGAAGAGAACGTGGCCGGCCAGGCGCTGGAACAGGTGGGCCTCCTCGGGGCTCAGGTTCAAGTGGCGCAGCTGGACGTGGCAGTGGGCCCAGGCCAGTTCGAAGGCGCGCGTGACGGCGTGCTGCGAGTGGAACTCGTCGGCCAGGGAGAGGGCCTCCTCGCGCGTGTGCGCCACGGCCGTCGAGAACGCGATGACCGCCGCGGCCCCCGGCCCCAGCCGCACGCGCTGGCGGAGGCTGAAAGCGGGCGCCAGCACGGGCCCCACGCTCCCCGCCAGGTCGAGCGCCCCGGCGCTGAGCGCCGCGGGCCCCGCCGGCGTGTTCCGCCGGCCCAGGAAGCGGTCGCGGTCCGTCTCGAACTGCGGCAAGCCCGCCGCCGTCCCATCGACGGCCACGACGTGGACCGCCCAGCTGGGCTTCTCTTCCGCCGCGCGCGGCCGGCGGCGGCACAGCAGCGCTCCGCGCGCCGCCACCCACTCCGTTTCGAGGAACAACTGGTGGAAGGCGGGATGGCTGAGGTCCGCCGAATGGGCCACGAGGGCCACCTCCACGTAGCTGGTCAGTTCCAGCAGGCGCGGCTCGGCCTCGTGGTTGGTCAAGGTGAACCGGCGCACCTCGACGTTCTTCTCCGGCGAGACCGTGACCTCCACGTGCGTCTCGAGGGTGCCATCGACGCGCCGCAGTTCCGCCTTGTCGGCCGAGTAGATCACCTCGTAGACGTCGGGCGTCACCCGCGCCGGCAGGTAGCCGGCCGACCAGTACGAGCCACTTTGCAGGTCGCGCACGTAGTAATAGTGCCCTCCCGCGTCGCGGTCCTGGCGCCAGCGCGTCACGTCCAGTCCCTGGCAGGTGCTGAAGCCATCGCCGGCGTTGGTGAGCAGCACCGTGTACTGCCCGTTGGACAGCAGGTGCGTGCGCGGGCTGGCGGTGTGCGGGGTCGTGATGCGCCGGCTGACCGGGAGGTGGGCCAGCGTCAGTTGCTGGCGCGGGGCCTCCTCGCCCAGCCCCGCCTGCACGAGCGGGGCGTCGAGGGGAATGCGCTCCTGGAGCAGCAGCACGGCGGCGCGCACCACCGGCTCGCCGCGCAGCCGGCGGGGCATCAGGTTGTCGAGGACGGAGTTGGTCAGCGCCACCAGGGCCATGCCCTGGTGATGGGCCATGTAGGAGCGGACCACGTGAAACGTTTCGCCCTTCTCCAGCCGAGACGGCGTGCAGTCGATCGCCTCGTAGAAGCCGTGCGGCCCCTCGGCGCCCATCGCGCGCAGCGCTTCCAGGTTGCGACACGCCGCCAGGGGCCCCAGGGGGGCCGCCAGCGCGGTGGCGTACGGCGCCAGCACGAGGTCCTGCCCCAGGCCGCGCTTGATGCCGAGCCCCGGCACGCCGAACGACTGGTCCTGATAGTCCTGGGCGGCGTCCAGCACGTTGAACGCCGACTCGGACACTCCCCACGGCACCCCGCTCTGCCGGCCATACTCCATCTGGCGGGCCACGGCCGCACGCTGCGCGGCGTCGAGCACGGTGCCGGGGTAATGCGGCAGCACCAGGCGCGGCATCAGGTACTCGAACATGGTGCCGCCCCACGACAGCAGCCCTTCCTGCCCGGCGACGCGCGTGGCCGGCCGGCCGAGTTGGAACCAGTGGTTGCGCGGCACCTCGCCGCGCGCCACCGCCAGGAAACTGGCCAGGCAGGCTTCCGAGGCGAGCAGGTCGTAGTGGGCGTTGTCGAGGCGCGCCAGCGGCAGGTTGAAGCCGATCGAGAACAGGTTGCGGTCGGCGTTGAACAGGAAGCGGAAGTCCATCGCCCCGGCGAGACGATCGGCGTCCCCCGCCAACTCTTGCAGCTCTCCTGCCAACCGCGCGACCGGCGCCGACTCGACGGCCTCCGCAAGGCGCGCGGGCAAGCCCTCGCCATCCACTCCGCCCTCAGCCTTCTGGCAGGAGGCGAGCTCCGTCAGCAACTTCTCGCGCTTCTCGGGCCAGGCGTTCGGCTGAATAGCCTCGTCGAGCGATCGGCGAAGCTCTTGCCAGCGCTCGCCACCGTCTGGCACGGCTGCATCGCGCAGCAGCACGACCCACGGGGCCAACTCCTCCAGCTCCGCGCGCCGGCCTTTGATTTGTTCCGCCAGCGCCTTGGTCCAGCGCCCCAGTTCGGTGGGCGCGCCGCCGAGGCCCGCTTCGACCCGGCCGACCGCGGCCCCGATCGCTTCGGCGCGCGTCGCGGCCTGGGCCAGCCAGCCGTCCCAGGCGCTCAGCCCCTGGGGGACTTCTGCCTCCAGAAGCGCTCCGAATTGGCGGATTTCCTCCTCCCCGTCCCGCCAAGCATCCGACCCGGACGAGCCGGGCGCCCGCAACCGCTCGAGCTCGTCGGCGACCACTCCGAGTACGTCGATCGTGCCGGCGTGCAGGCTGCGGGGCGGGAACGCCTCCTGGCCTTTTTCGAGGAGCCCCTGCTTCAGCGCCAGGAGGCAACCGAGCAGGTTGCCGCTATCGACGGTCGAGACGTAGGCCGGGTGGAGCGGCTGGAGCGTGCGCGTGTCGTACCAGTTCAGGAAGTGGCCCTGGTGGCGCTCGAGCCGGTGGAGCGTGGCGAACGTCGCCGCCAGGCGCTGCCGGAGCGCCGGCAGGCCGATGTACCCGAGGTCGTGGGCGGCCAGCGTGGAGAGCAGCAGCAAGCCCTTGTTCGTCGGCGAGGTGCGGTGGGCAAGTTGGCCCTTGGGGTTTTCCTGAAAGTTGTCGGGGGGGAGCCAGTTGTCCTCGGGCCCGATGAACGTCTCGAAGAAGCTCCACGTCTTGCGCGCGACGCGGCGCAGGGCGCGCCGGTCGTCCTCCGCCAGCGGCTTCTCGCGGGACGAGGGAGGCATGCTGACCCACCAGGCAACGAGCGGGGAGAGCAGCCACAGCGCCAGCAGCGGCAGCGCGACGGGAAGGGCCTCGGGCCGGGCCCAGGCGACGAGGGCGACAGCCGCCGCGGAGAACGCGGAGGTGGGCCACATCGTGAGGAGGAAGTCGCGCAGGGCCCCGCCCAGGCGCTGCTCGGCGGCCGCCGCGGTCTCCCATTCGAGGAGGTGCCTGCGCGAAAGGAACAGCCGATAGAGGGTGACGCCGATGGCGTGCAGCATCAGGCGCGCTTGATCGGGCAGGAAGACCGTCGTCAGAAGCACCTGTCCCGTCGTGGCCGGGAGGCCTTCGCGCCAGGAGCGCGCGACGCCGCGCAGGCTGGCGCCGCCGAGCAGGTCCCACCAGCCCCCCAGGAACTGGAGCACGAGCGGCACGGCCGGGACGACCAGGGCCAGGAGCGTCCACGCCCACGCCCACGCCGGGCCGGGCAGGACGGTCCAGCCGAGCAGCAACATCGCCAGGGTGCCCACCGGGACGAGCGTGCGCCGCAGGTTGTCGAACACCTTCCAGCGCGCCAGCAGCGGGAGCGGGTTGGGCGCGCGCCAGGGCGGTTCGTTGATGGGCACGCGCGGGGCCAGCCAGGGCAGCAGTTGCCAGTCGCCGCGCGCCCAGCGATGCTCGCGCCGGGCGAAGGCGTGATATTTGGCCGGGAAGTCGTCGAACACCTCGACGTCCGTGACGAGCCCGCAGCGCGCGAAGTTCGACTCGATGAGGTCGTGACTCAGGACGTGGTTGTCGGGAAAGGCCTTCTCGGTCGCCGCCGCGAAGGCATCCAGATCGTACAGCCCCTTGCCGGTGTAACTGCCGGCGCCGAAGGCGTCCTGATAAACGTCCGAGACGGCGGCCGAGTAGGGGTCGATGCCCGCCGAGCCCGCGAAGGTGCGGGCGAAGCGCGAACGCAGGCCGGTGCGGAACAGGAAGCTCACGCGCGGCTGGAGCAACGCGTAGCCCGATACCACCCGACGCCTGGTGGGGTCGAAGCGCGGCTGGTTGAGCGGATGCGCGAGCGTGCCGATGAGGCGCCGGGCGGCGTCGCGCGGCAAGCGCGTGTCGGCGTCGAGGGTGAGGACGAAGCGCACGCGCGGCAATTGCTCCGGCGGGGCGCTACAGACGGCGAAGCTCGTCGTGCGGTCGCCGCGCAGCAGGCGGTTGAGCTCGATGAGCTTGCCGCGCTTGCGCTCCCAGCCCATCCAACGGTTCTCGCCCGGGCTCCACTGGCGGCGGCGGTGAAGCAGGAAGAACCGATCCGGGCCGCCCGCGCAGTGGCGAGCGTTGAGGGCCTTGACGCCGTCGAGGGCGGCCTGGACGAGGGCCTCGTCCTCCGGACGGTGTTCGGCCTCGGCGTCGGCGAAGTCGGTGAGGATGGCGAACGAGAGCGCGGGGGTAGGGTTGGCGAGGTAATGCAGCTCCAGGCGCTCGAAGAGCTGGGCGGCGCTCTCGGGCCGGATCAGCATGCCGGGCACCACGACGAAGGTGGCGCAATCCGGAGGAATGCCCTCCTTGAAGTCGAGCTTCGGCAGGGCGCGCGGCGGCAGCAGCCGGGTGACGAGGAAGTGGACGAGGCCGACCGCCACCTCGCTGGCCGGCAGCGCGCCGATCGCGACGAGGACCAAGGCCCACCACTCCCACTCCGACCAGGCCAGGGCGACCAGCCCGGCCAGCGCCAGGACCACGACGAGCAGGATCGCCCCGAAATAGAGCCCGTGAGCGTGGCGGAGAAGGAACGCGCGGGGCCGGTCGCGCCAGCGAGGCCGGTAGCCGAGCTCCGCCTCAAGCGGAGGGCGGCCCTCGTCGACGAGATGGTAGCCGACGTGGCGCTGGCGGGGCTCGCGTGCCTCGCCCGCCTTGCAGAGGACGTGCCGGGCCACCTCCTGCTCGTCGCGCCCCGACCCGCGCGCGAGCTGTTCGACGGCGCGGCGGTAGCGGTCGCGCGTGAAGAAGTCCTGGCGGGCGTAGGCCAGGGCGGGGTCGGCGCGAAGGGCCAGCTCGACGAGGCTGGCGTGCTCGAAGAACTCGCTCCAGTCGAGGGCGGCGAGCAGGCGCAGGCTGGTCACGCAGTTGCCGATGGAGACCTGGTTGGCGGCCTGGCGCTGGTGCTCGCGCCGGAGAACGTCGGTGGCGGTCAGCCCGCGGCGCGCCAGCCAGTCTTCGAGCCACTCGATGGCCGAGGCCGCCGCCCCCTGGTCGCGCAGCGCGTGCAGCAGGCCGACGACGCACGGGTCGGTCAAGCGCTCGGGCGGCACCACTTGCCCCGGCGAGCCGGCGGGCTGGGCGAGTTGCGCTCGAGACCAGGTCTGGGAGCACTCGCGGTCGGCGCGCGTCTGGAGGAGCTGTTCGGCGAGGCGGCGCAGGTTCTCGATCAGCCCGAGGCGCAGCATGATCGGGACCGCCCAGAGCTCGCCGATCGTCAGCGGGGCGACGGTTTGGTAGGCGAGCACGAAGCGCAGCATCGCGGTCTCTTCAAGCCCGCTATCGGTGTGGGCGATCAGGCCCAGCGCCAGGGCGAAGACGCGCGGATACCCGGCGAGAGGGCCCGAAACGAGGCTGGGGAGCTCGGCGTAGTAGCCGTGGGGCAGGTCGTGCTTGACCTCGCGCAAGACGGCCTCGACGACGTAGTAGTTGTCGAGCAGCCACTCGGCGTCGGGGGTCAGCGGCTCCTGACGGCGCGCCGCCGCGCTGATCTGGTGGTGGGCCTCGGCGAGGAAGCGCCCGTTCTCGCGCACGCGCTGCAACAGCGGCCTGCGCGAGGGGGCGCTGGCGGTGGCGATGCAGGCCTTCGCCAGGTCGCGCGCGTAGGCCTCCAACCGCTCGAGCCCGTAGGCCTCGGCCCGGAGTGGAACGTCGCTGTGCGGATCGGTGAAAACGCTCGCCAGGACGGCGGGCTCGGGGCTCTGTAAGGTCGCTGTCATGAGCCAGGGGCCCCTTCGTGGGTCGATTGGCGCGGGCGATGTCCTGAAGAGGATCTTACCGGGCGGAGGCGGTCAAAGGCAAATGAGCTGCCGGGAGCGAACGCCAGGCCGCAAGCGGCAAGCGCGCCAGTGCCCGCCGCTTGCGGCCTGGCGACGCCTCTTTCAGGGCGCCTCCGCCACGCGCACCCGGACCGTCGCGCTGCTCCGCGTCAGCCATTCTGCTCGTCGCATCGACGGCTCGCGCGACGCCCGCACGCGCACCGTCGCACTGACGCGATGCTCCCCCGGCGCCGTCCAGTAGGTGTACCACGTCTGTCCCTGCACGCGCGACACGAGCCGGTCGAACCGCAACGTCAGGTCGGCCCCCGCGGGAACCGCGACCTGACGCGCCTTCGCGAACGGGCGCTCGTCCGCACCTGGCACGCTGATCGCGCCCGGCCCGCGCACGCGCACCCACCAGGCGAAGCCCTTCCCGCCGAGCTCCACGTACAGCGCTCCCGGGCCGTCGTTGCGCAGGCGCACGGCCAGTTCGACCTTCGGTGCCGCTGGCACCTTCCCGGCGCGCCGGGCCGCCTCAAGGGCCGTCGGCGAGATGGCGCGCAACCCGTTGCCCTTGTCCGGCCCGCGCCGGATCGGTTTGAGGTTTCGCGAGGTCGCGATCTCGGCGACGAACTTCTCGTGCCCGATCATCGCCTTCGCGCGTTCGGGGTGGGCAGGCAAGGCATCAGGTTTTTTCGGGCCCTCTTCCTCCGCTGGCCGCAACGTGAGGGCCAGCTCGACGCCTGTGAGTGGCGCCGGGCCCTGGGGCTGGCCCCAGGGCAGCGCCAGTCCCAGCCCAAACGTGAGTAGCAGGAGCGCCGCCAGGGAGACCGCGCCGCGGACGAAAGGCTGGAAGTGGCGCAGCGCCCGCCGCGGCCGCTCTTCCTCGCGCAATCGCGCCTGAAGCCGGCGCAGCCCGTTGGGGAAGTTGGCGTGCAGGTCGAGCAGGCCGATCAGCCGGCGCGCTTCGATGGCGGACGTGGCGCAGCGGCCGCACTGCTCGAGGTGCCGGGCGATGGCGGCGCGCGTCGGGGCCGGGCACTCGCCGGCGGCGAACAGGTCGAGCTGCTCGCCGACTTCTTCGCAACTGATGGTCTTCATGCTCCCTCTCCGACGGCGGGCGCGAGCAACTCGCGCAGCGACTTGTAGGTGCGCGACAGCAGGCTTTTGATGGTGCCGACCGGTCGGCCGACCTCGGCGGCGATCTGTTCGCAGGTCTTGCCCTGCTTGTGCTTGAGCTCCAGGAGCCGGCGCGTCTCCTCCGGCAGCCTCGCCAGGCCCACGTCGAGCGATGCCAGCACCTTCTCCTGTTCCTCCAGCTCTTCGCGCAGCGCCAGGTCCGAAGGCCCCGCAGCAAGCTCGGGCGCCTCGTAGGGGGAGAAGAGCCTCGGCCGCTTGCGCCGCAGCCATTTGCCGCAGCAGTTGTGGGCGATGCCGAACAGCCAACTGCTGAAGTGGTGCGGCTGCTGGCCCCCCTTGAGGGCCCGGTAGGCCTCGAGGAACGTCTCCTGGGACAGGTCCTCGACGAGGTCGGTGCGCTGCACGCGCTTGTAGATGAACGCCCCGATCGGGCGGTAGTAGCGCTCGGCCAGCGCCTGAAACGCGGCCCCGTCCCCGCCGACGCAGCGCAGCACGAGGCCCGCGTCGATTGCCTGCCGATCTTCCACCGCGGCGACCATGACCGATGCTCCGACGTTCGTGGCCGGGAGGGGCCCGCTCGGAGGCCCCACTCGCCCTGGACCATTGTGTCCCACCGCGAGGGCTCGAACCAGGGGCGCGAACACAACGGCCCGAGGCCGGGGCGCTCGCAAGCGAGCGCTCGGCCCAGGCCGTCCACTCTTGCGTGGCGGAGCTCAACCATTCGGCTCCTCGCGCACCGAGCGACCGGCGACGTGGACGATGGCATACGTCACGGTGACGCTGACGTTCATGTCCTGCTCGCCCGCGGCGATGGGCAGCGGGGCGCCGGCCGAGGCCGGCAGCGCGTGCTCGTAGCGGAAGTGCCGCCAGGGCGCCGAGTGTCCCTCGGAGATGGTGAGGACCTGCCCCAGGGCCCCGCCGGCCCCGTGGACGTAGATCTCCGCCTTCTTGCGAGCGTCGCGGACGGCCCGGGCGCGGGCCTGGTCGAGGAACTTCTCCGGGTCGGAGCAGCCGAAGCCGATGCCCATGTCGCGGTTGGCCCCGCCGGCCACGGCCCCGTCGAGGACAGCCCCGAGCTTCTTGAAGTCGCGGACCGTGATGGTCAGGGTGTAAGAGGCGGTGTAGCCGAGCAACTTCGGCGGCTGGTCCTTGACGTAGAGGTAGCGCGAGCTGACGCTCAGGCCGGTCGTCTTGACGTCCTTGGCGGCAACGCCCAGCTTCTGGAGGGCGTCGAACACCTTGCGGACTATCTCGCCGTTCTTCTGCCAAGCCTCGGCGGCGGTCTTGCCGTCGGAGCTGGCCCCGACGTTGACGTGGGCGAGGTCGGGCACGTACGTCACCTTGCCGGTGCCGGGGACGCTGATGTTGGCCGAGGCCACTCCCACGAATGCGAGTGTACACAGGGACGCGAGGATTGCTTTCATGGCTGAACCTACCTTTCCGGGCCCACGAGGGGCCTCATGACGTGTGTTGGCGACCGGCAGGAGAAGGCATGCTTGTAGGACGGCTCGGGAGAGCCGTCCTACAGCAAACCAACGCCTGCCGCTCGCCTTGGGAAGCACTTTTCAGGGGCGAACGGTGACTTTCGGGACGAGCGGGCAGCAGCGGCGGACGTCGAGGACGAGGGCGCTGACGGTGAAGACGCCGCCTTCGATCTTGCCGGTCGCCTTGACGTCCTTGCCAACGAGGGCGAGGGCGGTCTTCTGGAGCTCCGCGTTGGCGAACGCGACGGTGTAGTTCTTGCCGCCGGCGTCCAGGGACCAGCGCGTCACGATCCGGATCGGCAGGCTGATTTCGCGGGAGCCCGGCGGGCACAAACGCCCGAGCTCGAGGAACATCACCTCCTGCTTCAGCGTGCCGGAGAGCGTGATCGTCTCGGCCTCGAGGAAGCTCACGTGCAACTTACCGCCGCTCATCCTGCCGGTGGCGATCGCGTTGGTGTCCCGCAGCGCGGCGGCCTTCTTCAGCATCGCCTGGCTCTCGCCGAGGACGAGGAAGGTGGTCTTCCCGTCGGCGGCCTGAAGGGCCCACTCGTAGGAGAAGATGGGCCTGGGCATCGGCAGGCCGATGCGGCCCCGCCCGTCCGTCTCGGGCGGGCCTTCGCGGAAGCCCACGAAGACCTGCTTCTGGATGAGCTTGCCTTTGAGCTGGAAGGGCAGGCGAATGCACTCGCCCTCGCGAATGCCCCGCACGTCGGGCCCGGCCGCGTCGGCCGACACCGCACAAAACGCGACCAGCCCCGCCACCAGCGCCATCGTCTTTCCCATGATTCGTTCTCCTTCCACGATAAGGGCCCGCTTCGGGGCCAACCTGGTTGAGAGGCGTTCTCGATCGCACGCCCCGTTGTTCACTCGACAGTCGGTGAGTACCGCGAGCGGGGCGGCGGTTGCAAAAAAGATTCTGCCGGGCGGAAGCCGCGCCGGGAGGACGGGAAACGAAGAGAGCGTCGGTCTGGTCCCGGAGGACCAGCCCGACGCTCTGGTTGGCTCATCGCGCGCTCGGCCTCGTCCGAGGCGAGCCGCTTGCCCTCGCGCGAATTGCGGAATTGTCTCACGGGGCGCCGAGGTTGCTTGACACTTCGGCGCCGATCAGCGCGGAAAGGTCGGCGCGGCGGAGTGAAGCGCCTGTTGGCTTCGCGCAACCGAACGCGAGGGCGCTACGTCTCCCCGACAGGCTACCCCGGCCTGTCTGTCGAGGCTTCTGCCGCCTTCGCCGCTTTCCCTGGCCCCTCTTCCTCGTGCCGGTCTTGCCTCACGGGCTGTCTTCTCTCGGTTTGTCCTGGTTTTCTACCGGAGAGAGGCAACCGCTGACCGGCACTGGTACCAGCCGCGCCGCAACACGCGTGCGGGCCAAAGGGCGAGGCGGCCTACCCTCCACGTCAACGAGTGGCGGAGCTCCCGATCGAGGCGTTGCGTTTCCATCCGCAGGTGGGCCTCGCGCAAGTGGGCCTCGCGCAAGTAGGCCTCGCGCAAGTAGGCCTCCCGTTGTTGGGCCTCCCGTTGTTGGGCCTCGCGCAGGTGGGCCTCTGCCGTTTGTAGTTGTTGGGTCAACGTTTGCAGTTGCCCATTGGCCTGTCGAACCTGTTCTTGCCTCTGCTGTTCCAGCGCCTGGGCCCGCAGATCGGCAGCCTGGAGCTGCTGCTGGTGTTGTCGTTCCAGCGCCTGGAGGCGTAGTTCGGCTGCATGGATGTGCTGCTGTAACTGGGCGGGCTGGCCATGCTGGAAGATGCTTTGCTCGCGCAGGTCCAGCTGCTGCCGGAGAAACGCGAAGACGTCCACCTGCTGCTCCAGCGACACTTGCTGGTCTTCCGTCAGCGACTCTTTCAGCAGGCCGTATCTCCGGGCGAGGTCCCGAGCATAATGCAGGATGGGTTTCCAACTCTGTGCGGCCTCGTTCGACAAGGGCGTGTAGCACAAGGGCCCGCCGCGGTACGCCAGGGGCTCCGGCATGGCGCTCCGACCGCGGCAGAATTGATAGACGTGATGGGTGCGGAGCCAGCTCGCGAAGTCGCTGGAAAACGCGTGGGGGTCGCGCTGGAGCAGGTCGTAGTAGGTGCGGTGGTGGGCCCCCCAGCGGGGGTCGTGGAACGCCATCACCAGGTTTTGCAAGTTGCCGATCACGGTCTTGGCGACGAACTGCCCGCGGCTGCGCACGGGAAAGTGGGCCAGGCAGGCGCGGTCGTGGGGAGCGCTCGGGCAAACCCGGCCGGCCAGCGAAAACTCGTGGTTGCCCGGTTCCAGGACGGCGCCGGCACAGCCAGCCAGCTTTCCGGGGACGAACACCTTGATGACCCGCTGTTCGGGCTCGTCCATCAGGCGGTGCCGGATTCGCACCACGGGGTTCACTTCCGCCGGATCGTCGCTGACGTCCGGCAGGTAGGAAAGCCAGGTCAAGCGCAACGGCTGGTCCACGCTCGCGCCCTCGGGGACCAGCGGTCCATCCCCGGCCACGGTCACAAACTCGTCCGCGTCGAGCGGCAAGACCCAGTCGGCGCCGTGACGACGGACCGCGTGGTCGCGCATCAGCATCGTCATCCGTTTCGACAGCTGTTTTCCTGGGGACGGATCGCTCAGGACGTCCAGGGGCAACCCCTCGCCCTGCAAGGCATCCAGGACGTCCCGCGTGCCGTCGCTGCTGCCGTTATCGAGGACGATCAGGCGGTTCGCGTAGGCCAGGTTGTGTCGGACAAAGGCCTCGATGACGTCGAACTCATCGCGGACGCAGGCGACGGCAATAACATTCATGGCCTACGCTACTCCGTGAGCGGGTGCGGGATTGGCTGAAGTTCGTTCACGCAGCGTTGCGGCTCGAGAGCTTCGCGCCGAGGCGCAGGCCCCTGAACAGGGCCTCGTCGCAATTAATGTAGGCCCACTCCCCGAACCGGCCGACGCTGGAAATCGCGCGTTGCTCCAGCCAGTCCGTCAGCACGCGCACCGTGGCATCTCGGCCCGCGGTCGGCACCGGGTAGGCACGTGGGACGTAAATCACTTTGCTGGCCTGCACCTCGCTCGGAGAGCGAATCAGGCCCAGCGTACACAACCCTCGAACCACCTGCCGCTCCAGGTCGCCGTTTGCCAGGCCCCGTAGGTCGGGACGGGCCACCTCCGCCTGGATGCCGTGCCGGGGGAGCGAGCGCAGATACGGGGACGAGTTGTGGTTGAGCACGATCTTGTGAGCGGGGGCCTCCGATCCGGCGCTATAGACCCGCTGGATCGGCGTGTCCACCGGGTGCCCGCAGACGATCAGCACCAGGGCCAGCGGGAGGGCCTCGAGGGACTTCGCGGCGACGCGAACCTGGGGCGGGGCGTCGGGAAGCAGGGAGATGAGCCGGTCGATCGGGAGGGAGGACACGAGGCGTTCCCAGCGGAAGACTTCCCCCGTGGACGTGACGATCTCGCGGCGGAGGGGGTCGATCCGCTGGACGGCCTGACCGAGGCGGAGGTTCGGCAGGCGCCGCGCGAGGGCCCGCAGGATCTCGCCAAAGCCGCCGCGGGCAGGATAGGCGACCAGCGTATCGTGCTGGAGGGGCGTTCGCCTGCCCCCGTGCTGGGCGAAGGTTTCCGCCGCATTCGCCGGGGCGGCCACCCGCTCGGAGGCCCAATCCACCGCCAGGCGCCGCAAGTCCCCGCCCCAGAGCTTGCGGTTGTAAGGCAGCAGGAAATGCCGCGCGATGCCCGGCCCGAATCGCCCCCGCAGGTAGTCCTCGAAGTCCAGGGCCCCCTCGCCGCGGCCGGCAAGCGACAGGCCCTCGGCGCATTCTTCCACGACGTCCTGATCGGGCAATTCGCGAAAATGCGCCTGAAACGGATACGGGATCAGGGCGCCATGGGACCAGCAACGCGCCTGGCGGGGCTGCTCGTGCATGTCCAGGGACTGGAAAACCAAGTCGCGAACTTCCGGGTGCGGCGTGTGAAACGAGTGACCGCCCAGGTCGAAAACGGCGCCCTCGAATTCGACCGTGGAGCAAAGCCCGCCGAGGTGCGGACAGCCTTCCAGGACCAGTCCTCGGTCGGCCAGCGCCAGGCCGGTGCCGATCCCGGCCGGGCCTGCCCCGATCACGACGATTTGCCCTGTCCCGCTCATCCCGTGTCCTCCGCGGTCAACGCACCCACACTTGTTGGCCCATCCGAAAAAATCCGAAAAGGGCCTGCTCCTCGTGTCGGAGAGGCCCCTGGCCGATCGGTTGCGGTCAGCCTGGAAAGATCACTTTCAGGGCCCCCAACGGGTCATGGTTGGGATGGAGGACGCACTCGTTCATGGCGTTGAGCGGCACCGCGGCATCGTTGGCCACGTGGGCCCATACGTGGACGTGCGGGGCGCCACGGAAGTACCAGACGAACGCCGGGCCTTCCAGCCGCCAGACGTCCCAAAGGCCGTCCTTGCCGAGATTGCCTTCCCGATAGAACGCCAGGCTGCAACGCTCGAGACCGCCCTGTTGTTGCAAGCAGTGCAGGGCCGCGTCCTGGTCGAACTTGCGGAACGGCTCAACCAGGCACAGGAGCGTCTTATGCAGCTCCTGCTTTTGATCGGAGCACATTTCCGACACCGGAATGCCCGGGAAGTTGCCGGCGGCGCCCTGAAAGGCGACCGCTTCCTCCTTGGGCAACCTGGCGACCAGGGCCTTGGCCCGCTGCTCGCCGTCCAGCATCTGGAAGACCTGGTTGGCCTGCACGGCCTGCGGCCAAAAGATGTTGCCCGGATGGCCAACCTCTTCGGCAAACCCGGTAGCGGCGTGGCCGTAGAAGATGGGCCCCCCAAACGCGACCCTGCCTTCGGTATTGCCGTCCGCGCGGAGGGTCAAATGACGGCCAGTGATGACGAACTCGAACTGGTCGCTGCCCGGCGTTCCGAAGATGGCGACGCTCTGGTTCTCGCCCCACTCGTGGCCGAAGGTGTCTTCCTTGATCTGTCTGAGAAAGCGGGGATACCATTCGGGGTTGAGGATGCCCTTGAAGACGTCGTGGATGATCCACTGCTGCTTCTTGGTGAAGAAATCGCTGCGGATGTTGGGGCGGGTCACCTGCCAATGGTTGGCGATAAAGGTGCGCAGGAGGCCTCGCGTCCCCTCGCGGCAATCCCAGTCGAAGCAGATCTCTTTCTTTTGTTCGTCGTCCAGGCTGTCCCAGAGGCCCTTGACCGCGGTTTCGGCAGCGGGCCTCGGAGGCGGCGCGGCCGACGGCCCTGGCGTCCGCTCCGCCGGCCTGCGCGTGGGAAAGGTGGCAAGGGCCCCACCCAACGTTTTCAAGAGCTCGCGCCAATTGCGTCGGCCTGGTCGGCCGGGTGGCCCTGCGGCACCGTTGGTTGGATAGCCGGGTGGTCTCATGGCCTCCCCCGTATTCCGCGGGACCGTCAAAAGTAAGGAATGTGCGGGCAGTGCTATTACCCACAAGCAGCGGAGAAGGCAAGACCAATCACTTCCAGCACCTGGACAAATGGGGACAAGGCGGGCATCGTCTCAAAGCAACTCGGTCGGGGGCTGGCGCCTCGATCACGGTCGTCAACGATCCGCGAGGGCATGCAGGAGGCCCCAGGCGCCGAGCGGGCCCGAGTGTCGCGAGGCTCGCGGCACCTACGGGAGGCCCCGCGAGTAGGGATGGGCACTCACCCCAAGCCGAGGAGGTGATCGATCACCCAGCAGCCGCGCGCGTGTTCGGTGGGCTGGCGGCAGTGGCCGAGGAGCGTCGCGTCGATGCAGCCCGCCTCTTCCAGTGCGTCGGCCAGGATGGGGAACTGGTCGAAGGCGCGCCCCTCGTAAATCTCGCCGGCGATGGCGACGGGCACCCCTCCGCCCCATTGAAGCCAGGCCGGCTCGATCGTCGCGGGGCGAAAGGGGTTGCCGAACAGGTCGCGGACCAGATCGCACTGCGCGGCGAACTCCTCGGCCGAGCCCGTGACGTTGAGCGCCCATAGCGGGTAGCGCGCATCCTCTAACCTGAACGAATGGTGATCGAATGTGAGGGCCTCGGCTGTTCGGAGCGCGGTGTCCGCCACCCACCTCCAGCTCGCGTTCTCTGCATTGCCGGCCTCCCTCGCAGCCCTCACGTCCTCCGGGGCAGCAAGGCCATCGGCAAAACGCTCGGCAATCTCGAGGGCCGCGCAGGACGCAGGCGACAACTGCGACCACCGCCGGCAGCAGGCGCACACGAGCAAGAGCGCCTTCCGCCTTCGTGCCTCCTCCGAGGGCTGCCGGCGATGCGAAGCCAGGTGGTCCAGCAGTTGGCCCGGCTCGGCGCAGGCCAGCCACTCCCGCTCTTCCATGCTTCTGTCCCTCCCGCCCCTCTTCCCGACCCCGGAGTTCGCTCCCAGTATAATCTCAACACGCCCGCTCCCTCCACGGTCTCCTCCCATGAAGTGCGAAATCATCTCGATCGGCAGCGAACTGACCAGCGGGCAGAACCTCGACACCAACAGCCAGTGGCTCAGCCGCCACCTCGCCGAGATCGGCGTTCCCGTCGGCTGGCACACCACCATCGCCGACGAACTCGACGCCAACGTCGAGGCCTTTCGCATCGCCGCGGGCCGCGCCGCCCTCGTCCTCATCACCGGCGGGCTCGGCCCCACCCAGGACGACCTCACGCGCGAGGCCCTCGCCCGCGCCGCCGGCGTCGAACTGGTCTTCGATCAACGCTCGTTCGACACGATTCAGGAGATGTTCGCCCGCCGCAGTCGCTCCATGCCCGAACGCAACCGCGTCCAGGCCCTTTTCCCGGCCGGCGCCGAGCCGATCCCCAACGACCGCGGCACCGCGCCGGGCGTCTGGATGCGCCTCGGCCGGGCCGTCATCGCCGCCATGCCTGGCGTGCCCTCCGAAATGTTCGTCATGTTCGAGAAGAGCGTGCTTCCCCGGGTGCTGGAGCTCGGGCTCGGCGGCGGAGTGTTGGTTCAGCGCAAGATCAACACCTTCGGCGCCGGCGAGTCGGCCATCGAGGAGCAACTGTTCGACCTCACCCGGCGCGACCACGTTCCCGAGGTCGGCATCACGGTGTCCGAAGCGACCATCGCGCTCCGCATCCTCGCCCGCGCCCCAACCCCGGCCGAGGCCGAGGCGCAGATCGCCCCGGTCGAGCGCACCATCCGCGAGCGGCTGGGCGTGCTGGTGTTCGGCGTCGAGGACGAGGACTTGCAACACGCCGTCCTCACGCTTCTGGCGGCGCGGCGGAAGACGCTCGCCGTGGCGGAGGGCGTCACCGGCGGGCTGGTGGGGGAGCGCCTTTGCAGCGTGCCAGGCGCCTCCGCATGGTTCCGCGGCGGAATCATCGCCTACGACAACCGGCTCAAGGTCGAGCTGCTTGCGGTGCCGCAGGCGCTGCTCGACGAAAAGGGCGCCGTCAGCGCCGAGGTCGCCGAGGCGATGGCGGTCGGCTGCCGCACGCGCTTGCAGGCCGACCTCGCCATCAGCACGGTCGGCGTGGCGGGGCCTGGCGACCTGGGCCCCGACCGGCCGGCCGGCCTGGTGTTCGTGGCCCTGGCCTGGGCCGGCGGGGTGGCGTCGGGGAGCTTTAGCTGGCTGGGCACGCGCGCCGAGGTCCAGCGGCGCACGGCCAAGCTGGCGCTGAACCGCGCGCGGCTGCATCTGATTGAAGAACGCGGGGGCCACGATCAGTTAGCGGCGCTTTGAAGAAGCGTTGGGGCGGCCACGCTTCTGCGAAGCGTCGCTAACTGATCGTGGTTGAGCCCCTTTTCTTCTGGGAACCCTTTGGCATTTCGCCTCGTCTTCAGATAGGATGAAATGCGCGCCGGCTGGGCGCATTTGCTTCAAAGGAGAGGCCAGTTCGGTCCGCCGCGGCGCGGCGGGCCGCAGGAGGGGCCTGCGGAGGTCCGATTCATGGCTCAGGTCATTCAGGCAGCGTGCCCGGGGTGCAAGGCTGTCCTCAAGATCCCCGCCGACTGGGTGCAGCAGGCCGTGCGCTGCAAGAACTGCAACATGGTCGTGCAGGTCAAGGCCCCCCGCGCCCCGCGCCCCGCCCCCTCCACGCCCACCCCGCCGCCGCGCTCCGCCGTTCGGGCGACCGCCCCCGCGGCCCCCGCGGCTGCGCCCACCTCGATCCGCAAGCCCCCTGCCCTGCCGGCCCGCAGCGGCGCTGTGGTCGCCAAGGTCGCCCCTCCGCCTCTGGCCCCCCCCCTGGCCATCCCCGTCGGCGCTACCACCAGCGCGCCGCTGGCCATGCCCGTCGGCGGGGCCGGCCCGAGCTTCGACTTCGCGAAGGAAGAGGGAGACCGCCCGGCCCGCGGCAAGGGGCGGCGCAAGCGCGGGGGTGGGCCCTGGAAGGGCCTCGCGGTCGTCGGCAGCGTTCTGCTCCTCGCGGGCATCCTCACCGCCGCCTTCTGGTCGCGCATCAAGCCGATGTTCGACGAGGCGACGACTGGCCAGGCCTCGGTCAAGCCCGCCGACAAGGACACCGGCATGATCGTCCCGCCTCCCAAGGGGACGAAGAAGGGCCCCCGGAAGGCCCCCGACGGGGCGCCCCGGAAGTCCCCTGTCGGACCGAAAGGCAAGGAGATCATCGAGGACGAAGACCCGCCGCCGGTCATCACGCCGGCCGGTGCCTACCCGCGCCGCGCTCTCATCATCAGCGTCCACGACTACTTGTACGCCAACCCCTTGCAGGAGCTCCCCAAGGAGAAGGCCAGCATCGACGGCCTGATCCGCTCGCTCGACGTCCTGAAAATCCCCCAAACCCAAATCACCCACCTGAGCGACCGGGCCAAGCGCGACCCCCGGCCCCCCATGAAGCCCGTCATCGAAGCAGGGCTGCGAAGTTTCCTCGCCACCTCGCGCGCGCAAGACCGCATCATGGTCTTCTTCGTCGGCCATTCCGTTCAGATCGAGAACGAGGCCTACCTCGTCCCCCTGGAAGGCGAGCTCGACGACGCCAAGACGCTCATCCCGCTCAAATGGGTCTACGCGCAGCTCGCCGCCTGCAAGGCGCGGCAGAAGATCTTCGTCTTCGACGGCAACCGCTTCAACCCCGGGCAGGGGCTCGAACGCCCGGGCAGCGGGCCGATGGGCGAGAAGGTGGCCGAGCTGCTGAAGGCCCCGCCCCCCGGCGTCGAGGTGTGGGCCTCCTGTAGCGCCGGCCAGACTTCCTTCGCCGACGACTTCGCCCCCGTGGGCGTCTTCCTCGATCACTTCCGCATGGCGCTCTACGGCGAAGGCGGAAAGCGCGGCGTGCTCGAAGGCCGCGGCATCCCCAAGCCCGACGACCTCATCCCGATGAAGGTGATCCAGGAGCGCGTCAGCAAGAGCATGGCCGAGGAGCTTTCGCGCCGCAAGGACGACAAGGGCGAGCCCATCAAGCAGCTCGCCTTGCTGGCCGGGTCGGCGCCCAAGACCGGCGCCAAGTACGACCGGACCGAGGCGCCCGCGGTCAAGCCGGCGCTACCCATGCCGGCGGTCGGCAACCTGGAGCTCGTCAAGGCGGTGCTCGACGAGATCTCCGTCCCGCCGCTCAAGCCGTACTCCGATGCGAGCATGCTGAACTTCTCGGCCCTGCCGCCGTTTTCGCCAGACGCGCTCAAGAAGTACGAGCCGAGCGGCGACCCCAACTCCGAGTTGCGCAAGGTCGTTCACAAGGCGCGCGTCACCCTCTGGGCGGTCTCGACCGCCGCCGCCCCGCCCGACCTGATGAAGGAAGTCACGGAGGTGAGGGAGAAGCTCAAGGTCGATCTGAGCGTCATGAAGGACAGCTACAACAAGCCGGCGCCGGGCAACCCCGAGACCCAATTCAAGGCGAGGGTGGGCACCGACAGCACCAAGATGGCCAAGATCGTCTTCAAGTTGATCGTCTTGAAGGAGGAACTGGAGTCCGAGGCCATGGTCAAGATGCGCGACGCGGAGTCGCCCCGCTGGCAGGCCAACTACGACTTCATCAAGGCGCGCTTGCTGGAGCAGATGGCCTACCTCGAGGAGTATCAGGCCTTGCTCGGCCAGATGCGCAAGGAACTGCCGCCGCTGGACGACAAGCTCTACGGCGGGTGGCGCCTCGCCTCGACCACCGACATGCAGGGCGGGCGCGAGGCGACCGCCTACTCGAAGCCGGCGCGCAAAACGCTCGAAGGGCTCGCCTCGAAGCACCGCGGCACGCCGTGGGAGGTGCTGGCCAAGCGCGAGAAGCTGACGGCGCTGGGGCTGAAGTGGCAGTCGGCGAGATGAGCCGGCGAGCGGGGGGCGTAAGCCCCCTGTTGGGGCGCCTTTAACAAGAGGCTTACCCCCAGGGAGCTCCCGGAATCGTTGCCACTCCTCACCGGAGATGCTGCGCACATTCTTCTTGTTTCGTCGCCCGTTGCCCTGTATCAAAGCATTGAGGAGCGAAGCGCTCTCCCCGCCCCCCGCCCGGACGACCTGCCGACCCTCGAACCAGGGTGACCGATGAAGCGAACCTCTTTCGTCGCGGCCGGGCTGTGCCTGGCCTGTGTGGCCCTCGCGGTCCACGCCCCGCCGGCCCGGGCCCAGAAGAAGAGGCCCGGGCCCCGGCACGAGGCGATGGAGTATGGGCCCTATCTGACGGCCAGCATCGGAGCGCCGTT
This sequence comes from Gemmatales bacterium, assembly GCA_038239195.1. Lineage (GTDB taxonomy): Bacteria > Planctomycetota > Planctomycetia > Gemmatales > Gemmataceae > JBBSEZ01. The sequence continues at coordinate 28,432 of JBBSEZ010000024.1, forward strand.
CCCCAAGAACAACGTCGCGATGAAGGGCCTTGCCATTCGCCTGGGCGCGAAGAAAGACGCGGCCGTCTGCTTCGACACCGACCTGGTGCGCTTCTCGGCGGGCTGGACGGGGGAGTATCTCAACCTGCGCGGCACCCCCTTCGATGGCAGCCACGGCAGCTGGCCGACGGTCAAGGGCAAGCAGCAGTGGGGCTCCCGCCCAGCGCCCGGTTGGGCCCGGCCGGGCACCGACGACTTCAAGGACGCCCGCTCCGAGCCGTTTGGCCCCCTGCCCCGCACCTGGGCGAGGTACAAGGGCCTTTACCTCCACGGCGACAAGGTCGTGCTCCGTTACACCGTGGGCGTCACCAGCGTGCTGGAACTGCCCGCCGTCGAGCAGAAGGATGGCCTGACGGCGTTCACGCGCACCCTCAACCTCGCCCCGTCGAAGGAAGGCCTGACCGCCGTCGTCGCCGACGTGGAAAAGGCGCCCGGCCGAACCGCCGAGGGCGTTGCCGTGCTCGAAGGCCCCACGCTCACCGTCGCCGGCCTGGTGAATGCCCCGGCCGGCGCGACCTTCCGCGTCGCCGATGGCCGCATCCTCCTCCAACTCCCCGCCTCGAAGGAGCCCGTGAAGCTCAAGGTGGTGATCGGCAACGTGGCCAAGGGCGATTTGAACAAGTTCCGCGCGTTCCTCGGCAAGAGCGCGACCAGCCTCGACCTCGCACCCCTCACGCGCGGCGGCCCGCCGCGCTGGACGAAGCCCGTCACGACGAAGGGGGCGCTGGGCAAGGGCACCGGGGCCTACGTCGTGGACACCATCACCACGCCGGAGGACAACCCATACCACTCGTGGATGCGCTTCGGGGGCTTCGACTTCTTCTCCGACGGCCGGGCCGCCCTGTGTACCTGGAGCGGCGACGTCTGGATCGTCTCGGGCCTCGACGACAAGCTCGACAAGCTCACGTGGAAGCGCTTTGCCACGGGCCTGTTCCAGCCGCTCGGTCTGAAGATCGTGGACGACAAGGTTTACGTGCTGGGACGGGAGGGCATCGTCCGGTTGCACGACCTCAACGGCGACGGCGAGGCCGACTTCTACGAGGCGTTCAACAACGACGTCCACACGACCACGGGCTTCCACGAGTTCGCCTTCGACCTGCAGACCGACCCGGAGGGCAACTTCTACTACGCCAAGGCCGGGCCGGTGCGCGGCGGGGGGCGCGGGTTCGATTACATCGCTGCCCACAGCGGTTGCATTTTGAAGGTGAGCAAGGACGGCAGCAAGCACGAGGTCTTCGCGACGGGCTTCCGGGCGCCCAACGGCATCGGCGTGGGCCCGCGCGGCGAGGTGACGAGCGGCGACAACGAGGGGACCTGGACGCCGATGTGCCGGCTGAGCCTGGTGCTGCCCGGCAGCTTCAACGGCTGCGTCGATACGGCGCACCGGGCCGAGCCGCCGACGTGGTTCGACATGCCGATCTGCTGGTTCCCCAAGAACGTCGATAATTCGAGCGGCGGGCAGTGCTGGGTCACCAGCACCAAATGGGGCCCGCTGACGGGCCATCTCCTCCACACGGCCTACGGCACCTCGTCGCTGTACCACGTGCTGATGCAGCGCGACGGCAACCGAGTGCAGGGTGGCGTCGTGAAGATGCCGGTCAACTTCTTGACGGGCGCGATGCGGCCGCGGTTCAACAAGCTGGATGGTCAGCTCTACGTCTGCGGCCTGCGCGGCTGGCAGACGAACGCGGCGCGCGATGCGGCCTTTCAGCGGGTGCGCTACACGGGCAAGCCGTTTCACACGGTCCACAGCATGAAGGTGGTCAAGGGCGGGCTGGAGCTCGCGTTCACCGAGAAGCTCGACCCGCGAACGGCGGGGGACGTGGAGAACTACACCGCCCAGCAGTGGAACTACCTGTGGTGCAGCGAGTACGGCTCGGCAGACTACAGCACGACCACGCCGGGCTTCGACGCCAAGGTGCGCGAGTACAACCGGCTGCGCGCCGAGAAGAAGCGCAACCAGGCGGCGATCCAGGCGGTGTTCAAGGAGCTCAAGCGCGGCAAGGACCGCGTCGAGGTCCGCTCGGCGAAGCTGTCGGCGGACGGCAAGACGGTGACGCTGGCGATCCCGAACATCAAGCCGGTGATGCAGATGCACCTGCGGTTCCGCATCAAGGCGGCCGACGGCTCGGCGATCGCGCAGGAGATCTACAGCACGATCAACTACGTGCCGTGAAAAGTACGTCAGGCTTTCCAGCCTGACTCTTCGGAACGTCAGGCTCGAAAGCCTGACGTACCTTTCTCCGTTTCGCCAGGAGGCGTTCGCATGACCGGCAAGTCCCTCGCCTGTCGCGGCGCGACCGCGCTCCTCTTCCTGTCCCTTTCCGGGCTCGTGCGCTCCGGAAAGGGCGATTCCTTGCCGAGCGCGACGGGGCGCGAAGACGGCCCCCCCAAGAAAGACGCCGCCAAGCTCGCGCCGGGCCTGCACCTGACCTTCCAGTCTCTCGTAAAGGGCGGCGGCGCCGACGCGCGCCCGGCGCGGCTTGTAGCTCTCTACGTCCCCGCCGGTACGCCACCGACGCCGTTTCTCCCGGCCGGCCCGTTTCGCGCCCTCTGGAAGGGGGAGTTGACGCTCGAGCTGAAGGAGACGTACGCGTTCAGCGCCGCGGGGCGCGGCACGCTCGCGGTGCTGGTCAACGGCACGCCGGCGTTCGCGGCGAAGGGGGACGACCTGGCAAAGGCCCCGGGCAAGGTTGCGACCTTGAAGCGCGGGGCGAACGCCTTGGAGGTGCGCTACGAAAGCCCGGCCAAGGGCGATGCCGAGTTGCGCCTGTTGTGGGGAGGCGAGGAGTTTCGCCGCGAGCCAGTCGGCCTGACGGCGTTGCAGCACGACCCGGGCGCGCTGGCCCTGCGCGAAGGCCGGCAACACCGCGAGGGCCGCGAGTTACTAGCGCAGTTGCGCTGTTTGCACTGCCACAAGGCGGACACGGCCGGCTGGGTGAAAGCCGGAGGCCTGCCGGAACTGGAGGGCGACGCCCCTTCCCTGGCCGACGCAGGCGCTCGCCTCCACGCCGACTGGATGGCGAGATGGGTGCAAGACCCCGCAGCGCTGCGTCCCGGCGCGACGATGCCCCGGATGTTCCCCGACGCGCCGCGAGGGCTCAAGGTCAAGCTCGACGTGCGGGCCCGCGACGTCGCCGCCTACCTCGCGACGCTGGGCAAGGTCGATGCAAAGGCCGAGCCCGCGCCGAAGAAGGAGACGGTGCAGGAGGGCACGCGGCTCTTCGCGCATCTCGGCTGCGTCGCCTGCCACGTCGCGCCCGACCGCGCCGACTACGTCGGCGACGAGCACGCGCGCATTCCGCTGCGCGACGTCGGCGCGAAATGGCGGCCTGTCGCGCTGCGCGCGTTCCTGCGCCAGCCCGACCGGCATTACGCCTGGGTGCGAATGCCCAACTTCAACCTGACCGCCCTGGAGGCCGAGCGCCTGGCCGCGTACCTGCTGGCGCTGGCGAAACGCGACCTTGCCGGGCCCGGCTTGCCGGCGCCCGACGTCGAGCGCGGGCGACGGCTGGTGCAAAGCGCCGGCTGCGTCAACTGTCACGCGCTGACCGCGACGAAGACGACCGCGCCGCACCCGACTGCGCCGGCCTTCGCGAAGCTCGGCAAGCCGGGGTGGGCTCGCGGCTGCATGAAGGCGAAGCCCGTGCCGGGCCAGAAGGCGCCGGCGTACGACCTCAGCGCCGCCCAGCGCGCCGCCCTGCTCGACGTGGCGACGAGTGGGCGGGAAGCGCTGGCGAGAGAGACTGCGCCAGAATTCGCGGAGCGCCAGCTCAAGGCGCTGCGCTGCAATGCCTGTCACAAGCGCGACGGGCAGGAAGACGTCTGGACGCAGCTCAAGGAGGAGGCCGACGGCCTGCTGGCCGACCTCCCCGAAGTGCCGGGCGACAAGGACAACTACCCCGCCGACCAGACAAGGCCGACGCTGACCTGGGCGGGCGAGAAGCTGAAGCCGGAGTGGACGGCGCTGCTGCTGGCGGGGAAGCTCCCGGACAAGCCGCGCCCCTACCTGCGGGCGCGGATGCCGGCCTTCCCCCGCCGCGCCGACCTGCTGGCGCGGGGCCTGGCGTTCGAGCACGGCGTGCCGCCGAAGAGCGCGGCAGAGCGCGTGCCGGACGCGAAACTCGCGGAGGTGGGGCGCGGCCTGGCGAGCAAGGCGAAGTGGGGCTGTGTCGCCTGTCACAACGTCGGCTCGGCGGAGGCGGTGGGCGTGTTCGAGGCGCCGGGGCCGAACTTCACGTTGGTGAAGGAGCGGATGCGGCGCGAATACTTCGACCGCTGGATGTGGGCGCCGACGCGCGTGGAGCCGGGGACGAAAATGCCGACGGTCTACGCGTGGGGCAAGCCGAGCACGCTGGACGACGTGCTGGGCGGAGACGCCGGCAAGCAGATCGACGCCCTGTGGGCGTATTTGCAGACGGGGCGGAAGATCAAGGCGCCGTCGGGGCCGTGAGCGACGACTCGCCGAGAATCGTACCCAGAGAAAGCCGCGGCGCGTCGCCGGCGCCCTGGGGCGTCGCCGTTCATCCATCCCTTCGAGCTTGCCCAAGCCTTCGTTAGGCGACCGGGAGGAAAAAGCCTCCCCGTAGGACGGCTCGGGAGGGCCGTCCTACCAAGGGACGGTTCCACCTTCCCCTCGCCTTGCCAAATCTGCCCTGCGATCCTCCGTCCGAGGCCCAGGCGAAATGCGCGCCAGGCTGAAAGGTTTCCGCGGTCCGCGCCTATATCCGGCGAAGGGCCTGCGAACGCAAGCAGGCCCGCGCGTTTTTCTTACGTGTCCCACCACGCACCGAACGGAGGCTCCGGATGATCGCGCGCACAGCCCTCCTCCACGGCGGCAGAGCCTGCACCGTCTGCGCCATCTGCCTCTGCCTCGGGGGGCTCCTCTGCGGGCTCGACGCCGACGCCATCCTCCGCACGCGCGAGCATCGGGAGGCACTTCGAGAGCGCGACCGACTGGAGGTCGAAGGCCGTCTCATCCTGGAAAACGTGGCAACTACCGAAAGGGTGATGAAAAGCCTGGTGGAGGGGCAACTGTCGCTGCGCGAGGCCGTGGCCCTCCTGCGAGCCGGAGACGCCCGCCTGCCCGTCGGCCGCCGCAGAAGGAGCGAATTCTTCCAGGGCCAGACCGAGCATGAGCGCTGCTGCCACGCCATCCTGTTCTACGTCGAGAGGATGACCCTGGACCGGGCCACGCGACGCCAGGCCCTCGCGCGCCTCGAGGCCGAGCTCCGCGATCACCTCGCCTCCCGCAAACAGCCCCTCGGGCCCTCCGCCAAGGCGGGCTGCGGCCAGCACGCACTCCCCCTCCCTCCCATCCACGTACAACTTCCTTGACATTTCAGACAACTTGTCTTAGATTGCGAGACGAACGAGCGATGGGATTAAACGGGTCGTCTTCTGAAAGGTTGAGCGCGGCCTGGACTACTTGCCAGGGGGGGAGGGTGCATGGCCGAGTCCCCGACCACGCGGCACAGCCTGTTGCTGCGGATTCGCGATCGCGAGGACGGCGACGCGTGGGCCGACTTCGTGTCGATCTATGCGCCGCTGGTCTACGGCCTGGCGCGGCGCCAGGGCCTCCAGGACGCCGACGCGGCGGACCTGACTCAGGACGTGCTTCGGGTGGTGGTCCGCGCCGCCCCGCGCTTCGCCTACGACCCGGGACGGGGCACGTTCCGGGGCTGGCTGTTCACCGTGGCCCGCAACAGGGCCCGGCGGCGCGCCCTCGAGTGTCGGCGCCAGGTGGCGGGCAGTGGCTCCGACGCGGTGCAAAAGGCGCTGGAGTGCCACCCCGCGCCGGAGGAGGAAGGCCCGTGGTGGGAACGGGAGTACGAGGCGCGCCTGTTCGAGTGGGCGGCCGACAATGTGCGGGACTGCTTCCGCCCGGCGACGTGGCAGGCGTTCTGGCAGACCGCCGTGGAGGGGCGCGAGCCCTCTGCTGTGGCGGCGGAGTTGGGCCTGTCGCTGGGCGCGATCTACATCGCCCGCAGCCGGGTGCTGGCGCGAGTTCGCGAGCAGGCGCGGCGACTGCAAGAAAGTGACGTCCCTTCCCTCGGAGGTGGCGGATGAGCCCCACGGAACCGTGCCCCCCGCGGCAAGCGCTCGAGGCCCTGTTGGAGGGCGGCCGGCCCGAAGAAGAGGGAGAGGCTCTCGCCGAGCACGTTGGGGCTTGCCCCGAGTGCCAGCAGGCGCTGGCCGCACTGGCGCCGGCGGTCCCACTGCGAGCCCAGCGGCCGTCGTGGGGCGAACCGCTCTGCCGCGCCATGCGCGACCTGGCGGCGGAGCGACCTTCCTCCGCGACCGCTGCTTCGGACGCGACGAACGTCCTGGCGGGCGGGCCGGGGTGGCCGGTGGGCGCCCGCGTTGGGCGGTACGAGGTGCGCGGGGTGATCGGCCGCGGCGGGATGGGGGTGGTCTACCTGGCATTCGATGCCTCCTTACACCGACTGGTGGCGGTCAAGGCGATGGCCCCCCACCTGGCCAGCAGCGCGCCGGCGCGGCGGCGGTTCGCCCGGGAGGCGCGGGCGGCGGCGGCGGTCAGCCACGAGCACGTGGTGGCGATCCACGAGGTCGATGAGGCCGAGGGCCAGCCGTACCTCGTGATGGAGTACGTGCCGGGCATCTCCCTACAGGACCGCCTGGACCGGACCGGCGCCCTGCCGCTGGTGGACGTCCTCCGCATCGGCATGCAGGTGGCGTCCGGGCTGGCCGCGGCGCACGCCCAGGGGTTGATCCACCTGGACGTGAAGCCGGCCAACATCCTCCTGGAGAATGGCGTCGAGCGGGCGAAGATCACCGACTTCGGGCTGGCCCGCGCGGTCGATGACGCCAACCAGACCCAGAGCGGGGTCATCGCCGGCACGCCCCAGTACATGGCGCCGGAGCAGGCGCGCGGCGACGCGCTAGACCACCGAGCCGACCTGTTCAGCCTCGGCAGCGTCCTCTATGCGCTATGCACCGGCCGCCCACCCTTCCGCGCCGGCTCGTCGCTGGCCGTCCTGCGGCGCATCCGCGAAGACGTCCCTCGCCCCATCGCCGAGGTGAGCCCGGAGGTCCCCAACTGGCTGGCCCGGGCGATCGCCGTTTGCACGCCAAGTCCCCCGCGCAGCGGTTCCAGTCGGCAGGCGAGGTGGCCCGAGTGCTGGCCGAGGGCCTCACGCACCTGCGTCAGCCGGCCCTGGCGCCTCCCCCCCGCGTCCCGCGCCCTCCCCACCGGGGCAGGGCCATCGCCTGGGCCCTGGCGGCCTGGCTGCTGCTGCTGGGGGCATTGGGCCTGCGATGGGCCTGGCCCGACCACGGCCCGGCCGGCCCAGCGTTCGAGGCGGCCTCGGGCGCCGGCACGACGCGGATCGAATCGGTGCGTTTCCGGACGGCGCTCCAGCACCCGGGCCTGGTGCGGGGGGTGGCCTTCGCGGCGCAGTGGGAACTCGTTGCCACGGCGTGCGACGACCGGATCGTGCGGCTCTGGGCCCTGAAGGCCCCGCGGCGCTTCCGCGCCTTGACCGGGCACCGCGAGCGAGCGTGGTCCGTCGCCTTCTCCCCCGACGGGCGCATGCTGGCCTCCGCCGCGGGAAACTGGGCCTGCCCCGAGGGCTCGGGCGAGCTCAAGCTCTGGGACGTGCGGACGGGGGCGGAGGTGCGCTCTTTGCCCGGACACGAGGCCCTCGTCTTCTGCGTGGCCTTTTCCCCCGACGGGCAGGCCCTGGCGTCCGCGAGCTGGGACGAAACCGTGCGCCTTTGGGACGCGACCACGGGCAAGCTCAGGCGCGTCCTCCGCGGTCACAAAGCGCCGGTCCGCTCGCTCGCCTTCTCCCCCGACGGGAGGTTGCTGGCGAGCGGCGGCTTCGACGGCACCGTCCGGCTCTGGGACGCGCGGGGGGGCCAGGCGCGGGGCGTGTTGGGGTCGCCGGGCAACAGGGTCAACTGCGTCGCGTTTTCCCCCGACGGGCTCACCCTGGCGTCCGCCGAGATAAGGGGGGACCACGCGCCGGGGCGTGGGGCCGAGAGGGAGGTGGAGGAGGCGAGGCCGGGGCGGGTACGGCTGTGGGCCGTGCCCGAGGGCGTCGAAAGGGGCACTCTCGTGGGGCACCGGGGCGCCGTCCTCACGGTGGCGTTCACCCCCGACGGGCAGGGGCTCGTTTCGGGTGGCGGAGACTGGGACAAGTTCGGTGAGGTAATCGTTTGGGACATCGCCAGCCAAGCCCGGGGCCTCTCCCTGAGCGACCGCAAAACGGTGGAGGCGGTCGTCCTCTCCCCGGACGGGCGCTGGCTCTTCACCGCAAGCGGCTTGCCCGGGGAGGTGGGCGACGTGCGCGCCTGGGAGCTGGTCCGCCGCGGCACGCCCCTTCAGCACGACGGGGGCGCAAGGAGGCCCCTCAAGGGAGCAGATCGCCCTGGGCCGCTGCTACCTCGGGCCGCCCCCCCACGGCGCCCCACCCCGCGAGGCCCGGTCGCCGGAGTGCGTTGAGCCCTGCCTCTGCCTCAAGTCGCGTTCGGGCCCTCTTTCCTCTCGGCCGTTCGGTCGGCGGGCACGTACGGGATCAGCCCCTTGCGGAACGCCTCCTCCTGAATCTCCCGGCGCAGCTGCCGGGCGTCCACGAGGAAACCGTTCACCTCGATCGTCCAGGCCATCGAGCTCTCTTCGACGAGCTTGCTCAGCATCCAGTGGAAGTCGAACTGGCGAATCTTGAGCAGGTCGCGGATCGCCTTCGCCTTTCCCTGGCCGGTGCTGCCGGCAACGCCGAACGCCTCATCGATGACCGTCAGCTTCAGGTGCGGGGACTGGCTGCTGTCGTCGAGGAAGTTGGCCCAGCCGATGACCCGCACGATGGCGCAGGCCCACACTTCCGGCTTGCCTCGGATCAGCGGCGACGGGCGCTTCCGGGTGAGCGTGCCCGCCAGCCGCTGACACAGCGCCCGGTACTCCTCGTTCAGGTGCTCTTGGCAGAACCTGTCGGTGAGTGCCACGATGCGATCGTAGGCGGGCTGGGCCGCAGCTGGGACCGAGGCATCCGGGTCTTGGTGGGCCATCGACAGTCCTCCTTTCGTGGGCCGCGGCGAGCGGCGAGCCTCGCAGGGAGCGGTCAGGCGCTGATCGTCGTCACCACCCGCCCCTAGGAGGCGAGCGACAGGGCAGGCTTGTTCTATTCGAGCGGACCGGCGCGCGAGGGGACAGCGAATTCTTGGGATTTTTCGGTGTTGACTCCGCCCGAGTTCCGGGCGTAACAGGGGATGTATAGAGAATCTGGGCAAGACGATTCTCGTAAATCTGCGTAGTCTGGGCAAAATGAATGGGTAATCGGGCGGGGCGGAAGCCTGATGGAGTCACCACCGATTTTTCGAGGGACGAGGCGAGGGGAGGGAGGCGGACGTTCGTTGGAGGCCGTGGGTTGGCCCGCCGGAGGGGCGCCGGGACGGTCAGGGGAAGGGGGCGGACGTTCGTTGGGGCGTGGGTCACACCAGGAGGGGCAGATCGCTCGTAGGCGTCCCCGTTCCGCCCGCGAAGGTTTCGGCAGGATGCCGTCCCCGCAGGGCTGCACCCACGGCTTTATTGCGTCACCCCCAAGGGGTGGAGGTCGCGGTCGGGCCCCCCGGGTTCCGCCCGCGATCATCGGGCAAGATGCTATCCCGGAAGGGCTGCACCCGGGGCTTTAGGACCGACGCAAAGATAATTTCCCGGAGTGGGGGCCCGTCCCCCGTGAAACCGGGATGTTGTTTTTGCGTTGGTCCTTATTGCGTCACCCCCAAGGGGTTGAAGAGGTCATTGGAAGGCCCTGGAACCCCTTGGGGGTGATCCACATAAAGCCCCGGGTGCAGCCCTGCGATGCCTACACCTTGCAATCGGGTCGCGGGCGGAACCCAGGGGGCCTGACCGCGACCTCAACCCTTGTGAGTGGCCCAATAAAGCCCCGGGTGCAGCCCTGCGAGGAGAGCGCACTCCGGGGAGCTCACGGGCGGAACCCGGGGGCCCGACTCGCCTGTCTGCCCTGCGCGGGCGCAACCCGTGGGCCCGACCCTGCTCGACGTTCGCGCGGGGCGCGGGGCCCCCGACGGCGACCTGTCCTCACCTCGCGGGCGCAACCCTTGGGCTCGACGGGCCTCTTCCTGTCAGCGCCCCTTCGCCGCCAGCGCCTGCGCCGCCTGCCACCTCGCCAGCGTCGCCCGCGCCTGCGTCAGGTCCGCCGTGGCCCTGTCCGCCTCGGCCTTCGTCGCCGCCTCGCGCGCCTGCGCCGCCTTCAGCGCCGGCGTCAGCGCCGCCACCTGCTTCGGCGCGTTCGCCGCGGCGGTGGCTGTCGCGGTGACATCTTGCTGCGCCTTCGCCAGGGCGGCGTCAGCCGCGCGTCCGTTCGCCGTCGCCTCGGTCAGCGCCTTCTGCGCGGCCGTGCTCTCCGTCGCCACCTGCGTTGCCAGGCCCTGCGCGCGTGTCGCGGCCTGAGCCAGCGCCGTGTCGGTGCGAGCCTTGTCGGCCGCGCCCTTCACCTTCGCCGCCGCTTCCTGGAGCGCCTGCGCCAAAAGCGCCTTGGCCCGCACTTCCGCCTGGGCAGTCGTCAGCGCCACTTTCGCGCGGTCGGCGGTCGCCTTCGCCGTCGCCAGTTTCGCCTGGGCCAGCTTTATCGCGGCCCCGCTCTCGTTCACCATCTTCTGCGCCGCGGCCAGGTCGGCCGTCGTCTTCAGTGCGGCTGTGCGCGCGTCGGTCGCCGTCTTCGTCAGGGTGGCGTGAGCAGTCATGCGCACGGCCAGCACCTTGCTCGCGGCTGCGAACTGCTCCTTCACCGCCGGCGGGTTGGCCGTCAACTCGCCGACCTTCTTCCCGTCGGCCGCGTTGAACGCGCGCACCTGGCCCGTCCAGTCGCTCGCGAAAACGCGCTTGGCGTCGTGGCTGAAGATCGAGCGCACGGCCACGTCCGGCAGCGCCTCGAACGCCCGGATGGCCCCGCCGTTGCCGTTCCACAGCTTCGCCAGCCGGTCGCGCCCCGCCGTAACGAGGTTCCCGTCGAGGGCGTAGCGCACCGACAGGGCCCCGGCCGCGTGCGCGCCCCAGCTCCGCACCTGGTTGCCGTTCTCCATCTCGTACAGGCGAACCGTGCTGTCTTCGCTCGATGAGGCGACGAGGTTGCTGTCGAGGCGCCAGCTGATCTCGGTGATCGCGCCGGTGTGCCCGCGCAGCGCGAAGTATTCGCGCGCCACGAACGCCTCCCAGACGAACAGCCCGCCGTTGCGGTCGCCCGTCGCCAGCAGCACGCCGTCGGGGCTGTACTCGAGCGCCGTCACCCAGTCGGTGTGCTTGCGAATCTCGTGGACCAGCTTGCCGTCGCGCGTCCCGTAGATGCGCACCACCTTGCCCGGCCCGGCGAGCGCCACGCGCGTCTGGTCGGGGCTGACGTCGGCCGCCAGAACGCAATCCGTCTCGTCGCCGACCTCGAAGAGTCGCTCGCCCTTGGTCACGCTCCAGACCACCACGCGGCCCGACTTGCCGGGGTGCCCCCCACCCGCCAGCAGCAGGCTACCGTTGCGGCTGAACTTTAGCACCTGCGGCACGCCCTCGGGGAAAGGCAGTACGCCCAGCAGGTCCAGCGTGTCGGAGTGATAGAGCAACACCTGCTTCTGCCCGCCGATCGCTACCAGCGGCGCCCACGGGCTCGACGCCATCGCCAGCACCGCCGTCGGCCGCGCTGTCAGCACCACCGGCTCCAGGCGCAACGTGGCGGGCGGCATGGGCGGCGGGCCCGACGGGCGGCCCTTCACGATCTTGGACAGGGTGAAATCGACCTTGGGGCGGGCGACGATCTTGCTCCCCGAGTTCTCCGGCGCCCCGTTGGCGATCCACTGGCGCAGAACGGCGAGGCTCTCCTTGGCGATCATGGGCCCCTTGGGGGGCATGTTCGGTTCTTGCAGGTGCGCCGTCACGCGATAGAGCACGCTTCCGTCCGGGTCGCCCGGCTTGACGACCGCGCCGGAACTGCTGCCCTCCATTACCTTCGTATAGTTGTTCAGCACCAGCCCGCCGCGCTTCTTGTCCTGGCTGTGGCAGGACACGCACTTGTCCTTGAAAATTGGCAGCACGTGGTCGTCGTAAGTGATCTTCGCCGCCTTCTTGGGCTGCGCCACGGCGGGACCGGCGAGGGCGCAAAGCGCCAGCAGAGAAACGAGTATTCGCATGGTTCGGGTGAGGCCTCAGAGTTTGTGAAAAAATCGCCTGGCGAGCGGCGCGGCGTGAGCCCGCCGG
>JBBSEZ010000025.1:0-40353 GCA_038239195.1 Gemmatales bacterium
GGGGGGGGGGGGGGTGGAGCTATCGGCGGGCGGGGGGGGGGTGGCCCCCTTGTACTCCGCACCAACCGGGGGCCCCCCCCCCCCGCTCGCCATCCTTTCTCAACCTCTGAGGGGCCGCGTGGCCCCCGGGCTCAGGCCGCCTTGCGGACGCCGGCCGTCTTGGCGCCGCTCATCCAGGTACTGAACTCGGTCATGAACTGCTGCACCGCCTCGTCGGTCTTGGGGTGCGTACACATCAGCGGGAAGAACTTCGGCGGGACCGTGAGGATGTCGGCGCCGGCCTGCACCGCCTCGTTGACGTCGGCGATGTGGCGGATGCTGCCGACGATGATCTCGGCCGGGCTCGACCACTTCTTGAACGTCTCGCCAACCTGCCGCACCACCGACCCGGCGTCGTAGCCGACGTCGCGAATCCGGCCCCAGAACAGGCTGACGTAGTTCGCGCCGGCCCGGGCCGCCATCACGGCCTGGTTGTACGACATGCAACAGGTGCAGTTCACCTTCATGCCGCGGCGCCGCAGCTCGGCGATCACCGCTAACTCGTTCCAGCCCACCGGCACCTTCACGTTGACGTTCGGGTAGTGGCCGAACGTCGAGAGGAACTCGTCCGCCTGCTCGATCATCTCGGCCGGGTCGGTCGTGAACACCTCGACGCTCAACGGGATGTCGCAGTCGTACTTCTTGAGCAGCCCGATCATGTCGTTGATGTGGTCGCGGTAGTCGCGATGCTTCTCCTTGGCGATGATCGCCGGGTTGGTCGTCACCCCGCACGGGAAGCCCCGGCGCAGGCACTCCTCCAACTCCGCCAGGTTGGCCGTGTCCACGAACAGCTTCATGCCGCTCCTCCTGAGCTCTGATTCAGAATCCATTCCGCCGCCTCCACCAGGCCCCGCACCTGATGGTCGGGTCGGCACTTCTCCCGACCGCTGTAGGCGTTTTCCAGTAACACCCCGCGACAGCCCGCCGCCTGGGCCGCCACCACGTCGCTCCATCGGTCGCCGATCAGGAAGCCGTGCGACAAGTCCAGCCCCCAGCGCCGGGCCGCCTCCAGCAGCATGCCCGGCTTCGGCTTGCGGCAGGCACAGCCGTCGGGCGTGTCGTGGTAACACGTCATCGCCCCCAGCAGCGGGAGCTCCCGCAGGAGGTGGTCGTTGATTTCCTCGACGCGCTCGCGCGATTGCAGGCCCCGCGCCACGTCCGGCTGGTTGGTGACGATCACCAGCGCGAAGCCGGTCCCGTCGAGCCGCGCCAGGCCTTCGCTCGCTCCCTCGAGCACCTCGGCCTCGCCGAGGTGCGCCGGCGGGTGGGTGACGCCGTCGCGGACGTAGGCGCGCACCAGCACCCCGTCGCGGTCCAGAAATACCACAGGTCGCTTGGAGGGCGACACGCTCACCCTGCCTTCCGGGTCGGCATCGACTCCCACTTGGTGGCGACCGCCTTCAGCGAGGGGTGCGACACGATCAGGTGCCAGACCACGCCCTGGAAGGCCTCGGAGAGCGGCGTCACGTGGGCCGGATTGACCGTCGGCACCACCACGCACGCATCGGCGACCTGGGCCGTGTAGCCGTCCGCCCGGCCGACGATCCCGCACACCTTCGCCTTCACTTCGCGAGCGTGGTCGATGGCGCGGACGAGGTTGACGCTGATCTTGCGCTCCACGTCGCCGCCGCCAACCGACAACACGAACAGCATGTCGCGGTCGGTCAGTCGGCTGACGCGCAGGTATTCGACGAAGACCGTCTCCCAGCCCTCATCGTTGGTTCGCGCCGTCAGTTCCGAGACGTTGTCCGTGGGGCTGTAGGTCTCGATGCGCGCCAGCTTGCGGAAGTCGTTGACCATGTGGCCGGCGTTGGCCGCGCTGCCGCCAACTCCAAGGACGAACAATCGCCCGCCCCGCTCGCGCAGTTCGATCAGCAGTCGCACGATCTTCTCGATCGGGTGCGGATCGAGTTGCGCCAGCACCTGCTTCGCCTCGGCGATGAACTGGGACACGTGGAGCATCGGTCCACTTCCTCCTTGCACGGGCGCCCGGGGCGCCGTGGTCTTTCCTCGGTCCAGGGAACGACTCCTGCCGCCGCATTCATGGGGTGGCCCACGCCAGTTCGGGCCGAGCATACAGCCGGACGCGGCCCCCCGCAACCGGAACTTCCTTGACCAGCAGGAACTCCCGGTGGTAGGCGACGTCGAGGTAGACCGCCTGATCGTAGCCGCGCGGGATCGGCTGGCTCAACTCGCGGTCGAGGCACCGCTGGAACAGCGACCACTGCACCAGGAGCAAGCCGACGAAGGCCCCCCAGGCCACCAAGTCGCCCCAACGGCGTTGGCCCCGCTGGGGAGAGTGATCCAAACTGACGGGCCCTTCCATCTGGTCTCCGTGTCAGGGCCGCCGACGAGGGCCCTGCGATCGAACAAGGGGAGCCGGGGTTTGGGCAGCGGAATTCTGCGAGCTCGGAGGTGAGGGCCAAGTCGTACGGTACGGGTTGTAACACAAGTTTGCTTCGGTGCGGAAGGCCAGCTTGCCGCGCCCCAGAAGGCTGCGGAAGGGAACGGCTCGACCGGCGGCGAGGCACGGTTGCGGAGGTAGTGAAACAGCACGGTCCACGAGGCAATCGAACACGAACGAGAAGAGAAAGTGCCGCGCCTTCCTCGGCGCCGAGCCCAACCGGCGCGGCGTGAACCACCTCTTGCGGCTGGCCCCGAAGCGCCTCGCCCTCACGCCGCCTCGCGGACCGCCTCGGCCGGGCCGCCGTCGCCTTGCAGCAGCACCTGCGTCCCCTCGTAGTCGAAGCGGAACCGCACCTCGCGCATGCCCGCCTTGGTGAGGGCGCGCCGCAGGCGCATCTTGTCCTCGGCGTAGAACATCAAAAAGCCCCCCCCGCCGGCGCCGATCAGCTTGCCGCCCAGGGCCCCGCTGGCGCGGGCGAGCTGATACCACAGATCGATCTGTCCGTTGCTCATCCCCCCGCTGCGGCGTTTCTTGTGCTCCCAGTGGACGTTCATCAACTCGGCGAAGCCGTGCAGGTCGCCCTTCTCCAGCGCCTCCTTGCTCTGGTAGCCGAGGTCCTTGGTGAAGTGCAGGTTGTCGATCATCCCCTGGTCGTCTTTCTTGCTGCGACTGTCCTGGTCCTTGAGGATCGACGAGGCGGAACGGCTGAAGCCGGTGAAGAACAGCAGCAGGTTGTCCTCGAGGTTGTAGAGCGTCTCCGCGGCGATCGCCAGCGGGTAGGCCTTGACGGCCCCATCGGGGAGGAAGTCGAAGCAGGTCAGTCCGCCGAAGGCGGCGATGTACTGGTCTTGCTTGCCGATCGGCTCGCCGAGGCGGTCGATCTCGATGTGGCAGGCCTGCTCGGCCAGCTCGCGCGGGGGCGCCGGGCTCTTGCGATGCACGTGCAAGGCCTTGAGCAGGGCGGTGGTGAAGCTGCCCGACGACCCCAGGCCCGTGCCGGCCGGGATGTCCGCCATGCTGGTCAGTTCGAGCCCCTGCCCGTCCACCCCCGTCAGCTTCAGCGCCTCGCGGATGATCGGGTGCTGCACGTCTTCCACCCGACTGACCCGCTCCATCTTGGCATACTTGATGATGAGGTCCGGCACGAAGGTGTGGTGGAGCGTGATGCAGACGTACTTGTCGATGGCGGCGGCGATGAGGAACCCGCCGAAGCGGCGGTAGTACGACGGCAGGTCGGTCCCGCCACCGCCGAGAGAGATTCGCAACGGGCTGCGTGTGATGATCATACCAATCCCTCAAATCCGACGAGAAGGGTGGCGCCGGGAAACGACTCTGCTTCGTGGGCCTTCAGGCGGCCCGGCGCGCGGCGTTGGACGATTGAGCGTAGACGGCGCCGACGACTGCGAGCGCGGCCAGAGCGTCTTCGAGCCCGCCGGCCGGCGCCCGGCCCGATTCCACGCACTCCGCGAAATGATTGAATTCCGCGTGCCAGGAGCGGTCCTCGCCGGGCCACTCCCAGATGGTCGTCTCCGGCGGGCCCATCTGCGGGAGCATGCGGTAGAACGACAGGCGCTCGACGCCGTAGGTGCCGCCCAGGCCATCGACCTGGAGCTTGCCGTCGCGGCCAAATAGCTCGAAGCAGAAGAGGTTCTTCCACTCGGTGCAGCTCGCGTGCAGCCAGGCGACCTGTCCGCTCGCCGTCTGCAACCACAGGAACCCGTTGTCCTCGACGGGCACGTGCCAGAAGTACGTGGCGGCGTGCCCGCGCACCTCGGGGAATTCGCCCAGAAACCAGCGCGCCAGGTCGATCAGGTGAACGCCCTGATCGAGCAGCTCGCCCCCGCCCGCGATGGCCGGGTCGGCGCGCCACTCCTTGTCGTACCCGAGCCGCCCCCCGTGCCCGTAGCGGGCGCGGACGTAGAGCAGCGGACCGAGGGCCCCCTCGTCCACCAGGGCCCGGGCCTTCACGAATGCCGGATGAAACCGATGGTTGAAGCCGACCTTCACGACGACGCCCGCGGTGCGCGTCGCCTGGAGGACGTCGGCGAGCTCGGCCGCGTTGCGCGCGGCCGGCTTCTCGACGAGGACGTGTTTGCCGTGCTCCACGGCGGCGAGGGTGAGAGGGGCCAGCCCGTCGTTGGTCGTGCTGACGATGACGGCATCGACGTCGGCGCGCCGCACGCACGCCAGACCATCGAGCTCGACTTCGCAGCCGGGGAACTGCCGCGCCAGGGCCTGGGCGCGTTCCCGTTGCGGGTCGGTCACGGCAAGGAGCCGTGCCCCCCCCAGGGCCCGCGCCCGCTTCTGTCCGATCAGCCCGCAACCGATGATCGCTACGCGCAGAGCCATTTGTCCCTCCGGTCTTCCGGCACGATCCGCCGCAGGGTGAACACGTCCGTCTTCGCGAGGGCCTCCCGGCGCGCCGGCAAGTTGGCCCAGTCGTCCCACACGGCGCTGAGCAGGCGCCCCGTGATGCCGTCGCTCGCCGCCGAGGCGAGGAACACCGCCAGCGCGGCGCCCTTCTCCAGCGGCGCCCCGCCGGTGTCGCGCTGCTTCAGGGAGCGCTCGTAGAAGTCGCGCCCCACGCGCTCCGGGCCAGCCGCCAGGACCTCTTCCAGCAGGCGCGTGTTGAGCGCGCCCGGGGCGATCGCGTTGACGTCCACGTGGGCGTCGCGCGCCTCCTCCGCCAGCGTCTCGGTGAAGCGCACCACGGCAGCCTTCGAGGCGGCATACGCGCTCATGTTGGGGAGTGGCGCTGTCGCCCCACCGCCCGACAGGTTGATGATCTTGCCGTAACCTTGACGGCGGAAGGTCGGCAGGACTTCCCGACTCATGAGTACGGTGCCGAAACAGTTGACCTGCATGGCCGCGATCCAACCGCCCCAGTCGTTGTCCTCCACGCGCCCCATCGGGCCGTAGATCCCGGCGTTGTTGACGAGGATGGTCAGTCCCGGCAACACGTCGAGGGCGCGCCGGACGATGGCCTGGCAACTCTCCGGGCGCGAGACGTCGGCGGGGAAGCTGGCCACGACCTGGCCGGGGCGGGCTTGCAGCGTCAGGTCGTGCTCGGTGGCGGCGAGCAGCGCCGCGTCGCGGGCCACCAGAAACACGTTGGCCCCGGCGCGCACGAAGGCGTCGGCGAGGGCGCGGCCGAGGCCCTGGTTGGCGCCGGTAATGATGGCGGAGCGATCGGTCAGTGGCATGTCAACGGTCCTCGAAGAATGTTCCCGGCGGCTGGCGTCAGGCGGCCTTGCCCGTGGCGACGTAGGTGACGCGCAACCCTTGCCCCAGCGTGCCGGCCAGGAAGTGCGTGGGGTCGATCACGCGCGGCTGGCGCATGTGGGCGTACAGATCGGCCGGGCTCAGCGCCCGGTACTGCGGCCACTCCGTGGCCAGCACCGCCAGGTCGGCCCCGTCGAGGGCCCCCAGCGCGGTGTCGGCCCATTCGATCACGCTCTGGAGCTCTTCGGGAAGTTGCCCCACGGCCGGGTCATGGGCGCGGACGCGCGCCCCGCGCTCGTGCAACCAGCGGCACAGCTCCACGGCCGAGGAGCGGCGCAGGGTGCTCGTGCCCGGCTTGTAGGTCAGCCCGAGCACGGCGACGACGGGCGCCGTCTCTTCGCCGAGGAGCTGCTCGACCTGCTGCCGCACCCAACCCTTGTGCAGGTCGTTGCTCGCCCAGACGCCTTGCAGCAACGGCGTGCCGACGTCGTGGGTCGTCCCTTGCTCGATGAGGAAACGGACGTCGCGCGCCAGGGTCCCTCCGGCGAAGGCAGCGCCGGGGGACAGGTAGGCGCGCGGTCCGATGCGCGATTCGCTGCGGAGCCCGCGCTCCACTTCCTTGGCGTCGGCGCCGGCCGCTTCACACAGCCGGGCCAGCTCGTTGATGAACGTGACCGAGGTCGCCAGGAAGGCGTTGATGGCATGCTTCGTCATCTCGGCCGACTCGACCGACATCCATTCGATCCGATCGGCGAACGGCGCGAGCAACTGGCTCACCCGCTCCCGGTCGGCCGGGCGGCGCGTGCCGACGACGACGCGGTCGGGCTTGCGGAAGACGTCGAGCGCCTTGCCCAGCCGGAGGTTCTCGGGGGAGCAGGCAAAGCTACAGTCCGCCACCGGCCAAACCGCCTCCAGGTCGCGGGCAAAGCCGACAGGCACCTGGGAGGAGATCAAGACGAGCGTGCCCGGCCGCACGTGTTCGGCGACCGCCAGCACCCGCTGGCGCACGAAATCGACGTCGGCCTCGTCCTGGTCGTTGACCGGCGTGTCGAAGGTGACCCAGATTACCTCGGCCTCGCCCAGCGCTTCGGCGGGCGACGCGGTGAAGCGCAACGTCCCCGCGCTCAGGCCGGCGCCGAGCAGGTCGTCCAGCCCGGGCTCCTGGAGGGGAGCGCGGCCGGCCTCAAGGTCGGCGACGACGCCCGCGTCGAGGTCGAGGCCGACGACTTGACGCCCCGCTTCGGCGAGACAGGCAGCGGTCACACAGCCCAGGTGCCACAGGCCGTACACGGTCACGTGCATGAGTAGGGTCTCTCCGGGCCGGCCCGCGGTTCAGGGGGGCCGAATGGTCTTGCCCAACCCGAGGGCTTTGCGGACCAGAGGCAACGGCCAAGTTGGGTAGAAGGCTCTGCGGTGAAGTGCGCGAGGGGCCACGCGGTCCAGGCCCGGGGCCGTTATTTAGCACAGGGCGCCGCGCGGTGTCAACGGGGAGGTGATGCGAGGGCAAGGCGCGCCGCAGCCACGAAGGGCCTCGTCACGCCTCGCGACGGGGAGGCTTTGCTCAAAGAAGGGTTGTGCGCCAAGCGACGTCTCGCTTAGAAAGCCATGTAGATGAACGGCTCGATCGGCAGGCCCATGCGGTAAAGGGTGTAGTGAAACACCACGCCCGCCGCACACCCGACGACAAAGGAAAATGCCCATCTTCTCCAGGCCATCGACGTCCTCCTTGGGTTTGGAAAGACTGCGACTGCGAGCCCTCCGCCCTCGTCCTCAGAGCCCGAACAAGTGGCGGATCATCCGGTAGGCGTTGGACAGCGGGTAGAAGAAAAGCACCCAGCCGACACCGACGTAGACCATCGTCAGGCCCCAGCCGAGCGGCCGATGCCGCGCGAGCACGCCGCTGAGAAAGTGGCCCACTCCGCCGAGGGCGCGCTTGTAGTTGGCACAGACGGCCAGGCCCGCCCCGTGGTAGAGCCCCCAGACGAGGAAGTTCCAACCCGCCCCATGCCACAGCCCACAAATGGCGAACGCCGTGAGCCCGTTCGCCACCTTGCGGCAGGCCCCTCCGCGGTTGCCGCCCAGGACGATGTACACGTAATCGCGAATCCAGGAGCTCAGAGAGATGTGCCACCGCCGCCAGAAGTCCGTCAGGTTCTCGGCCAGGTAGGGCCAGCGGAAGTTGGCCGGCAGCCGGATGCCGTGCATGCGAGCGAAGCCGATTGCCATGTCGCTGTAGCCGCTGAAGTCCCACAGGATGCGGAGGCTCGCCGCTCCCACGAAGCCCCAGCACCAGAGCAGATCGAACTGACCGGCCTCGAAGGGCGCCCGCGAGACGGCGAGCCAGCCCGTCAGCACGTCGGCCGCGAACTTCTTGACGAGCCCCAGGGCCACGCGCAGCGCGCCCTCGGCGACGTCCTGGGCGCAGACCGTCTCCGCGCCGTGGTACAGCGCCGGCACGAACTCGTCGTAGCGCTTGACCGGCCCCGCGACGATGGAGGGCCAGAAGACGGTGAAGAGCGCGAAATCGAGCGGGTTTTTCATCGGCGCTTCGCCGCGGCGGACTTCCATCAGGTAGTGGATGAACTCGAAGGCGAAGAAGCTGATGGCCAGCGGCGGCACGACCGACGCGAAGAGCGGGTGAGGGGTGGTGCTGGTCGCCGCCAGGGCGGGCCAGGCGCCGGCGAGGACCTGCGTGCAGAGAAAAGTGGTGTACTTGTAGAAGAGGAGGGCGGCCACGGAGGACGCGATCCCCAGCCCGCACAGCCAGCGGTTCCGCGTCAGGCCGATGGCGTAGGTGAGGCCGCCGAGCACCACGATTGGCACGACGCCCGCTGGCCCGGCGAAATGCGTGTGGAAGATCACACACCCCGCCAACAGGATGAGCAGACGGAGCAGCCGCCACCGGCTGAACCAGTAGAGTGGATAGAGCGCCGCGATGAACAGAACGAACCAGTAGGTCAGAAAGAGCATCCTGGTCCCTCCTTGGGCCAAAGGTGCCGAACAGTGCGATCTCGCGTGTCCGAGTGCCAAGCCCCTCGCTCCCCGTTCCGGAGAGCGAGATCGGCTAACGCGCGTGGCGGCAGGCGAGTGGGGACGAGCTCATGGGCCCTTTGCGTTCGCGTAGCCGAGTTGCCCCGCCATCTCGCGCACCAGGGGGGCCACCGATTCGGCCATTTGCCACCCTCCCGCGGGGCTGTGATGATAGGTGTCGTGGAAATGCCCGAGCGGGTACCCTTTCCCAATCTCCAGCGACCTCACCCCCGCACGCTCCAACGTCTCGGTCGTCAAGGCAGCCACTTCGAAGTATTCGACCTTCTCGCCCGGCGTTAACTGGTTGAGGTAAAACGGGCTGGGGTCGTTGATCAGGATGAGCGTGCGAGGCCGGCAGGCTGCCGGAAAGCAAACCTTGACGCACTCCTCGACCGGGGTCGGGGGAAGGCTGGCAGACGGAGCGGGCCCGACGGGCGCTCGACGGTTGACCAGGAATGGCCGGTTGGCCGCGAGCAGGCCCTGCAGCCTCTTCACTTCGACCTCGCTCCAGCGTTGGAGGACGCTCGGAGGGAGAGGTGGCTCGGTCCGTCCGGAGTCGCTGTACTTTTTCCGGGCGCGATACCAGGTCGGGCCGACGACGGGGCACCAGGTCGTCGTGAAGTGGGTGTATTGGAGTGTCGTCCACAGGTCGCGGGAAAACAGCCGCCGGTCCAGTCGGAGCTGAGATTGCAACTCCCTGAAGGACGGATCGGCCTTGCGCACGCTGGCCAGTTGTTGCAGCCGCGTTTCCCGGTCCGAATCCTCCAAGAGCCACCCGCGGGAGCGCGCCTCCCAGAAGAAATACCGGATGAAGGGCTGCCCGTCCGGCTCGCCGAAAGGGCTCGTCACGCCGGCCCAGGTGTTCGTCACGAAGATCAATTTGGGGAAGTCCCGCGAAAGCACCTCCGCCGCAGTCGCACCGAACTCCTGGGCGGTCATCCCACAAACTCCGAGGTTGATGACCTGATAGTCCTCTCCAAGCAACTTCTGGAGCCTGATCGTCCAGCTCTCCGCGCTGCCGACGCTGCTACCGTGCAATATTGAATTGCCCCCTACCACGACGATGGTTTTTTCTCGGTCGAGGGTCGAGCGGCCCAGCGCACGGACCTGAGAAACGGTCGGGTAATGCAAGGTGGTGAAGTTGATGTACGGATGGAAGCGCTGGAAGTTCTCATACGAATTAATTTTGCTGACGGCGCGGCCAGCCGCGCAGCATCCGACAAAGGAAACCACCACCCCCAGGAGAGTGGGCCAGGGGCGCAGCACACTGGAGAGAAGGCTCGGCTTGGGTTGCAGAGTCATCGCTTCACCTTTTAGGACAGGAGTCGCCAGCCTCGCAGCAGTTCCCGCCCCGCCAGGGCGCACGGGCGGCAGGTCGCTTCAGCCTCTGCCCCCACCTCGCCAGTGCCTCGCAAGTCGCCATGCGTGAGGAGGCACTGGTTGCCGCCTTGCAACAGGCGACCAGGACGCGTGGGCAAGCCGGTGGCGCGGGCGTCGCTCCGAGGCGCCCCGGTCGATGGGGCGCTCTTGGTCCCTTATCGACATCCTCCCGCTTCGACTTCTGCCCGTATCAGGCGACCCGTTGAAGAGCGGCCTCCTTGGTGACAGGATGGGAGAGAAGGCTCGCACCCAGGAGGCCCCAGGGCAGGATGGCCAACCTGGCCAGGCGCCGCTCGTGCCGGCGCCGACGCCCTCGATCGGCCTTCCCCCGACAAGCTCCTCGGAAAGGGCCATCACTGGGGCCCCGTCCGCAGCACCAGAGCAGATCGACCGGACTGGCCTCGGAGGGCGCCCGCGCCGGGGCTAACTGGCCCCTCAGCACGTCGGCCGCGAACTTCTTGACGAGCCCTGCCGCCACGCGGAGCGATCCCTCCGCGACGTCCTGGGCGCAGACCATCTCCGCGCTGTGGTCCAGCGGCGGCACGAACTCGTCGTAGCGCTTGAGCGGCCCCGCGACGATGGAGGGCCAGAAGACGGTGAAGAGCGCGAAATCGAGCGGGTTTTTCATCGGCGCTTCGCCGCGCCGGACTTCCATCAGGTAGTGGATGAACTCGAAGGCGAAGAAGCTGATGGCCAGCAGCGGCACGATGGTCGCCAGGAGCGGGTGAGGGGCCGAGCATGTCGCCAGGGGGCCACGCGCCGGCCAGAATCTCGGTACAGAGGAAGGTGGTGTACTTGTAAAAGAGGAGTGCCCCAGCGGAGGACGCGATCCCCAGCCCGCACAGCCAGCGGTTCCGCGTCAGGCCGATGGCGTAGGCGAGGGCGCCGAGCACCACGATCGGCACGACGCCCGCTGGCCCGGCGAAATGCGTGTGGAAGACCACGCACCCGGCCAACAGGACGAGCAGACGAAGCAGCCGCCACCGGCTGAATCAGGGGAGCGGGTAGAGCGCCGCGATGAACAGAACGAACCAGTAGGTCAGAAAGAGCATCCTGGTCCCTCCTTGGGCCAAAGGTGCCGAACCGGCCTATCTGGGCTCGGTCTCCCCAGGGTTGGGCGCTCCAGGCCAACCGGTTCGCGATCTCGGAAGCCGGCCCAAGGGCAGGCTCACTCGACGCTTCTCGTGGTGTGGCCGAGTTGCCGCGCCATCTCGAGCACCCGCAAGGCGACCTCGCCGGCCATTTGCCTTCCCCCGGCCACGGTCAGGTGTCGGGGGCCCAGGTAATACTCGACCGGGAAGTCCTTCCCGATTTCCATCGATCTCACCCCGCTATGCTCGAGCACCTCGACCGTCAAGGTAGCCATCTCGAAGTATTCGGCCCGCTCGCTGGGGGACAAAAGGTTGAGGTAAAACGGGCTCAGGTGACTCACCAGGATGAGGGTGCGCGGCCGGCAAGGCGCCGGGAAGCAGACCTTGATGGTGTCTTCAAGGAGCGTCGGCGGAAGGCTGGATAGGGACGCGGGGTGGCCTGGCACGGCTGGCGCACGACGCTTCGCCAGAGTCAGCCGGTCGTTGGCGATCGCCCTGCGGAGTAGCTGTAGTTCGAGTTCGCTCAAAGGCGCGAGGGCCATCGCCGGAGGGGAGGCCACTGTAAGCTCGGGGTCGGCATACTTCTTCCGAGGACGATACCAGGTGGGGCCGACTGTGCGCGAGTAGACCGTCGAGAAGTGGGTGTACTGTAGCGTCGTCCACAGGTCGCGGTAATCCAGCGACCTGTCCAACAGAACCTGAGACTACAGCTCCTGGAACGATCGGTCTTCTCGCCGCGCCCGCGCCAGTTCTCGCAGCCTGGCCTCGCGTTCCGGGGAGGGCTGAAGCCAATGCCTTCGGTGGGCCTCCCAGAAGAAATATCGCAGGTGGGGCCGCCCGTCCGGGTCTCCCCAAGAGCCGTTCACCCCGGCCCAGGTGTTCGTCAGGAAGATCGACTTCGGAAAGTCTTTGGCGAGAACCTCCGCGGTCGTCTCCCCGAACTCGTGGGCCTGTGCGCCGCAGGTGGCGAGGTTGATGACCTGGTAGTCGTCTCCGAGCAGTTCTTGGAGCCTCGCCGTCTACACCTCCTCGATGCGGGTTCCGGTGCCGTACAGCACCGAATTGCCCCCCACGACCACGATGGTCTTTTTCGGATCGAGGGTCGAGCGGCCCAGCGCGCGAACCTGCGAGGCCGTCGGGTAATGGAGGGCCGGGCCCCTGAGGTAATTGTGGAAGCGCCCGAAGTTCTCGTAACAATTGATCTAGCTGACCGCGCGGCCAGCCACGCAGCAACCGAGGAAGGAGACGAGAACACCCAGAAGCGTCGGCCACGGGGAGACGCGGGCCAGCAGGCTCGGCCTCGACGGTTCCATTGCCCCCTTCTTTCTTGAACGAAATTGCCAGCCCCCAGCCTGCCGTGGGCTCGATGTGTCGCACGTGCCCGAAGTGCCGGCGCAGCGCGTCATCGGGCTCAGTCCTTGCCCGCTCTGTAACGGGGCCGTTCGAGGAGGGCACTCTGTTCGGGAGTATCGGTGGGACCGCCTGGTGAACTTCAGCAGATTGCGAGGCAAAGCGTTCGCAGGCCTCCCGGGCTTTTTACCCGCGGACAGGCGGTTTCAAGCTGGACGGCAGAGAACTTCGCTGCCAGGAGAATTCACCGCTCGAGGATCGTCCCGGCACTTCCAACGTGATCCGGAAAGATGGGCCATTCGCGCCAGGCAGAAAATCCGTTACGGCCATCGCTCTTTTTTGACACAGCTCCAACCCTGATCTACAGTTGGGGTGCATCCGCTTCCCCGAGCCGTTCCCCCGGCTGGCCTTTCTTCTCTCGCTTCAGGCCCGCGATGCAACCCGTCCGAGGACCTTCCCCCGGCATGCCGGCGGCTGGCCGCGCTGCGAGCGCGCGGACAGCGCGTTGACGCGGGGGGAGATGACGGAGGCCGTCGTAATTCCTACGATGTCAAGGCGAGCTGTCCCCGCCCGGCAGCCACGACCTGGGAGACGACGCCCTTGACCCCAACTCTAGGATGGAGGCCACGTCCTCGGCAGATTGAACACCCGTCCGTTAATTGACGCTCGCGGTCTCTGACTCGTCAACGCCGGACAGACTGCGCGCACCGTTTTGACGTCACTGGAGATGCTGCATGTTCGATCGCTTCCAGCGGTTGCTGAAGGCGCTGCGCCTTCGTTGGTTCACCAGGCCCTGTCGGCCCAGCAATCCGCGGCGGGCTCGCTGCAACGTCGAGGCGCTCGAAGACCGCCTCGTGCCCACCGTCTTTCTCGGGATGAATTTCCTCGACGCTCCGCCCGTCCACGCGGCGCAGGGGCTGGCGGCAACCCCCGCGACACCAAGCTCCCAGCCCACCTACAGCGGCCCTGCCATCGGCGATGCCTTCGCCTCTCCGGTCGGCTACGTCTTCAGCGGGGGCGATTCCAACCCGGCCAATGCCACCAAGTGGGCGCAGCCGAACGGCCTCGGCTCCCCGATCACCATCACCTACAGCTTCAGTAACTTGCTCGACGGCGGAATGCAGGGCGTCAGTGTCGCGGGCCTCAAGGCGGCGATCCAGGAGGCCCTCTCGCGCTGGGCCGGCGTCGCCCCCCTCAACTTCGTCGAGGTGCCCGACGCCGGTCCCACGCCCACGGCCGCCAACACGCCCTACGACGGCACCAACGATCCGATGATTCGCTTCGGGCACTTCCACATCGACGGCCCCTACAACGTCCTCGCCTACACCTACTACCCCACCGTGAAGCAGTACGGCCTGGGCGGCGACGTCGGCTTCGACGATAGCGAGTCGTGGTCCCTCAACCCCAACAGCGGCATCGACTTCCTCGAGGTGGCCGAGCACGAGATCGGCCACGCCATCGGCCTGGCCCACGAGCTCCCGCCCTCGCAGGGCGGGCTCGACGCCATCATGAACCCCGTCTACGCCGGCCGCTTCAACGGCCTGGGCACCAGCTTTCTCTATCAGGACGACGCCAGCGGCGTGGAGGCCCTTTACGGCGCCGGCCAAGGCTCGGTGACGCCCCTCGTGCCTGCCGCGCCTCCCGCGCCTCCCGTGCCTCCCGTGCCCCCCATGGACCCGGCTCTGGCCACTCCGTTCGTCAGGTCCCTGTACCTCAGTGTCCTGGGACGGGCCGGGAACTCGGCGGAGGTGGCCGGCTGGGTCGCGATGATCGCCCAGGGGGCCTCACAAGCCCACATCGCCCAGGCCTTTGTTCAGTCCGACGAGGCTCTCGGGCGCGTCGTCGACGGGCTGTACGTCCGCCTCCTCGGCCGGCACGGGGACCCGGGGGGCGTGGCCGGCTTCATGGGCGGGATACGCGGCGGCGCCTCGGAAGAGGACGTGGGGGCGGCCATCGCCGCCTCCCCGGAGTTCCTCGCACGGGCCGAGGCGACGTTCGGCAGTTCGCGCCCCGACGTCAGCTACGTCAAGGGGATGTACGCCTGGGTGCTGGGCCGCACCACCCCGGAAGGCTCGGCCGAAGACGCGGCCTGGGTCGGTCGCGCCCACCTCGACCGCGTCGGCGTGGCGCAGAGCTTCCTCCAGAGCGGCGAGTTCCGCAGCGCCCAGATCACCGACTTCTATTTCACGCTGCTGCACCGGAGCGTTGCGCCGCCGCCCCAGGACGTCGCTGGGTGGGCGAGCTCGCAAATCCCCTTGCTCGCCCTCGAGCAGACCTTCGCCTCCGGGCAGGAGTTCCTGGCCCAGGCCAACAACCGCTGACCGGTGCGTGCAACGACGAGGGCGGCGCGAGGCATCCTCGCGCCGCCCTCGTCCCCCGGCGCTGCTTTCATGCGGCCCCGCGATCCTGGCTCGCCCACGCGCTCCCTTGCAGATATTCCAGAGTACACAACACGCTCTCGCGGATGGTCCGCTTCGGGCGCCAGCCCAGCGAGCGCACCTTGGCCGTGTCGAGGAAGATGAACGGGTTGTCGCCGATCCAGCCCCGCTCCCCGCCGGTGTAGCGCCGCTCGGGCCCCACCCTGAGGTGCTCGCAGATCCAGCCGAGCGAGTCGTTGACGGTGCAATGCTCGTCCGTGCCGAGGTTGTAGACGTTGACCGGCTCGCTCGCCCTCTCGAGGACGGTCAGGATCGCATCGACGCAATCCTGGACGTGCAGGTACGATTTGCGCTGCTTGCCATTGCCCAGCACCTCGATCGACTGCGGGTCATCGAGGAGCTTCCGATAGAAGTCGAATACGTGCCCGTGGGTGTAGCGGTCGCCGAGGATCGACACGAAGCGAAAAATGTGCCCCGTGAAGCCGAAGCCCGTGCAGTAGGCCTGGATCAGGCACTCCCCCGCCACTTTGGACGCCCCATAGAGGCTCGTCTGGATCGGGAAGGGGCATGCCTCCGGCGTGGGAAAGACCTTGGCCTCCCCGTACACGGAGCCCGTCGAGGAGAAGGCGATGCGCCGCACGCCGTTGGCCCGCATCGCTTCGAGGACGTGGTAGGTCGCGATCGTGTTCTGTTCGAGGTCTTTGTGCGGGTGGTCCGTCCCGAAGCGCACGTCCGCGTTGGCGGCCAGGTGGAAGACGAAGTCGTGGCCGGCCACCGCCTTTTTCAGGGCGGGCAAGTCGAGAAGGTCGCCTTCGACGAGCTGGAAGCCCGGCTGCTGCCGCGCCTGCGCCAGGAACTCGCGCCGGCCGGTCGAGAAGTTGTCGTACACGGTGACAGCGTCGCCGTTGGCGAGCAGGCGATCGACGAGGTTGCTGCCGATGAAGCCGGCCCCGCCGGTCACGAAGTAACGGGTCATCGTTGGGTCTCCTTCAAGCGGCCAGGCGCACGGGGGCGGCCGTTGCTTGTTTGCGGACGGCCTTGAGCAGCAAACTGGTGCCCGCCGGCATGGGCACCCGGCGGTCGAGGTCGAGCAGCTTGCGCAACGCCCACGAGCGCCACGGGCTCTTGCTCTCGTCGCACGATTCGCCCACGGGGTAGGGCTTGCGGAGCACCTTGCTGAACAGATAGCACACGGGCAGCAGGCTTAGCCCGAAGTAGCGCAGGCGCTCGACGGTGCAGGCCTTGCCCACGAGCTTGCGCAGCGAGCCGCCCGTGTAGCGGCGGTAGTGGCCCAGTTGCTCGTCGTGGTAGCCAAACAGGCACGGCCCGGCGGGGACGGCGATCAACACCGTCCCGCCCGGCTTGACGAGGTGGGCCAGCTTGTCGAACGCCGTGCGGTCGTCGGCGATGTGTTCGAGGACGTCGGTGGACACGACGCAATCGAAAGCGCCCGGCCCCGCGTAGTCCTCGATGCTGGCGACCTCGAACGCGCAGTCGAGGTCGGGCCGATCGGCCGCCTGGCGCAACGCCAGTTCGACGTATTTCGGCTCCGGGTCGATGCCGAGGACGTGGTGGCCGCGCGCCGCGAACTGCCAGCACAGTTCGCCGGAGCCGCAGCCGGCGACGAGGACGCGCTGGCCTTCCTGTGGGCCAAGGTAGTCCAGCAGGATCGAGTATTTGGTTTGCGCGTAGAGGTCTTGCGACTTGACGCACAGGTCGTCGAACTGGGCGGGGTTGAACGTGCTCACGGGGCCTCCTGGAAGTGGGCCGAGGCGGAGGCGCCGCGCAGGCGCTCACCGCCGCAAGCTATGCCACAAGGAAACATTTCGTTCTGAGGAGCTCCGCCCACGATCTGGAACGAGGGAAGCAGCCCCGAGATTGGCCCCTCCGGCGATCCCTCGGGTGGGCTGTAATACCACCTTTGCGCCTCGCACGTCAAGCGGGCGCCGGCGCCGTGCGGGCCAAGCCTTCGATCGCGCCTCCCCCGCCTCGTCAGCGCATCAGGACCAGTTTGATCGGCTTGGCCGGGGTCAGGATGCTGGGCCACTTGTAGCCGAGTTGCAGCAGGAAGGTGCCACGGGGCACGTAGGTGAATTCCGCGACCTCGAAGCCGCACTCCTCGGCCGCGCGAATGATTTGCCGCGGAGTGAACTGGAAGGTGACAGGGTGCCCACCCCGCTTGATGGCCAGCAAGGGGCGGTAGACGATGGTCTCGAAGAGGCAGAAGAGGGGGCCGACCGTGCTCTCGAGGATGACGGCCTTGCCCCCCGGCTTGAGCACGCGGTACATCTCGGCAAGGCAGCGCTTCATGTTGGCGTAGTTCTGGGCCACGCTCTTGCCGGTGACGTGGTGCAAGACGTTCTGCTGCAAGGCGCAGTCGAAGCTCTGATCGGGGACGGGCAGGTCCAGGAACGAGCCCTTGAGGAAAGAGCTATTCGAGGTGGGACCGGGCCCGTCCTCCAGGAACAGATCGACGGCGGTGACGCGATCGGCCAGGTGGGTGTCGTAGTTGAAGAAGCCCCCGTTCCCGACGTCCAGAACGGTCCTCTCGCCGCGCACCTCGCGCTCGACGATCTTCTGGATGTGTCGGTAGCACTCTAGCTGCGACTGCGAGGCCATGTAATGGTCGTTGTCGTGGAACCACTGGCTGTTGGTGGTCACGGTGGCCTGAGCAAAGATACTCACGTTGGCCACGTTCCTCACCAGCGCCCTGCTCGCGGCGTTGGTGGTCGCGGTGGTCTGAGCACGGGCACTCATGGTTCTCTCCTGAAATAGAGGAAAAAGAGATCAGGCGGCCTTACAGCTACTGGCCTCCGGATCGGAGCTCGCCCGAGCGGCACGGGGGGCCAACCGCCGCAGGCGGATGCGGACCAGGTCGATCAGGTTTTGCCAGTTCCCGGAAATCAGGCGCAATCGCGTGTCGCCGTCGTCGCGCCAGCGCACGCCCACTTCTTTGATGCGGTAGCCTGCGCGGACGGCCAGGTTGAGCACCTCGACGTCGAACATGTAGCCGTCGATGCGCTGCTGGCTGAAGAGGTCGTGGGCCACCGCTCCGCGGAAGAACTTGAAGCCGCACTGGGTGTCGCGGACGTCCTCGAGCCCGACGAGCGCGTGCATGACCAGGGCGAAGGCCTGGGAGCCAAGCCGGCGATGCAGGGGCGGCCTCACCTCGATCTGCGACCCCCCCACGGCGCGCGAGCCGATTACCACGTCGTGGCGGTCGAGATAGGGAAGCACCTTGCCCAGTTCCTCGACGGGGGTTTTGTTGTCGGCGTCCATGAAGCCAATCACCTGGCCCCGAGCCCGGGCAACGCCCTCGCGGATGCCCCGGCCCTTGCCGCGTCGTTGCGGAGCGCCGAGGGCGCTGAGGCGCCGGTCGCTGGCGGCGCGAGCGCGAACGAGCTCGCGCGTCCCGTCGGTACCGTCCGCACACACCAGGACCTCCGCGAGGTAGGACTGGCGATCCAGATAGGCCTGGATGGTGTCCAGGGTGGCGCTGATGCTCCGAGCCTCGTTGTAGGCCGGAAGGATCAGGCTCAGAAACGGGGGCGCCGACATTGGCTCTCCTCTGTTCGGGCTGGAATCGAGGCCCGAGCCCAAGTCCTGCTCGGTGCGGCTCGGTCGGGCGAAGGCACGAAGATCGTCGCTTCTCGCCCGAGCGCCCGGTGCTATAGCAAGGGAGGTTGGAGGAAGCAACCTCCCTTTGGGGGACGTCAAGGCCGCGCTGACACTTGTCGCGGGCGCCGGCACGTGACCGCGGTCGGGGCCTGCATCACGAGCTCGCGGTCGTCTTCGTTCAGCCCGATCTTGTTCGGGACGAAGAAGGCATCGAACGAAAGGCGAACCTCGGCCCATTGGTGGGGCGGCAAGTCCTGGGGAAGTTGGACGCGGAGGCGATACCCCTCCTCGTCGCCTTCCAACGCGATCGGCACCAACCGCGGGGCCCGTTGAGGCAGGAACAGCTCCGCTTTGGCCCCCGGCAACCGGCCCATGAGCTTGGCCCCCGAGTTCGGCCCGCGCAGTTCGATGATCGGCCGTTTGCGGAGCACGTCGGTCGATCCCTTCAGGGTGAGGCCCGCGCTGGTGATCCAACCACCCGACTCGCCGTGCGTCGCCATGGTGGGGTGGGCATAGACGGTCATCTCGCCCCCCCCACCGTCCCAGCGAAAAGTGCGAAGCGCGACCATCTCCCGCTCGCAGTAGGCGATCATCTGAGGCCGAACGCGAGCAAGGGATCGGTTGAATGGATAGAGCGAGTTTCCCGGGAAGGGGCGCGTGGACAGGACCACGAGGTCGCTATCCTGGAGCATCGCGATGGCCGATCGGTCGTCCGCCTCAAACATGGGGTCAGGCGGCAGCACTGACTGAAGGACGAACAGGGCACCATGACGCTCGTAGACGTACGGCGTCACGGCAAGGGGAAAAACAAAATCGGCGAGGAGATCGATGGAGACACGGGGGCGCGACCAGCCGCTGAGCTGGCTGTGCTGATACAGGAGGTCGTAGAGGGCACTGACCTGTTCGGTCTGCGGGCGCGCCTGGGCGAGGGCCCCCCGCCGACTGAGCTCGGAGGCCTGGTTGAAGAGCCCCACGCCAAGGACCAGGACACTCGCGCATGCCAGCCCGAACGCGGTGCTGGCCGGGACGTTCGGCCGGATGGCGCGCGCCAGCCACGCGGCCAGCAGGACGGTGCAAAGGACCAGCGCCGGCACGACAATGCTCCCGACGACGGGCGAGGGGGACGGATAGGCAGTCAACGCCAGGATCGGCCACAGGGCACACAGGGCGGCACAACTCAGATACCTCCAGTAGGGCGCGGTTTGCGCGGGCGTGGAGGGCCCCGGGCCGCCGCGCCGGCGGAGCAGGCCAAGTAGGCCGAGCGCGCAGGCGATGGCCAAGGAGGCGCCGGCGAGCAGGTAGCACCGTTCGCCGACGTGATCGTTGAGGACCGAACGGGGATAAAAGAGGAGCCGGTCCTTCCGGGACTCGCTGCCGAACTCCTTCTGGCGCATCTTGTTCTCGGAGTTCTTCACGTGCTCGACGTAGTGCCGATAGATGCCGTGACGCTTGACGTAGACCCCGGGGAGAATGAAGAGCAGGCAGGCGGAGCCTGCCAGGGCACAGTTGAGAACGCGCCTGCCGGCCAGCGCATGGGGAGCGCCCCGGTAGAGCAACCAGCGGAAACAGAGGAAGCCGAACAACAAACCGAAGATCCCCGAAACGTAGAGGGCGGTGGGGAAGCGGGCCAGCACGCACCAGGCGCCTGCGATGCCGACCACGAGAGACCCGGTGCGCGAAGCGAACAGGTCCGTGCGCACCAACAAGCACGCGAAGGTGCCGAACAAGCAGAGGGCCATGAAGTCCAGCCGAAAGTCCATCAAGCCACCGTAGACGTAGAACGGAGCGCTGGCGGCGAGCAACAGGCCAAGGCCCAGGTACGCCAAACTCCAGCGCTTGGCGATCGAGCGCAGGGCCCAGACGAGCACCAGTTGAAGCAAGGCAAAATGGAGAAAGTTGACGGTCAGCGCAGACAATCGCGACGGGCCGAGCACAAGGAAGAGGAGGCTCGCCTCGAGATGGATCAACATGCCGGACTCGAGAGGGATTTCCAACCCCTGCTCCATGGCGAACAGGAGGCCCTTGTCCTTGATCGACTCGTAAGTTTCGTAGGCCTGGGTGAGATAGGCGGCCTGGTCGTAGCCGATGGGGTAAGCCCAGACCACGTTGTCCAGCGCGGACTGGCGGAACAAACCGTACTGGAGCAAGATCAGGGCCGCGAGCAGGCAGCAGGCAGCGGCGGTTGTCCGGGCACTCGTGGGGGGGGCGCTGTCGTGTTCGTCCGGGGTTGGGCTCTTTGCTTCGCTCATCGGTTCTCTCCGTTGCGACGCATGCGCGGCCCAGCCAGCCGCCCATCGCCAAACGATCTGGAAAGGGGGCAAGGCCAGCGATGCACGTTCCTTTTTCGTCGAGCGCGAGGCTCAACGGCGGTTGGCTCGGCGCCCTGCCCCCCGTCGGAACAACCGAAGGAGCGGCGACTGGCGCGAAGGCGGCGGTGAAACGCTCTGGCGAGGAAGGCGAGCCCCGAGCGAGGCGCTGGCGGTTCGTCCGTGAGCGCGGGCCGCGCGGCGGCAGGCGCCAAGCCCAGCGCCCACCTCGGAGGGCCGCTGCTCGCCACGACCGAGCCGCGACGAGGTTCGCGGCGCTTTGCCGATCGCCGCGTCTCTCCTCTATTCGGGGCTGGGAACCAAGGCCCAGGGCCCCCTCTTGCCCGAGCGCCGGATGCTATACCAAGCGAAGTCGGAGGAGGCAACATCCCTTTCGGGGACGTCAGGGCCGCGACGAGGCCCGCTCGAGGCGCTGGAACGTCTGCACGGTCGGCGCCTTCATCACCAGCTTGCGGGTGTCCGAACCGAGGCTCAGCTCCTTGCAAACGAAGAACCGATCGAACGAGAGGCGGATGATGGCCATCTCTCCAGGCGGCAAGTTCTGCGGGGCACGCAGCGAGAGGCGATACTCGCCCGCGTCGCCCACGAGCGTCGCGCGCACGGGGCGCGGGGCCCGTTCGTGAGGCACGTGGAGCTCCGCGGTAACGACCGGCAAGCGACCCATGAGCGTCGCCCCCAGGTTCGGGCCGCGAAGTTCGATCGACGGCCATTTCCGGAGCGTGTCGGTGGAGCACTGGAGGGTGGCGCCCGCGCTGGTCAACCAGCCATCCCGATCGTGTCCTTTGACGGCCAGCGCGGGCCTGGCGTAAACGGTTGC
Source organism: Gemmatales bacterium (assembly GCA_038239195.1). Lineage (GTDB taxonomy): Bacteria > Planctomycetota > Planctomycetia > Gemmatales > Gemmataceae > JBBSEZ01. Next base: position 21,660 of record JBBSEZ010000025.1, read on the forward strand.
CTCTCCCCCAAAAAAGCGAAACGTGCGGAGCGGCAGCAGTTCCCGCTCGCAATGGGCGATCAACTGCGGCCGAACCTTGGCCAGCGCCTGGTTGAAAGGATAGACGGCGGGCGCCGCGGCAGATTCCTGGGTAGTCAGAATGATCAGGTCGCTCTTCTGGATGCAGGCGAGCGCGGCGCGTTCGTCGAGCTCGAGCATGGGGTCGAGGCTCACCGCGGAGCGAGGGGCGAGGCAGGCGCCGTGGCGCTCGTACACGTAGGGCTTGATGATGCCCACGTGAAGGTGGTCCGCCAGGACGTCGATGAAGACGTCGGGAGTGGCCCAGTGGTTCTGCTTGCTGTGCTCGAACACGAAGTCGTACAGGGCATTCAACTCTTCGACGTCCTCCCGCACCTGGGAGATGCTGCTGCGGCGCGTGAGCTCGGAGGCCTGCTCGAACAGGCCGACGCTGAGGGCCAGCCCGCTCAGGGCAAGCAGGCCGTGTCGGGTGAAGGTGGGAAGGCTGGGCTGGCGCGAGCCCGACAGCAGCACGACGACCATGACCGCACAGAGCACCAACGGGACGACCACGACACTTGCGACCACGGGGGAGGGCGAAGGGTAGGCCGTCAGGACTAAGACCGGCCACAGCGCGCACAGGGCCGCGCAGAACAAGGAGCTACGCCAGCCCGTGGCAAGGGGGGCGGCAGGGGCGGTACGGGTGGCCCAGCGCAGCAGCCCGAGCAGGCAAGCTGCGCCGAGCACGACCGCAGCGAGCCAGTAACCTACTTCCCCGACGTGGTCGTTGAGGATTGAACGGGGGTAGTAAAGGAGCCGGTCCGCAGTCGTCCGAATGCCAAATTCCTCGAAGCGCATCTCGTTTTCGGGGCCTTTCACGTGGTCGATGTAGTGACGGTAGATGCCCCCTCGATGCCGGTAGATGCCAGGCAGGATGAGGAGCAAACACGTGAGCCCGGCCAGGGCGCAATTCCACAGGCGTGCCCCGGCGAGGGCAGGAGGACGGTTGCGCTGGACGACCCAGCGCAGGAACGAGACGGAGAAGAGCAAGAGCAGGATGCCGGAAACGTAGAGGGCCGTCGGGAAGCGGGCCAGGACGCACCACGCGCCAAGGGCCCCGACCGCGAGCGACCACTTGCGGTGGACGAACATCTCCGTGCGCGCCAGCAAGCACGCGAAGGTCCCGAACAGGCACAGGGCCATGAAGTCGATCCGGAAGTCCATGATCCCGCCCACGGCGTAGAAGGGGGCGCTGGCGCTCAGCAGCAGTCCGAGGCCCAGGAAGGCGATGGCCCAGCGCTTGCCGAGCGACCGCAAGGCCCAGACCAAGACGACTTGCAGGAGGGCGAAATGCAGGAAATGGACCGTCAATGCCGTGAGGCGCGAAGGGCCGAGGAAGAGGAACAAGAAGCTCGCCTCGAGGTGGATCAGCATTCCCGATTCGTTCGGGACCCTGAGGCCGTACTTCAAGCCCGACCACAACCCCCCTTGCTTGATCTGTTCGTACGTGTCGTAGGCCTGGGTCAAGTAGACCGTCTGGTCGCACCGCGTCGGGTAGGCCCAGACCACGTTGTCGAGCGCGGACTGTCGGAACAGGCAATATTGAAGCACGAGCAACCCCAGCAGCAGCCCCCAACCGGCCGCGTTTACCTGGAAGGAGGTTGTCGGGAGCTCGCCCGCGATGCGTGGGCCACAACTTGGTTCACTCACGTGAAGTGCCTCCAAAACAGTTCTCTCCTGGGATCGACCTTGCAGGCTCGGTGGGAGTGCGACGTCTGGGGCCCCCGAAGGCGAACGCCGGGTCGCGGCGCCGCCTGGGCCGTACCAAAGCGTCACGACCGCGGCGGCATGCGGGAGGGCCGAGGGACCACTGCCCTGCCACGGGGAGGTGCCCCTCCGGGACGCGTGGTGCCGGAAGGCGAGCCATCGTCAGGGAACCTCGTCGATGCCCCAGGCCGGACGTCGGCAGCCATTCCTGTATCAGAGTTGGTAAGATCGATTGGCCCCGAGCAATTGGGGCCGAGGAGAGCGGGCGTCGCTGGCGAACGTCCCTTTCCGTGCGAGAATGTACGCTGGCCCGGCACCTGAGTCAAGCCGAGGGCCCCTCGAGCGTCCGGCAAGGGGCCTTGAAGGTTTCCTGGGACACCTCAAGTGTGGAAACCACCGGCAGTTACCCAAGACAACCGGCAGGAACATGCCTACTTGTAGGACGGCTCAGGAGAGCCGTCCTACAGGAAATCAAGTCCTGCCGGTCGCCCAAGCGCGTCATGGATCTTGGGGACCGCCGCCGGACGGGCCCGAAGGCGCAGCGGCTTGCGCAGCGGAAGGCGCGGGAGTTGGCTTGGGAACCAGGGCCAGCGAGAGGTCCTTCACGCCAAGGAGCAGCGGTCGAGCTTCCCCACTGGGGAGCCGGGGCAGGGTGGGAGCGTCCAGGGCCTGAAGGCTGATGCGATTCAGGCCCCTCTTCACCGGTACGAGGAAGTCGTGCGGCCCTTCCCGCACGACAACTCGCGAAGAGAAGCCCTCTTCGCCCTTGAGGAGGATGGTTCGTTCGGCAACGCCGGGGAGGCTCGGGCCAGGCTCGCAGGTGGCGCGAATGCGCAGGCCTCCCGAGCGGCCCGCCAGGACGCGCAGCGTCGTTTCGGGCCCGCCCAGCCAGAGGAAATCCGCGGGGGCCGGCCGATCGTATCCGTTCGGGTTGACGACGTGGGCAAGGTAAGCCCAGTCGTCGTGAAGTGGCGTCCAGAGCACGTAGGGCCCGCTCCTCCATTCGACTCGGCGTTCGTCGAGCCAGTTGGGCGGGAGCAAGGTGGGGTAATCCAATCGGGTCAGGTAGAGGCAATCCGGCGGAAGTGGGCCCGGATCGTAGGGCACGGCAAAAGGGGGTTGCGGATCGATCGCGTACAGTTTGTTGTGTCGGGCATAATACGTGACCCAGTACCCAGAGTAGACGTTCTCCGAAGCATAGAAGACGTTTCGGCCACGAAGGGATTGAAGTCGGTCGGCAAGCGCTCTGTTCTCCGGGGCGAGTTGCAGGTGAACATAGGAGCGTGGGGCCGGCGCGGCGTCGGCCGTCCGCAAGACCATCGAGATGGTGCTCAGTGCGACCCCGGAGGAGACCAGCGCAAAGAGAGGAACGACCACTCCAAACCGGAGCAGGCGCCAGCGCCCCGCCAGGCCGCCCACGGTCGGGACGACCAGGAAGCCAAGGCCAAGCACCAACAGCGGGCTTACCGAAATCAGGACCTTGTAGAATTGATAGGGGTGCTTGACGTCCTTGGCGACGATCCCCAACGGGACGAGGAACAGGGCGAGGACGCAGGCGCAGAACGCGGGAGAGCCAGGGCTCGTTTCCGCCTCTTCGCTGGGGGCGAAAAGGCCGTGCAGGCTGCGCCGGGCCAAGGCGTAGCAACCGATCGCGGTCGCGAGCACGCCACACGGCCAGAGGGCCCCGCGCCACTTCGGGCCGGTCGTCAAATCGCCAAACCAGATGCGCACCAGGCCTTCCAGGGTCAGGGCCCACGGGTAATGCTCCTCCAGGGAAGGAGGCATGCGAGTGAGACGCATCATGATCTGCCACACGGTGCGCGCGCTCAGAGGATTGAGCAAGAGAGGAGAGGCCGCCAAGAGCAAGCACTCGCCAGCCCGGCCCCACGAGCGGCGTTTGCCCAGGCAGGAGAACGCGAAACACGCTCCCACCAGCACCTCGAAGATTGGGGTGAGCTCGGTGTAAAGGGCCACCCCCGTGGCCAGCACGACGGCGCTCGTCAAGAGCGCCGGCCAGGTGCCCCTTTCCTCGAGCTCGGCCAGTAGCGCCGGCAGGAACAAGAGGAACGGGGTGCCCAGTGCGTGGGAGAGGAAGCTTTCCAGGTGAAGCATGGTCAAGCTCGGTAACAACCCAGCCGTCGCGCCGGTCGCCAGCGCCACGGCGCTTGGCATGCCGAACCGGCGGCCCAGTCCGTATACGGCCAGGACCGTGAGGGCAGGGCAGAGCAGAATGGTTGGCTCGAAGACGGTCTTTGCGCAGCCCCCACTGCTGGCGGCGAAGAACGCTTGGAAGATCATCGCGCCGATGCGGTCGTGTTTCAACACGTCGCCATTGGGATAAGGCGCCAGCGCAGTAAACAGAAAAGGTTGGCGATCGACCTGATCCATGGACGTACTGAAGGGCAGATCGTGCAGGAATTGAGCGACGGCCGTGTAGCCGTACTGGTCCATCCACCCTCGCCCCACGTAGTGCGTCGTCCCGACGAGGACCAGCCCGATACCGTGGACGAGATAGACGGCCAGGACGGTCGCCAGCAGCGCGTGCGGGCACTGCCGCAGGCTATCGCGCACTTGTCCGCTCCGAGCCAGCCAGGCCCACAACAGCAGGGCGAGGGCCCAAACCCCCACGAACGAGTATTTCACCGGAACGTCGAGGTAAACGAAGGCCTGGAGCGGTAGAACGATCGCCCCGATGCCGAGAAACGGCGCCTGCACCCAGGCGACCTCGTCGAGCGGTCGTCGCCCACCGAGAAGCCAGCGCACTGGCAAGCCCAAGGCCAGTGGCCCGAGCAGGGCCAGAGCGATGCACCAGGCAGTCAAGAACATGACCCGTTTCCTTTCTCGCGCGGAGCCAACTCCGCGCCTGCCGGGGCGCGCGGGCCAGGCAGCTCAAGAGGGGCAGCCTTGACGTAAAGGCGTCGCGCGGCCGAGGGCGAGACCGGGTTCGCTCTGCCCTCGAACCGTCGAAGTAATCGCGCTGGGCGGCGGGAGTGGTGCGCCGTGCCGTCGTCTCGCCGAACGAACCTCAGCGGTCGGCCAACTGTGGGCTGGTGTGCCAGCGAACCACTCTCTTGAGGAGGGCCAAGGGGGAGCGGCGCGGGCGCCCTTCGCTCCGGCTTGTGAGAAGGAGCACTTCGGGTGCGGGGACGAGCCAGGGCACTTCCCACGGCGGAGGGCCGTTGCTCGCCACGCGCGAGAAAGCCTCTACGAGGTTCGCGGCACTTTGCCGCCAACTGTAGAGCGCCAGGCGCTCCTTGCCCCGCGCCGCGAGCACGCCGCGCAGCCCTTCCTCGGACGTCGCGCGCGCCATCAACTCGCTCATCGCGCCGGGATCGGTTGGGTCGCAAGACAAGACCGCGTCGCCGCCTACCTCGGGCAAGCTCGTCGTGTTGCTGCACAGCACCGGCGTGCCGGCCTCGAACGCCTCGAGCAGGGGCATGCCGAACCCTTCGAAAAGGGTGAAGAACAGGAGCGCCTCCGCCCGCTCGAGGAGCAGTTGCAGGAACGCCCGCCGCACGAAGCCGAGATGGCGTACGGGAAGGGCAGGATGTTCGGCGGCGAGCTCCGCCCACCCGGACGGGTGGCCCGTCAACACGAGCTCCACGGCGGCCCCGCTGCGCTGGTGGAATTGGCCGAACGCTTCGAGCACGCGGCGGTGGTTCTTGTGCGGCCACAGGTTCGCCGGGAAGAGAAAGTATGGCCTGGTCGGCAGAAGCGCCCTCTCTTCCTCGGCGAGCTCCCCCAGGCAGGGCCGCTCCACCGCGGTCCGCAGCGCCGGGCTCATGAGGAAGACGTCCGGGCACCGGGTGGCCGGGTGGTCGCGAACCGTTCGCCGTGCGTGCTCGGAGAGGGTGGCGATGGCCCCGGCCTGCTGGAGGGCGTTGTCGAAACTGGCCCGCCGAGTCGCGAGGATGTCGGGGGCAAAAAACTCGGGAAAGAACTCGTGCTGCAGGTCGGGAACAAGGACTACCTGTTTCGACGGGGGAAACCCCAGCGGCGCATCCAGGGGATAACTGCGGAGCAGCACCTCGATGCCCTCCGCTCGCGCCACCGCGTCCACTCGGGCCCAGTACCCCTCCTCCGGTAGGGTGAGTACCCGCACCTGGCTCGGCACCGCCGGGAGCAAGGTGTTGTTCGCCTTGGTGCAGAACAGGAACACGTCGTGTTCGGGCCAGTGCGCGAAGAGGGCCTCCAACACGCCCTGGAGCAGCGGCACGATGCCCCCGCAAGGCCCCAGGGCTATCTGGCGAAGCTCGATCCCGATCTTCATGGTCGCGGTCCTCCCTTGCCCGGTTGACCTGGCGCCCTCACGCGGCACGCGACGCCGACGAAGGCCTTGCGCCCTCGGCGCGCTCCTCGCTGAGCGCGAGGCGGATCAGGCGAAACGCCAGCGGTCGGTAATCCTCGTTGCCCACGTACTCGTGAGGGACGAAGCAGGTATCGCTCGCGATCGTCACCTCGTGCGGGCCGGGCCGCAAGGGCCCGAGCGGTACCGCGAGAGAGAACGACGGGCCGCCATCCGCGCGGTGGCGATGGACGACGCGGCCATCGACTGAGACGGCGATGGAGCGGGGCTGAGGACAGCCCTCGAGGACGCTGCGGCCAACCACACGCAGAGAGCGATGGGTCGGGCCCGTGTCCACCGTGGTAACGAACTTCGGGCCAACAGGCCCGTCCGGGTGCTGGCCTGTGAAGTTCCACCAGGCTCGGGTGAGTGGGGAAAGAGGGCCGGGCTGTCCGGTTGTGCGGTCCTGGCCGGCGGAAGAGCGCCGCGCGCCGGAGCACAGTCGGGCCAGGAACCGGGGCACCAACACCTCCGGCCCGAGCAGGGCCGCGGCGGCGCCGCGCGCCGCGCCGCGGAGTCGCTTGCCCTGCCCCCAGGCCGCGTAAGCCGTGCCGGCGAGACGGGCCGCCTTGCTCCGGCGCCCCCAGCGCTTCTCGAAGCGGTGTTCGCTCAGCGACCAGCGAAGGAGCCAATAGCGCGGCCCGAGGGGCGACCCCCAGTAGCGTCGGCTGGCGCGAATGGCCTGGGCGTAAATCTCCTCGGACGCATGGGAGCAACTTTTCGAGGCGGCGTGTAAGCGGAAGGTGGCCAGTACCTGGTCGATGAAGTGGAGCGCGTAGTGGCGGCTGAAGCGGCACATCAGATCATAATCCAGGACCAGTTGGTCCGACACGTCGAGCGCGCCACAGCGCCGCCAAACGTCCGGCGTCCAGAAAGTGGACGGCTGGGGAACCGCATGCACCTTCCAAACCTCCAGCACGCGCCGGTGGGTCATGGGGCCGCTGGGGTGCTCCGCGCCCGTGGGCTTGTCGTTCTCGTCCACGTAGATGCAACGGCCCGTGACGATGTGCCGTCCCCGCGCGGGGCTCAATTCCGCGGCGACTCGATGCAGCGCGCCGGGCAGGAAGGTGTCGTCCGAGTTGAGGAAACAATAGACGTCGCCCGTGGCGAGGCGAAAACCTTTGTTGATGGCGTCGGCCTGTCCGCGGTCGGGCTCGCGGAGCACCCGCAGATGCGGATAGCGGGCGAGAACGGCCGGCGTGTCGTCGGTGGACATCCCGTCCACAACGATGTGCTCGAGGTTGGGATAGTTCTGGGCGAGAACGCTTTCGATGGTACGGCCGATGAACTTCCCCTGGTTGTACGAGGCCGTCACAACAGAGATCCGGGGCGTCGCGGGCATCCTCTCACCACCTCTTTCTGCGAACGCGAGTCGCGCGAGCCTCTGCGTTGGAGGGCCGAGCGCCCACCGGATACCTGACAGTCAAGGGCCCCGTCTGGCGACGTGGAAGAACTCGAGGTGTGCGAGGCCAACGACGTGCCCGGGCGGAGAGAGCGAAGGGGGACGACCGGGCGAAACGCGAACTGCCTCCTCTGGGTGAGGCTCGGCGGCCTTCTGCCCACGCGGCCCGGCGCTCGCCGCGTCCGATGTCCCTCTGTCAGGACGGAAAGCGCGCGGGCGCCAATCGGCTCGCTCGATCGCGCGCCCGCGGGCCGCCGGGGGCCTTCTGGCCACGCGCCGGGTTGACTTCCGCGTCCTCGACCCAGCCATCGAAGCGGAAGTCGCGCACGTGTTCGGCGTACCACCCCAGCATGGGCCTCCAGAACCGTTGGAAGCAGGCCGCCCCCTTGGGGTGGAGGCGCGCGTGGGCGCCGTAGAAGTGTTCGTCGTGGTAGTCGTGCATCTCTCGCTCGGGAACGATGCGGCCCAGGTACTCCCGATACAAGCGGGCGATCTCCGGCAGGCCCTGCGTTTGCCACCGGGCAGTGGTCTTCTGGTCCGCGTAGTAGCGGAACAGGCCGAAAAGCTCCGGCACCGAGTGGAACCGAGCCCCCGCGCGCAACATCCGCAGCCAGAGCTCGTAATCCATGGCGAAGTCGTAATCGGCGTTGACGAAGCCGCCCGCCCGCTCGTACGCCCGGCGCGTCCAGAACGTCGATTCCTGTGGGACGTAATCGACGAGATAGAGCATTTCTTCGGAGAACGGGCGATAGGGCAAGAAATGGAGAAGTTTGCCCTCTTCGTCGATCGTGTAGCGCCGGCCGTAAATCACGTCGAACGAAGGGCTCGCCGCGAAGTGGTGAACCGCGCGGGAGATGGTCTGGGCGGACGCGTAACAGTCGTCGGAGTTCAGATAGGCCAGGACGTCGCCCCGCGCCAGGCGGAAGCCGCGATTCAGGGCGTCCGACTGTCCGGCATCCGGCTCGCTCACCAGGACGTCGAGGTAGCCCGCGTACGTGTCGAGCACCTCCCGGGTGCCATCGGTCGAGCCGCCGTCCATGACGATGTATTCGACGTTTTCATAGTCCTGGCAGAGGACGCTGCGCAAGGTGCGCTCGATGTACTCCACGTGGTTGAAACATGGCGTCACAATGCTCACTAACGGCCGGGCCATGTTTGCTGCTCCGCGTGACGAAGAAGGAGGAAAGGCGCACAGGCGAACCTGGCCCTGGTCAACCGATCCGCTGTTGCGATTCGAGCTCCACGTAGTAACGAGCCAGTTCATCGGCGATGCGCTGGGTCAGAGCGACGTGGTGTTCCCCAAACAGGCGATCGACCTCTTCCAGGCCTCGCTGAGCCTCCTCCGCCTCGCGCCGGAGACTGGCTAGCCTCTGGCGCAACGCGACGACGTGAGTGCTGAGTTGATTCAAGGCCCCGAGATGGTGCTCGAGAGGCCCCGCGGCGCTGGGGGCGGGCGAGCTCGCCTTGGCCCCCCGGGCCCTTGCCCACCAACACAACCGCTTCGCGGTGCTCCGCATCATCCCCATGACGCCTGCCCTCCAGGCCCCTGCGCGCGACTTCGGGCAACACCACGCGCGGGTGGTTTGTCGCAATCCGGAGAAGTTGGTCGAGAGTGGTGTGCCATCGAGCGCAACAGCCAGGCCCGCGCCCTCCGACGCTCGCGTTGGCCGGCACGTTCAACGGCGGGATCAAGCACGGTCGCGCCGCGGGGGCGCAGGCCTGTTGAAGGCCCGCCCGAACCGCAGGAGCCTTTTCACGCGCCGGAACAACCTCTGAACCATCCACTCGGCGTGCCGAGCCAGGAAGTGGAGCGGGTTGCGCGCCTCCTGAAGGCCCCGGATGGTGGCGGTGAGTTCGTGAATCTGTTCCAGGCGGTCGGCCCGGTCAGCTTCGGACACCTCCAGGCTGGCATGGAGGACGTGGATCATGTCGAGCCGATCGGCCCGGTCGGCCTCACAGTGCTCGAACTGAGCGTAGAGGTCGAGCAGGGCGCGCACCACGTGGCCCGTCGCCGTCTTGCCCAGAAAGTCCGGCAGATCGTCCGCGGGCTGCCGGACCAGGGGCCGCCGACTGGCGAAGCAAAACATGTCGTAGGGGAACATGGGGCGCTCGAAGTGGACCTCGGTGAAGCCGAGTCGCTCGAACAGAAGCCGGGCGGCCCCCTTGCTGAAAAGGTTGAGGTGCTGTTCTGCAACCTTGCCCTGCATGAGCCGGAGGAAGATGTCGTCGCGCGCCACGAGGTCCGCGTAGCTGGCGCCGTCGAAGCAGGGCATCTGCACGACGAGCAAGCCGTCGTCCTTCAGCAGGCGGGCGCAGCACTCCAACGTCGCGAAGGGATCGGCGAGGTGCTCGACCACGTCGTTGAGAACGATGGCGTCCAGGGAGCGCTCGCGCAGGTCCTGCTGCTCGACGGGCCCCAGCAGCACGGGGACCTTGAAGGTGGAGCGCGCGAAATCGACCACCCAGGGGCTCAACTCCAGGCCGGTCGCGTCGTAGCCGACGGAACGCAGCAGGGCGACGAAACCGCCGTGGGCGCAGCCGATTTCGAGGACGCGGGCGGGGGGCAAGCGGTAGGAGGCGAACGCCCGGAGCCAGTGGAGACACCGCTCGTGCAGGTCGATGCGCGCCCGCTCGACGATGTTGGCATGGCCGAGCTCCTCGGTCTGGTGCGTCAGCCAGTAATCCTTGCCGTAGAAGTCGTTCTCGTCATCCTCGACGGCGATTTCCTCAGGGGTGAGGCCGACGCAGGAGACCAGGGTGGAACAGTGGTCGCAGAGCCGGTATTCCTCGGAATAGGGCCCCAGGTCGTTCTCCCCGCACCAGCAGACCGGTCGCATCCGCGGACGGGCGTGCGAGGCGCCGGTCGAGGTCCTGTATTTCCCAGGCCCCGGAGCGGTACGGGGGGGCCTCCCCGCCCCGGCGCGCGAGGGCGCTCGCCCAACTTCCTCTGCGGGAAGTCGGGCCGCTTCCCCGTCGATCTGGGTCTTCAGGATCCTCATCGACCAAAACCCTCCGGTGGCCCCTGTGTCACAACGCCCGTCCGGGGCCCCTCAGGCAGCCCGAACGTGAGCGGCGCGCCGGGCCGCCTCGTACCAGGCAACGGTTCGGTCGAGGCCGTCCGACAGCGAAACCTTGGTCTGGAACCCGAGGACCTCGCGCGCCCGGGTGAGGTCGAGGCAGCGGCGCATCTGGCCATCGGGGCGACTCGGGTCGAAGCGCACCTTGCCCTTGAAGCCCGTCTTGACGGCGATCATCCCGACCAGGTCGGCGATGCTGACCTCTTCGCCGGAGCCGACGTTGATGGGCGTGGACGAGTTGAGGTGCTCGGCGGCGTGGACGATGGCGCGCGCGGCGTCGTCCACGAAAAGGAACTCGCGGGTCGGGGCGCCACTGCCCCAGACGGTCAGCACCTGCTCGCCGCGCTCGCGAGCCTCGACGCACTTGCGGATGAGGGCAGGGATCACGTGCGACGATTCCAGGTCGAAGTTGTCCCGCGGGCCGTACAGGTTGACGATCAGCAGGTTGACGCCGTTGAAGTCGTACTGCTGCCGATAGGCCTCGAGCTGAACGAGGAGCAGTTTCTTGGCCAGGCCGTAGGGCGCGTTGGTCTCCTCCGGGTAGCCGTTCCAGAGGTCGCTTTCCTTGAACGGCACCGGGGTGACCTTGGGGTAGGAGCAGACGGTGCCGATCATGACGAACTTCTCGACGCCGGCCACCCGGCAGCGCTCGATGAGTTGCGTCCCCATGATGAGGTTTTTGTAGAGGAAGGCCCCCGGCTGGCGCATGTTGGCGCCGATGCCGCCGCACAGGGCCGCGAGATGGATGACCACCTCGGGGCGCTGCTCGGCGATCAGGCGGTCGATGTCGGCCTCGCGCGTGAGGTCGAAGCTCGCGCTGCGCGGGACGAAGACGTTCGGGCAACCGGCCTGAGCCAGGCATCCGACCACGGCCTGACCGAGGAACCCCGAGCCCCCTGTCACGACGATTCGCTTCGCTTTTAGTCTCATCTCTGTATTGTCCACCTGGATCGAGAACGTACTTCGGACCGGGCATCCGGTACCGAGGAATCGAGCCCTGGAAGGCGACGGATCGAGCGCTGCTCGCGGAAATCGGGTGTGCCGGACAGAGAAGCGGGTGTTTTAGTAATCGAAAGTCGCATCGCCTGTCAAGGCGCCCCTCGCGAGGTCGCGCTTCGGCGCGCAGCAAAACACTCGGGAGGGCCCGCCGGGCCCTCCCGAGTGTTGTCGATTTCTGGAGGACGGCTCGTCCCCGTCCGTCACTTCGCCGCGAGCGCGCTCTTCACCCGGCGCGTCAGCTCGAAGACGTAGGCCATCTCGCGCAGGAGCCCCTCGGCCGTGGGCTCGGTCGTCGGGCGATCCTTGCCGGCGCGCCGGGCGGACGGGGAAGTCGAGGACAGGCCCCGGGCCAGTTCGAGGTTGCGGGCCTTGGAACGAGGGGCGGCGAGGGCCTGGCTCATGATCGGCTCCTGATTGGGGCGGGATTTGCTTGATTGGAGCTTTAGCAAGTCGTGTGCCGCGATTCGCCTTGACAGCGGAACTCGTGGCGCAATTCCTTTACCTGTAGCACCTTACATCCATTCCAGACGTCGGGCGCGAGGGCCCTGAGGGTTGGGCGGATTGTAAGATGTGCCGCCTGGCGGGGGCCGTCGCCGGTAATCCCTACAACCGGAGGGGCCCTCGGGCAGACGGGCGCTCGCCGGGCCCGTATTCTGGACGGGATGGAACGTCGCGCGCTGCGTCTGCACAGTTATGTCGAGGCCAGTCGCGAGGCCGAGGCCCTGCTGGCCGTCCTGTATGATCGGGCCGGCGCCTGGGGGCTCGGCGAGGTCGCGCACCACCTTGCCGCCGCGCTGGAAATGTCGCTCGATGGCTTTCCGTCGCGCATGCCGTGGCCGGTGCGCCTGGTCGCGCGCTGGTTCGTGCTGGGGCGCCTGCTGCGCCATCGCGTCCTGCGGCGCCGGGTGCCCGCGCCGAGTTACCTCCTGCCGCCCCGCGCGAGCGACGACCGGAAAGGAGTGGAGCGCCTGCAAAAAGCCCTGGCGCGAGTCGATGCCCACACGGGCTCGCTTCAGCCGTCGCCCGTCTTCGGCACGCTGTCGGCGAGCGAGTGGCGCGAGGTCCACCTCTGGCACTGCGAGCACCACCTGAGCTTTCTGGTCCCGAGGGCCAGCCCGTGACGTTCCAGGCCATCGACACGCTGTTCCTCGCCGTGGACGATCTCGCCAGCACGGTCGTCTACGAGCGCCTCGGCCTGCGAGTGACGGGCTCGCCTTTTAGCGAGCGCGCCCGCTCCTTCCAGGTCGGCGGCGCGGGGCGCGCTGTCCGCGTTGAGTTGATCGGGCCGCGGGGGGCGGATCATCCACTCTCGGAACAAGCAGCCCACGCCCGCGCCGCGCAGCGGGGACTGTTCGCCGTGGGGCTTCGCGTCGAGCGCCTCGAACCGGCCCTGGGCGCCCTCGCCGGGCATGGCCTGACCGGCGCTCCCGTCCTGGCCGGGCCGGAGCGCTGGGCGTGGCTGCCCGCGGCCGGGCGAGCCGGCACCGACCTGGTCCTCATCGAGCGCGACCGCGGAGCGACCGGGCTCGAAGGGCAGGCCTTCCCTCTGCTCCGCCTCGATCACCTGGCCGCGGTCGCGCCCGACATGGAGGAGAAGACAGCCTTCTGGGAGCGCGTGCTCGGCGTTCCGCAGGTGGGAGAGGTGGTGGCGCCCACGCTCCGCGTGCGCCAGTTCCGGGTGGGCGATGCGATCTTCGAGTTGCTGGCGCCCGCCTCGCCCGACAGCCCGCTGCACGCGCGCAAGCCGGGGCTGAGCAGCCTGGCCTCGTGGGAGGTCGCCGACCTGGAAAGCGCCGTGCGCCTGGCCCGGGCGGCGGGACTGACCGCGCCCGATCCCGTGGCCGGCGCTCTGCCAGGTACGCGCATCGCGACGATCCCGGGCGCCGAGCTTGGGGGGATGACGATGCAGTTGCTCCAGTACGTACGTTGAGGCGAGAAGCCCTCCCCGAGGCGTACGGGGTGGGGCCAAAGTTGCGGGAGCGCGGATCGCCAAGCCGCAAGCGGAATTGCGCCAGGGCCCGCCGCTTGCGGCTTGGCGGCGCCCTCCCGGAATTGTTGCCTCACCCTGCGGACGCTCCTTCGGCAATTGTGCCGGCCGCAGGAGGGCGTTCTACGTACCAGGCGGTGTGAAAGTCGGATCAACCGCTATCTCCGTGTCCCCGGGTCGATCCAGCGCGGCGAGGCTCGCCCGGTGGTTTTCCCGTCGGACGAGTTGGCCACAGCCCGCGGCGACGTCGGCCCCCAGAGAGTAGCGAACGGTGACGACCAGCCCGGCCGCCGCGAGCGCCGCCGCGATCTCCTGTCGCCTCTTCGGCGCCGTGCCGCGCAGGCCGGTCGGCTCGTCGATGGCGTTGTAGGGGATGAGGTTGACGTGGGCCGGCAGCCCGCGGAGGTAGGCGATCAACGCGCTCGCGTCTTCGTCGGAGTCGTTCACGCCCTCCAGCAGGAGGTATTCGACCATCAACGGCCGTCGTTGGATCGCCGTCACCGCCGCCATCGCCGAGCGCAGTCGATCGAGAGGGTAGCGCCGGGCCAGGGGGATGAGTCGTTCCCTCTGCTCCTGGCGCGCGCCGTGCAAGCTGAGCGCCATGCCCAGACGGGGGAACCTCTCCGCGCAACGGACCATCGCGTCGGGGATGCCGACCGTGGAGACGAGGACGCGGGCGGGGGAAAGGTCGAAGCACCGCGGCGACAGCAATACCTCCAGCGCCCGATAGACCTCGGCCTCGTTGTGGAACGGCTCGCCCATTCCCATGAAGACGACGTTGCGAACGGATCGGCCTTCCGGGCCGAGCACGCGGTTGGCCTGCACGACCTGGTCGAGGAGCTCGTCCCTGGTGAGGTTGACGGCGATGCCCATCTGGCCGGTCGCGCAAAACCCGCACCGGACGGCACAGCCGACCTGGGAGGAGACGCACAAGGAAGTCCGACCCGAGGCGATGCGGAGGATGACCGATTCGATCAGATGGCCGCGTGCGGTGCGGAAGAGGAGCTTGCTGGCCCCATCGAGTTGCGAATCGTGCCTGCTGCGAAGTTCGAGGGAGTGGAAGGCGACCTCGCCGCCGAAGGTGGCCCGCTGCGCCTCCGGGAGTTGCAGAAGGGCTTCCTCCGCTGTTTGGTGCCTCTTGTAGAAGGCGTTTCGCAACCGGCGCAGGTGGTCCGGCTGGGCTCGCCAGCGGCGGGAGAGCTTTTCCAGGGCTTTGGCGTCGTGGATGCTGTCCATGCGGCCTCTTCCGGCTTGGGGCCCTTCCTCCGTCAATTTACGAGAGGGGATCGCGGTCGGCTCGCGACTCTTGTTGCCCACGCGCCTCCAGCAGTGCAGGGAGAAGCGGCCTTCGGCCTCGCCCACCGCCGGGCGAGGGGCTGCTGCGCTCGGCGAAGGATGAACTTGGGCGAGCAATTCCCGGTCCTCCGAAAAGACGGTAGAATGTCGGCAGGGAGGTCCTGCCATGCCGCTTCACGAGTGGGCCCGAGTGCCATCCGGGCTGTTTCACGATTTTCATCAGAGCTGGTCGATCCGGATCAAGGACGCGTTGAACGCGGGTCGCTTGCCGAGGGGGGTCGCCGCTCTGGTCGAGCAGCGCGCCGGCCCCCGCGAGTCGGACGTCCTGGCCATCGAAACGAAAAACAAGCCGCTCGGTGCGGGGGCCTTCCGTGGCGGGGCCGTGGCGACCGTGGAACGGCCGGTTACCCGCATCGTGCGCCGGACCACAAAAGAGATCTTCTCCGACCGTGCGAATCGAATCGTCGTCCGGCACCACCTCGGCCGGATCATCGCCGTCATCGAAATCGTCTCGCCGGGCAACAAGGACAGCCGTGCCGCCCTCCGCGGCTTCGTCGAGAAGACCATCGACTTCCTGCGCACGGGGATCCACGTCCTGATTGTCGACGTCTTCCCTCCCACGCCGCGCGACCCGTTCGGCATCCACAAGGCGATCTGGGACGAGATCGAGGAGGAGGACTTCGCCTTCCCCGAAGGGAAGGACCGGGCCCTGGCTTCTTACGAGACGGGGGGCGTGCGGGCGGCCTACGTCGAGCCGGTCGGCGTCGGGGACGAACTGCCGGACATGCCGCTGTTCCTGACGAATGACTTCCACGTGCGAGTGCCGCTGGAGGCGAGCTACCGAGCGACCTGGGACGCCAGCCCGGAGGAAATGCGGCTAGCCGTCGAGACCGGCGTCATGCCGGATCCCGATGCCGAGTAGCGTTTGCTCTGGCGGAGAGGGCCCTTCTTCGACGAGTTGTTGGGGCCTCAACGAGAGAGGTTGGAGGTCTTGCGCCAGCCGCTGAACCTCGTGCAGATCGGCCCGGCGCGCTTCACCACCTTCTCCGCGAGCTTCGGGAAAAGATGTCCCAGGCCACCGAGGAGAAGATGGCCCGGGAAGCGTTCAGGGGCCTCGACAGCACCTCGGCGACTCACCGCTCGTCCGCCGGCGGGCTGGTTGGGAAGGCGAAGTGGGCCACGGCGATCCGCCAGTGCTTCCCCTGCCGCACCAGTACCTTGGTGTAGGTAAAGATGTGATCCTCCTTGGAGGCGCCCCCACCACTCGTGCGCGCCGTGCCCTGGGTTACGACAACGTCCTTGGAGACCACCCGCGTGCTCAAAGGCGTATTTGCCAACTTCGCGCCCTTCGATGGCCCAGCAAACACCTGGGCGAGGCCCTTTTCGAGGACCGCGCGCCCCTTCAGCACGCTGCCGCCGCTGTTCAGGATGCTCGCATCCTCGGTGAAGAGGGCGGCCAGCGCCTTGGCGTCCCCCCGGTTGTACGCCTTGACGTAGGCGTCTTCGAGCTTCTGCAGCCCCTTCTCGTCTTCATTCGTGAGGGCGAGTTTGTCGTCCTCCCGCGCCCATCCGGGCGCTGCGAACGCCAGTGCCACCCCCAGGACCAACAGTTTGCGCATCACAGCCTTCCTTTCTCGGGATCTGCGCCTCGAGCCGCTCTGGCTCAGCGCCACGGGAAACCTACGCAAAGGCTGTGCCATCGGCCGTGGGAAGTGCCGTCCGCCAGCAAGCAGCAAGACAGAGGGAACAGCCGCCCGGCCCTTGAAGATAAGCTCTCGTCGAGGTAGGCTGTTGCTGGCGAGGAGGGGCATCCACGTCCCCAACAGCTCGACGCCCTCCTCCGCAAGTCGGGCCGGTAGCGCGCGACGAGAAAGAGGCGCCCGCATGCTCGCCAAGCTGAACACCTTCGCCCTCGTCGGCATCGACGCCGTCCCCGTCGAGGTCGAGGTCGATGCCGCCCCCGGCCTGCCCAAGACCGTCCTCGTCGGCCTGCCCGAGGCCGCCGTGCGCGAGAGCGTTCACCGCATCGAACGCGCCCTCGTCAACCACCACTACACCCGCCACCCCGGCCGCACCGTCATCAACCTCGCCCCCGCCGACCTGAAGAAGGACGCCGGCGGCTTCGACCTGCCCATCGCCCTGGCCCTGCTCGTCGCCACCGGCCAACTGCTGCCCGACCAGCTCCGCGACTGCGCCGTCGTCGGCGAGCTCGCCCTGGAGGGCAGCGTCCGCCCCGTCAAGGGCGCCCTGTCCATGGCCATGAGCGCCGCGGCGCGCGGCCTGCCGCGGCTGCTCGTGCCGGCCGCCAACGCCCGCGAGGCCGCCGTCGTCAAGGCCATCGAGGTCTTCGCCGTCCACGACCTCGCCGAGGCCGTTGGCATTCTCTCCGGCCAGCTCAAGGCCGAGCGCGTCGTCGCCGGCGTCGATGATCTGTTCGCCCGGCTGAACACCTACGAGGTGGACTTCAGCGACGTGCGCGGCCAGGAGCTCGCCAAGCGGGCCCTCGTCGTCGCCGCTGCGGGCGCGCACAACGTGCTGATGATCGGCTCACCGGGCACGGGCAAGTCGATGCTGGCGCAGCGCCTGCCGACGATCCTACCGCCGCTCACGCCCATCGAGAGCCTGGAGACGACGCGCATCTACAGCGCCACCGGCAGGCTGCCGGCCGACGAGCCGCTGATGACGAAGCGGCCGTTCCGCACGCCGCACCACACCATCAGCGACGCGGGCATGGCGGGCGGCGGCAATCCTCCCGCGCCGGGCGAAATATCCTTGGCCCATCACGGCGTCCTGTTCCTCGACGAGTTACCGGAGTTCCAAAGGCGGAGCCTGGAGGTCTTGCGTCAGCCGTTGGAGCAGGGGCAGATCACCATCGCGCGCGCCCTGCGTTCGACCACGTTCCCGGCGAGCTTCGTGCTGGTCGCCGCCATGAACCCGTGCCCGTGCGGCTACCTGGGCGACCCGAAGCACGCCTGCAAGTGCGCCCCGCCGCAGATCGACCGCTACATGGGGCGCATCAGCGGCCCGCTGCTCGATCGCATCGACTTGCACCTGGAGATACCCGGCGTGCCGTTCGAGGAGCTCTCCGCCAGCGCCGACGGCACCTGTAGCGCCTCGATGCGCGAGCAGGTCAGCCGGGTGCGTCAGGTGCAGCGCGAGCGCTTCGGGCAGGACAACGCCACGCTCAACAGCCGCATGAGCACGCGGCAGTTGCGCAAGCACTGCGCGCTGGACGCGGAGGGCAAGGCGCTGTTGCGCTCGGCGATGGAGGAGCTGGGGCTGTCGGCGCGGGCGCACGACCGCATCCTGCGGGTGGCGCGGACGGTGGCCGACCTGGAGGGCTGCGCGAGCATCAAGGCGGCGCACGTCGTCGAGGCCATCAGCTACCGCTCGCTGGACCGCAAGCTCTGGCAGCGCTGAAGAGGGCGAGTGCCTGGCAGGCGCAAGCGAGAACGTCTCGCGACGGAAAGTAGCGACCCACGAAACAGGTGGGATGCCCGATGCCAAGAACGAAACCGGCCGGCGCCCCGCTATCGCTGCTGGCGACAACCGGAAGGCAGGTTCATCTCCGTTCCCTGGTTCTTCCGAGCAAGGGCCGCCCCGGAACAATGGATGAAGCCATGACCGTGGCCGAGTAGAATGTCGGGAGGGAGGTTCTGCCATGCCGATTCATGAGTGGGGCCGGGGCGCATTCAGGGTTTGTCGGCCACAGGGGCACCAACGATTGGTGCCGCAAAAGCCAGGGAGTGAAGGTGTTGCAATCTGCCAGCCTTGGCGAACGAGCGAAGCATGAGCATGGCTTCGGCGCTCTGCTTGTGCCAGAA
>JBBSEZ010000026.1:0-40318 GCA_038239195.1 Gemmatales bacterium
GGCAGCGCTGGAGCCGGACGGTCGTGTTCTCGTTCATCGGGGCGCCTTGAAGGGTTGGGCGAGTGACATCGTAGCTGGCGGAAAGGTGGACTTCCACAATTTTTCGGCGCGACGTGTCCGGTCTGGAATCCGCGAGCCCGCGATTACCCGAGCCATCCAGGGGCTCACGCCCCTGGCTATTGAATGCCGCCCCGTTGGGCTCACGCACAAATGGGCAGGGCGCCAGGGGAACGTGTCGCCCTCATCCCAGACCCAGCCCCGAAGGGGCGACATTCAATAGCCAGGGGCGTGAGCCCCTGGAACGCCAACCCCTGGAACGCCAACCCCAGGGCTTCATCCCCCGCGCTTCATCCCTCGCGCGAGCCCCCGGTGGAGAGCACGTCCCAGGTGGCGGCGTAGTCGAGGAGGGCGTCAGCGAGGTCGGGGTGAGCGCTGGCCCAGAGGTCATCGAAGAACGTCCACTGGTGGTAAAGGTCGTGCTGGCCCCCGCGATCCGCGTGCAAGCACAGCTGGGCCAGGTGCTCCTCGACGTGGATCAAAGACTTGACCGGGTCGTGATGGCTGCGGTCGCATTTGGGGTTGGCGATCAACTCCTTCAAGTGCCGGCGCGCGCTCGCGACGTCCTCGAAGCCGAAAAAGGACAGGTCCAGCGAGTTGCACAGGCGCGCCACGGGGCAATGCCGCGACTCCGCCAACGCGCGCTCGAGCAGCACCTGGCCGAGCAGCTTGCCTTCGTGGTCGAGCAACCAGTCGCTGTAGGCCGCCCAGGTGACCTCGTCGGCCGGGTTGTCGAGAAGGGCGTCGAGCAGGCCGGCCTCGGTTGGGGCCAGGTCAGGGAGAGGCAAAAGGAGCTGCGACCGAAGCAGGCGCAACTCGAACGGGCAATGCCTATCCTCGGGGCTGTTCTGGGCCAGATAACGCGCCAGGTCGGGCAGGCGCACCCCTTCGATGCGATGGCCCCCTTCGAGGTCACTGAGGTTCGAGGAGTCGTAATAGGCGTTGAAGACCAGGTAGGTCGCCCCCTCCCCCGTCCCGGCCGGGCTCAGGTCGATGGGCTGCCGGCGCGGACGGAAGTGCCCGCCGGCGTGGCCCGACGGCAGGCGCCAGTCCTCGTGCAACAGGTAGGCGGCGCGGGCCCGGTGGCGGCGCAGATAGTCGTCGTCGAAGAAGTAGTAGGCCATCTCCAGCTCGTCGTCGTCGGTCTGCACCGTGAGACAGTGGGGCTCGTAAAGGATCGGCCCCTCGGAGTAGAGGTGCGTGTGCAGGCAAGCGTCGAGTTGCTCGTCGCTCTCGGGGGCAGGGACGTCCTCCTCGGCGGCGGCCTCGAACAGGCTGCCGAGGCCGTACACGTGGCAGCCGAGGAGGTCGCGCAGGCGGGCGCGGGCGCTTTCATCGGGCTTGCCGTCGCCGTGGACAAGATAGTCCCAGCGGTCGCTGAACCAGTCGAGAACGGTGGCGTCGTCGAAGCGCCGGAGGTGCTTGCCCGACGGGAGGTCGTAGTGGCTGCGGTAGACGAAGTAGACGGCCATCGGGTTAGCCCTTTGGGTTGTTCGCTTGCACAGGCGACGAATTCACCACACCTCACCCCCCACGGGCCCCCCGTGTCCACTTCTCCGTGCAAGTTCTGCTCCGTCACCCCGGCGAGCAATTCTTCGAGCGGGAGCGCTCGCTTCCCACGCGGGGCAACGACGAGCTTCCCTTCCACGAGCACAATGTCCACCACGCTCCTCTCCGACAGCCCGGCCTTCGCGGCCACGTCTGCCGGGATCCGCAGGCCCAGTCCGTCTCCCCATTTCTCGACCGAGGCTTGCATGTCTGGCCCTCCGCCTTCACTCCAAATCGCCCCAGGCGCCTTTTCACCCCCGCATGTCCGCCAACAAGCTCTGCCACAGCGCCTCCGCCGTCTGGCGCTTGATCTCCTCCTCCGTCTCCGCGTCCGGCACCGCCTCGAACGCCGGCGGCGCCAGCTCCAACTCCTGCGCCACCACGCCGAGCAACAGCTCGCGAAGCTCCTTCACGTCCAGCGGCGGACAGGGCACGGGTTCTCCCGCGGGAGGTCGCCGAAACGCCACGGCGAAGCGCTCCAGCGCCGGCCAGCGGTGCGTCGGGCGCGGGTGCGTTTGCAGCGCCAGCAGGGCGCGTGCCTCCGGCCTGGCGGTCAGCGCCTGCACCGCCTGGCGAATGCGGGTGAGCGCCACCTCGTCCGTCGCGCGCTGGCGCAGCAGGCCGGCCTGGCGCACGATCACTTCCTCGCTGCTGTCCGGGGCCAGGCGCAGCACCTCGAAGGGATTGTCGGTCATTTAGCCTCCTCGCCCAGTTCGGCCAGCAGGTCGCGCACGTTCCCGTTGGCCGGGTTGAAGCGCAGCGCCTCGCGGTACAGCGCCACCTGGCCGGCGCGCTCGCCGCACACGAAGCCGCGCACCTTCCAGAAGTCGGACAGTGCCGCTCGCGCCGCCAGGTCGCCCGGCCGGTCCTCGACCAGCCGCGCCAGCCTCTCGGCGAACGGCGCGGAGCGATCCACTTCGGCACGCAGCCGGAGCTGGTCCTCCGCGTTGTAGAGGTCGAAAAACCACTCGTTGCAGACCTCGACCAGGGCGGTCAGCAGACGGACGTTGTCGCGGTCCAGCGCGAGCAGGCGGCCCAGATTGCCGAGGCCCTTCTCGTAGTCGGCGCGCCAGCCCTCGGGGACGCTGCCGTAGCGCATCGCCTCGCGCATGCTCAAAAGGTATTCGGTGGCCAGCTCCTCGCGAAACTGGACGATGCGCTCGCCCAGTTCCGCTCGCCCGGCAACCTCCTCGACGACGTTCCAGTGACCGCGGGCGGCCTCGATCTCGCCGCGCGCCAGCAGGGCGTTGACGTGCCGGCGATGCCCGGCCAGCAGCCAGTCGAAGAGCGGCCCGCGCTCGGCAAAGGAGGGCGCCGCCGCGAGCCAGCAGCGCCACGCCCGGCGCCAGTGGGCCGTCGCGTCTCCGCTGCGGCCCTGCGCTTCCAGGGCCTCGGCGCATTGCTGCTCCAGTAGCGCCAGATGGTGCGCCAGCCGCGGCGGTAGGTCGGGGCGCTCGACGAGCGCCGCGAGGCAGGTTCGAGCGCCGTCCCTGTCCCCTTGCTCCGCCGCCTCCAAAAGCGGCGCCCCGTCCGGCAGTTCCCGCAGCAAGGCCACCAGGTCGATGAGCAAATCGGGGCCGGGCCCGCCCTTCCCTTCGGGAGCGAGACAGGCCGCCAGCGCCTGGGCGCTCGCCCGCTGCTCCAGCTCCGGCAAGGCGGCGCGCACGGTGTCGACGTCGGTTGCTCCTTCCAGGGCGAGGGCGCGCCGCACCAGCGAGAGGGCGAGGCGCGCGTCGTCGCGCCCCAGGGCCCGCGCCGCCTGGTGGAGCAACCACGGCCCGACCGGCACGCCCACCGGCGCCAGGAAGGCCTCTCCGTTCGCCTTCAGCCCCACCTGGGCCGCCAGCGCTGCCCCTACCGGGCCCAGCGCCGGCGCTTCCCAGAGTTGGAGCCAGCGCGGCAAGGCGCGCTTCCAGCCGGGGTGGTTGGGCTGGGCGTTGAACGTCGCCTCGACGGCGCGCAGCACGAACGCGGGCGGGCCCGCGCGAAAGCCGCGCCAGGCATCCACCTCTTCGAGCAGCGCCGCCACGCCCGCCACGTCGCCGCGCCCCGCCGCCTCCTGGAGCAGCAGCGCTTGCGCCAGAGGCTTGAGGCGCAACTCCTTGCGCAGCTGGCGCACCGATTCGCGCCCATCCTCCTCCAACCCGGAGGGGGCGCGACTCAGGCGGCGCGCCGCCTGCCACAGCGCCACCGCCGGCGCTTCGACGCCCGGACGCACGTCCTCGTCGAGAAGCGCGCCCTTGGCCAGCGCTGCCAGCGGCTCGTCGGGGAACAACCGTTCGGCCTCGCTCAGGGCGCCGGCGTCGCGCTCCAACAGGGCCAGGCACAACAACTGCCGGGCCACGACGCGCCGCAACTCCCCGGCTTCGACCACCCAGTCGGCGCCCGCCCACTGGCGCAGCAACTCCAGGGCGGCCCCGGAAGGGAGCCGGCGCACCGCCAGCTCGAGCGCAGCGCGCAGGTTGTTGCGTTGCTCCGGCCCCTCGCTTTGGCGCGGGAGGTCGTACACCGCGGCGGGGTCGGGATGGCGCTGCTGGAGCGCCAGCGCCAGTTGGCGGAAGTGTTCGCTCGCGCCCGACTGGTAGTTCGCCGCCTGGTGCAAGGCGTCGAGCAATTCCGCCGGCGCAATCTGCCGCTGCCGGAAGCGCTCCAGCGCAATGCGAGCACGACAGCGCACCGCCAGGAACAGGCCAGGCTGAGAGGCCAGCACGGTGGCCCAGTCGTCCTGGCCCAGGGCGGCCAGCCCGGCCCGCGCGAACGGCTGGCCTACCGGCCCGGCGAGCGCGGCCCGATAGGCCGCCGCGGCCTCGTCCCCCTGGTCCGCCTGCCGGGCCGCCTGCCCGCGCAGATAATCCCGCAGCAGAGGCGTAGCCCCGCCGTCGAGGAGCGCGCCGCGGGTGCGCCCCTCCAAGAGGCGGCGCCACTCCGCCAGCCCGGCGACAGGGTACGGCCCACGCTCCGCCTCGGCCAGCGCCGCCAGGGCGCGCTCCGGCTGGCGCAGCGTCGCCAGCGCCCACGCCAGGAGCAAACGCCGCTCGACCCACGCCACCCCGCCCGCCGGCACGGCCTCTTGCAGCGCGCGCTCGGCCGGCGCCGACTCGCCGCGCCGAAGCAGCGCGCGCGCTTCGAGCAGAGGCCCCTCGTCGCAACCGCTCACCCGGCGATTGCCCCGCACCGACTTCCACACCTGCTCGGCGCGATCGGTGCGGCCGGCGCGCCACAGGAGATCGACGAACCAGGCAGTCGCCTGCGGCGAGTTGCCCAGCGAGCGCAGGACCGCCTCGAACTCGGTCAGCGCCTCGGCCCGGCCGCGGAGGAGCCCGGCGCGGGCGCGCCAGTACGCCGCCCGTGCCAGCAGTTCGACGGGCGCGAGCGGGGGGAGCGCCCCTTTGCTCTCGGCAGGCGCAGGCAGCGCGCGGGCAAGCGCGATGGCCTCGGCGAAAGCCCCCTCGCCGTCCTCGCCCTCCAGCCAGCGCAGCCAACCCAGCGCGAACAGGCGCTCGGCGTCGAAGGCAGGCCCGGACAGCGGAGCGGCGAGGGCCGTCCGCAGCCGGGACGGGTTGCACGCCATCCCAGGCAGGTAGCCCATCAGCAGTTTGCGCACCCGCCCCAGCGCCAGTAGCCCCGTGGCGGCAGGCACCTCGCCGGACAGCGGCGCCAGCAGGCGCTGGGTCGTCCGGTAAGTTCGGGCCCGATCGTACATGAACGTCTCCCGGAAGCGCTCTGCCCCTCGCGGCCGCTTTCATCTGTAGGACGGCTCTCCCGAGCCGTCCTACAGGAAAAGCAGTCCTGCCGCTGGCCTTACAACAACCGGCGCGCCTCTTCCTGACACGCCTGAGCCAGTTCCATGCGCCCCAGCGCCTTGTAGCACTTGACCAGATCGGACAGCGCCGCGGCGTAGTCGGGACGGGGCAGCAACGGCCGTTCGTGTTGGGTCGTGCGCAGCTGCTCCAGGCAGTCGCGCGCGTCCGTCAGGTCGCCGCGGCCCAGGTACGCCTGACCGAGGGCCCGCAAGGTGCGCGCCTCGCGCAGGCCCACCACTGCCCACTCGGCCGGCCGATGCACGTCGAGCCGGTCGATCACCTGGTCGTACGCCTTGCTCGCCAGCAGGCGCCGCACTTCGCGGAACAGGCCGTCCCCCGCCTTGTCGTTCGTCGCGGCGGGCGCAGGGGGCGACGGGGCGGCCTCGGCCGGCGCCTCGGGGGGCGGGAGGGGCTGGCCGGCCTCGCCCGCCTCGACGGCGGCGAGCAACTTGCTGGCGTCGGCGAAGCGCCGGCCCGGCTCGACCTCCAGGCAGCGCAATACCAGTTCGTCCAGCCAGCGATGGTCGAAGCGGACCTCGTTTTGCACGTCGGACAGCGGAGCGAAGCGCAGCGATTGCTTGAGGCGGTAGTGCTCGTCGCGCCGGTCCTTGTCGTCCTGCGACCACGCGGCCGTCAGGTGAGGGCCCCCGCCCGCGAACAGCTCGTACATCAGCAGGCCGAGGCTGTAGACGTCGGAAGCGGGCGTCGATCGGCCGTGCAGCGTTTCCGGGGCCATGTAGGTGAAGGTGCCCAGCGCCCCGGGGGCGAAGCCGAGGCGCGGGTCGGCGAACGCCGCCAGGCCGAAGTCCACCACGCGCACCACCCCGCGCCGATCGACGAGGATGTTGTCGCTCTTGAGGTCGCGATGCACCGCCCCGCGCGAATGCACCAGCGCCATCGCCCGGCAGATTTGCTTCATCAGGCGCAGCCCGGTCGCCACGCTGAACCGCCCCGCCGCCTGCATGTGCGACATCAGGGGGAGCCCGTCCACGTGCTCCATGACCACGTAGGCGCGGGCGTCGTGTTCGGGGAGCAGGGCCATGTCGAAGATTTGCACGAGGTGGCGCCGGCCGACGCTGTCCGCCTCGGGCCCGTCGCCGGCCAGCAGACGCGCCAGCACCAGCGCGTCGCTGAAGAGGTAGGGAGCGGTCTCCTCGGTGAGGCCCGTCTGGCGCGACACCTTCACGGCCACGGGGCGCATGAACTGGCCGCAGAAGTGCTGTTCGGCGCGAAAGACGCAGCCAAACGCGCCGCTGGCCTGCACTTCCAGCAGCCGGTACTTGCCGGCCAGCACCTGGCTCAGCAGGCGTTGCTCGAACGGAGGGCTGGCCATGACGACACCCGAGCAGGACCGGCGGCGGGCGCACCGCCGGTCCGCGACAAGGAAGGAGGGCGCTCCTTACTATACGCGAACGACGGGCGCCAGCCGAGCTTTTCGCGATCTTTGCGCTTCGGCGCGAGGCCCCACTCCGTTGAGCCGCCTCGGGGCGGACCGGGCCAGGCGAAGGGGCGTTCCTTCACCCCTCCCCTCTCGCCCTTGCCCTCATCCTTGCCGTCCGCCTTCTTGTCCGTGTCCGACTTGTCCTTCTTCTTCATCTGTGCGATCTTGCCGTCGCGCTCGCCGATCGGCACCCAGTCGCCGGAGGTGAAGACGTCGATGGCCACCACCTTGCCAGGCGCGCCCGGCTCAACCGCCGGCGAGCTTGCTCCCATCGCCAGCCCATTCGATGACCGTCTTGATCTCGTCCGCGGGGTGCTGGCGCAGCGCGGCCTCGAACTCGGTGCAGGGGTGGCGATGCGTGATGAGGGCGGCCAGGTGGCCCCCCCAGCGGAGGTGCGCCCGGGCCAGGTCGTCCACCGCCATCTGGAAGTGGCCCCGCGCGGCATTGACGCTGCCGAGCATCACCTGATTGCCCAGTACCAGCCGATCGATCAGTTCCGCCCCCGGCACGCTCAGCGGCCGCTTGCCCCCCGGGATGCCGGTCAGAACGTAGATGCCGTTGATGGCGAGGGCATCCAGGAGGCGGAACTCCAGGCTGGCGATCCCGGTGGCCTCGAAGATCAGCTCCATCGGCCCAAGCGTGCCGGCGACGCGGTCTGCCGGCACCTGCCGGCCGTCCACGTAGTGCCCCCCGATCCCGGTAAGCCAGCGCGGCCGCGGCGTGTTCGCGTCCACCACGTCCATGCCGTAGACCTCCGCCCCGCGCAGGCGCAGGGCCAACGCCCCGAGCAGGCCGACCGGGCCCAGGCCGGCCACCAGGCAGCGGCGGCCCGACAGCCAGTCGGGCGCCGCCGGCGCATCGGGCAGCCGGGCCATCTGCATCCGCACCGCCTCATCGATGGCCTTCTCGGCGATGGTCAGCGGCTCGGTCAACACCGCCACGCCCTCGAGCTCGGGCGGGACGCGCGTGGCGTACTGTTCCTTATCGACGACGTACGCGGTCTGGTAACCGTCCAGCCCCCAGATGCCGCGCTCGTGGAACTTCCCCGTCTGGCAGGAGTCCGAGCGGTTCATGGCGCAGGGCAAACACTGCCCGCAGCCGCGGCGCACGGTGAACACCGCGTAGTCGCCGGGCCGCACGCGCGTCACCGCCTTGCCCACCTCGGTGACCTGCCCGAGCATCTCGTGGCCCAGGACCAGCTCCCTGGCGCCGGCGGGGGCGAGGGCGCGCCCGCCCGCCGCCTCTTCGCGGTCGGTGCCGCAGATGCCCACCCGCACCACCCGCATCTCGACGTCGTCGTCGGCGCCGAGCGCTGGCTCCGGCCGGTCCACCAGTTCGAGCACCTTCGTCCCGGGAACCACGGCGATGGCTTTCATCGATTTCTCCCAAGAGGCCTGCGACGTCAAGAAGGTGGGCTCGCGGCCCCCGTCACCGCGACCCGAAAGTCCCTGCCCTCCCAGCGGCCCGTCTCGAGCCAGCGGAAGGTGAAGACGACCTCGTCCCCGACGCTCCGTTTCTCCGTCGGCAAATCGACGAGGTAGATGCCGAGCCCGGTGTCTCGGGCCCGCACGTCCTGGGCCGTTTGCCAGTCGTCAGCGCTCCAACGGACTTCGGCAGGCGCGAGCACCTCCAGGCGCAGTACCTTGCCCACCGCCACGGCCCGGCACGGCTGGTCGAAGCGCCAGAACACGTGCGGGGAGCCTGTTTTCTCGACGAGGTAGCGCTGGGCCGTCTGGGCGGGGGCGTCGAACACCCGGCCGTCGTGCAGAGAGCGGCGCAGCTTGACGTATTCGCCGTGCGCCCAGACCAGCGGCATGGCCGACCCGGATGGCCGGCCAAAGCGAAGCCCCCGCTCGGGGAGGTCGGCCGCGCCCCAGACCTGTTCGGGGAGCAGCCCGCTGTCGTTCGCGAACGACTCGAGGGCGCGCAGCAGTTTCTCCGCCTCGCCCCGCCTTCCCGCGGCCAGTTCGTAATGGGCGCGCTCGCCGGTCAAGAGGGGCCAGGCGCGGCCCACGCCGGTGCCGTCGTAGGGCGAGCCGTCGGCGTGTTCCCCGTAGCCGTCCTCGTTGTAGCGGTGCCAGCAGGGCCCGTGCGGCATCTCCACCTTCAAAAGCAGGTCGATGACGCGCACCGTGTTGACGATGCGAGGGTCGTCGGCCGCGCGCAGGCCAAATCGCACCAGCGCCAGGGCATCGGGGCTGACGAGCTCGGCGAGCCGCACCCGCCCCTCGCCCGGCAGGTGGTTCTTGAGGTGTACCTCGCCGGCGGCCGGCGAGTCGGCCTCCCTCTGGGCCGGCCCGGCGAAGCGCACGTAGTAGCCGTCCACGCCGGCGCGGCGGGCCAGGTCGGTCCCCGTCACGTAGATCAACCCGTCGATCGCCGCGTTCCAGGCGTCGGCGGTCTCCCGCAGGTAAGACGCGATCCCGCCCTCGCCAGAGAGCTCGGCCAGGTCGGCGGCAGCGAGCAGGGCGGCGACTTCCACGGCCATGGTGGAGGCGAAGTAGCCGGCCTCTTCTTCCCAGCGGTCCATCGGCGTTACCGGTCCGCTGCGGACCAGGTAGCCGACCGCCCGGCGCACCATGGGCCAGAGGATGGCCAGGTCTTCTTCCCCGAGCGCCTTTTCGCGTCGGGCCAAATCGACGAGAAACACCACGAAGGCCGTCTCGTCGAGTTGGATGCCGTCCCAGTTCGGCCTACCGTCGAGGAACATGTTCTGGGGCCAGTGGCCGTCGGCCTCCTGGATGGCGCGGAAGTAGCGCAAGACGCGCCGCGCGTCCTCGTGCCCCCGGATGGCCAGGAGCCCGCCGACCGTCTCGATCATGTCGCGCGGCCAGACGAGGTGGTAGCCCAGGTCGCCGTCCCCGCGGGATGGGCCCCAGGGCACGGCTAGGCTGGCGACGATGGCGCCGGGAAAGGCCTTGGACTCGTGCGCCCGCATCACCGCGGCGCTGACGTGGTAGAGGTCCTGGGGATGGTCCTTCGAGCCCTCCAGCGGCAGGAGGGAGCGCTGCCAGCCCGACCAGGCGCGGACGTAGGGCTCGCGGGAGGCCTCGAAGCCTTCGAGCAGGCTGGCCCGCGCTCGCTGCCCCGCCTCCCACTCGTTCTGCCCGAAGCCCAGCGCGAGGACGAGCTCGCCCTTCGACGCCGCCAGGTCCACCTCCCCGGTGAGGGCCACGTTGCCGTCCTCCGCCAGGTCGTAGGCCCAGGTCATCTTCTTGTGCTGGCTCACGTCCTGCCACCCGTCGGAGGTGCCGACGAACCCGACCGAGCGCCGGGCCCAGGGCGCGGAGCAAGCCAGGGCCAGGGCGATCCCCCCGCGCTGCGCGAAGAGCATGGGCACGCCCTTGTAGTCGCCCACCCGGGCGGTGTTGCCCTGGCCCTGGTTGCCCAGGTGAGGGGCCAGCAACGCATACAGGGAGTAGTCGGCAAGGGCCCCCTTCAGGGGGGTGAAATGCGTCTGCTGCAAGACGACGGGGCGGTGGGGGTCGGCGACAACCACCTTCTCGATGCGGTAACGCCCCTGCTTGCAGACGTTGGTCAGACGAAAGGCGGGCACGCCGGGCTCGAGGTAAGCGACCGCGGAGTCGCAGTCCCACCTCTCCTCCGAGAAGAAGCCATCCGCGCCCGCGACGAGCATCCCCAGGTCGCGGGTGGAGGCCGTATCGACGCGCGGGTAATAGACCTCGGTAAGGATGCCCTGCCCGAGCGTGAACCAGACGGGGCTGCCCGCGCTGAGGGCCGTGCCCACCCCGGTCTTGTCGCCCACCGCCCAGGACGGCCGACTGCCCGGGGCCCCCGGGGCGAGCGCCAAACTCGTCGTCATGTCGATCTCCGAAGGGCGCGCCCGCACCCCGATCGGGCGGAGGCGCGGCGAAATTTGTCGAGCAAAGCGCGTGCCGGCCCGGGCGTTGCTGGAGCAGGCCAGCAGCCACCCGACCGCGCCCGCTTTCTGGCCCGAGCCCTCTCAGCCGGCCCCGACCGGCCGGGCCAGGATCAGTTCCTCCGGGGACGATTGAAAAGGCGTCAGCAACTCGGCGCCCGTCGCGGTCACGGCCACCATGTCGCACTGCCGCAAGCCGCCGTACCCGTCGAGGTAGACGGCCGGCTCGACGTTGAACGCCATGCCGGGACGCAGCACGTCGTCGGAGGCGGGATGCAGCCGGGGCCGCTGCTGGGCGCTGATGGCCCCGAAGCCGACGCCGTGTCCGGTCGCGTGCGGGAACGCCTCGCCGAAGCCCCGGTCGGTCAGGACCGACCGGGCCGCGCGATCGACGGCCGAGGCCTTGGCACCCGGGCGCACGGCGTCGAGGGCCGCCGCCCGGGCGGCGAACGCGGCGTCGTAGATCCGCCGGGCCGTCTCGTCCGGCTCGCCCAGGCAGAACGTGCGCGTGACGTCCGTCCAGAAGCCATCCGCGAAGGAGTTGCAGTGAACGAGGGCCAGCTCGCCGGGCCCGAGCGTGCGCCGGCCGGTGCGGGCGTAGGCGGCGCCGGCCCGGGCGGCGTCGGGCCCGGACATGCACCAGACGAAACCGCCCACCCGCCCCTCGCCGCGGAAGAGGCCGGCGCGGAAGCCCTCCGCCACGTCCGCGTCCGACAGGCCGGGGCGCAGGCCGGACGCTCCCGCCTCGAAGGCGTTGCCGAGAACGTGGCATGCCACCCGCAGCCGCGCCAGCTCGGCCGACGTCTTCACCGCCCGTAGCCGCGCCAGCGGCTCGTCGGCGGGGACCAGCGCCGCGGCGGGGAAGGCGTGGCGGAGCAGGTCGAGGATTCGGCTGCCGTACAGATACAGGGCCGAGTAGGGGGCCGGCTCGGTGAAGCCGCCGCCCTCGTGGCCGACGCGGCGACACGGCCCCAGTTCGCGGCCGAGCTCTCCGAGCGGTCCCCGCACCGCCTCTTCCGTGGTGCGCAGGTCCCGGAGCGAGCCGGGGTGGAAGGTACGGACCTCGTCGGCCCCGCCCTGCTCGGCCAGTTCGCGCTCGTCCTCCGGCACCAGCAGGACGATCCGCGGCCCGCGCGCCGCCACCGCGACGGAGGCACCGATGACCGGCCAGTAGCCCGTCAGCAGCAGCACGTCGGCGGGCAGCGTACAGACCAGAGCGTCCAGGCCTCCCTCGCGGAGGGCCTCCTCGATCGATTCGACGCGCTCCAGGTCGCGTGCCATGTTCGCCCTCGTTGTTCGGGTCGCCCTTCTCCTCCTCTTTCGTTGCAAAGGTTGTGCCGGCGACCGACCGCGCAGCCCGTCAACCCGGAGCCATCCTTCGAGCGTCACCAGGCCTCGATCGGGTGCCTCGCTACCCACTCCTCGAAGTCGCGCAGCCCTTCCGGCGAGCCGATCTCGTAGAAGCGCTCCGTCACCTCCAGCCCGCCGAGCTGGCCGCCCACGCTCAGGCGATGATAGAGATCGGCCAGGTCCGACTTGGTGTCGGGAGCAATGTTCTCCCCGATCGAGCTGGCGCTCAGGGCACTGATGCCGTAGTCGATCCAGTCCATCCCCGCCGGGGGCGCCTCGCCCTTGCGGGCCTTCTGATAGAGCAGCACCCTGTCATCGGCGAAGCGAACGTTGCCCGTGTCGAAGCGGCCCTCGTTGCGGTACACCGTCATCACCGCCGGCCGGTTCTGCGCGCCAAAGGCGTCGCCGAGCTTCCGAAAGTCGAAGGGCAGGAACGAATCGCCGTAGAGGACGAGGAACCACTCGCCGAGGGCGCCGGCGTCGTAGGCGCGGCGGAGGGCCCCGCCGGTGCCGCACGGCTCGGCGCCGTCCTCGACGTAGGCAACGCGCAGGCCCCAGCGGGCGCCGTCGCCGGCGTAGGCGCGGACCTGGTCGCCGAGAACGGCGATGCAGTAGACGACGTCGGTGACGCCGTGCCGGGCCAGCCAGCTCAACTGGTAGTGGGCGAAGGGCACGTCGCCGACCGGCAGCAGCGCCTTGGGCGTCTTCGCCGTGCGTGGATACATCCGCGTCCCCAGTCCGCCCGCAAGGATCGCACACTGCATCACAAACTTCCTCCTGCAAGGCGCACGGCGGTGGCTCGCCGAGCCGAGCTCGGCGGCTAGAGGGGGGCGCGAGGCCCTCGATCTTCCATTTCGGGTGCCTTTTCCCCCTGGCGAGGGGGGACACGCCGTTGTAGAGTGTAGGGAGGTTGACACGTCTCCGTCAAACCGCAACTCCCACCACTCTTCGGGGAGCGAGCATGAAGGCACTCTGGACGTTCATCACGCACGACTGGTATTTCTTCTGGCCGATGTTCATCATGTCGGTTACCGGCACGGCGCTCGTGATCTGGCGCATCCTGCTGAACATCAACGCCAACACCAACCTCAACGAGTTCCTCCCCGCCTTCCAGAAGAAGCTGGAGAAGGAGGGCGTGGACGGCGCGCTCAAGTTCTGCAAGTCGCGCACCGACATCATCCCCAAGCGCCTCTACGCCGCCGGGTTGGAGACCTCGCCCCAGGGGCTCGCGGCGGTGCGGCGGGCGATGGCCAACGCCATCGAGCTCGACATCGTCCTCGACCTCAACTTCTTGCTGCCCACCATCCTGGCCATCGCGAAGGTCGCCACCATGGTCGGCC
Organism: Gemmatales bacterium; assembly: GCA_038239195.1. Classification (GTDB taxonomy): domain Bacteria; phylum Planctomycetota; class Planctomycetia; order Gemmatales; family Gemmataceae; genus JBBSEZ01. The sequence continues at coordinate 13,421 of JBBSEZ010000026.1, forward strand.
TGCTCGGCACGGTCATCAGCATGATCGGCACCTTCAACGAGATCGCCAAGGGCACCGGGGGCGGTGTCGGCGGTCAGGCGGCCGGCATCGGCCTCGCCCTCTTCGCGACGGCGCTGGGCCTGCTCACGGCCATCCCGCTGGTGTTCGCCCACGTGCTGTTCAAGGCCTGGCTCGCCACGTTCGAGGTGCGCATGAAAAGCGCCGCCCAGAAGTTGATCCTGCTGCTCCAGGCCACCAAGCCCGCGACCGGCAAGAGCGCCACGGCCAGCAGCGTCAACGCGAAGGCCGCCGTCGATCCGGCGGGGATCAAGTCGAAACCCTGACCATTTAGCCGCCGAGCTCGGCTCGGCGCGGGGGGCCACCCCATGACCGAGAAGCGCCGCTTCCTCGACGTCTGGATCGTCGAATCGAACACGGTCTATCAGGAAGTCCCGTTCGCGGTCGTCTGCGACTGGGTACAGCAGGGCCGGCTCCTCGCCGACGACAAGGTCAAGCCCTCGGGCACGCGCGAGTGGTTGCGCCTGGGCGGCTACTCCGACCTCGAGCCCTACTTCCCGCGCAAGGAAGAAGGCCGGGCCGAAGACCAGGCCGAGGCCCTCGAGCCGGTCCACCTCGACTTCGGCTGGAAGCGGAAGCGCCAGGAAGAAGACGACGACGTGGACATGATCCCGCTCATCGACGTCAGCCTGGTGCTGCTCATCTTCTTCATGCTCACCGCCAGCGCCGGCGTGGCCAGCTTCGCCCCGCCCCTGCCGCCCACCGAGAGCGGGATGGTCGCCAATGCCGAGGGCATCTCCGTGGACGTCAACCTCAACGAGCGGGGCGACCCCGTGTTCGTGGTCCGCGAGGGCGAAAACCAGCCGGCGGAGGACGACAAGGACATCGAGGACTTCGTGCGCCTCATGGAGCGCATTCGCCATCACCTGCCGGCAAAGGGCCAGGTCGAACTGACCATCAACGCCCACAAGAACGTCCGCAGCAAGGTGCCGCGCGACCTGCTCGCCGAGCTGGCCCGCGAGCCATACCGCAGCAAGATCCGCGTCAATTACTATGGCGTCAGCGAGGTCGAGTGATGGCGGACTGGAAAGTGCGACACGAGGGGTCGCCCAAGGACGTCGAGATGCCGCTGCCGCAGCTCCTCGAAGGGCTGCGCGACGGCCACTGGGAGCCGACCGACGAGGTGCGCGCCCCCGGCGAAACGGAATGGGTGGCGATGGAGAACCACCCGCAGCTCGCCGAGGTGGCGGCCGACCTCGAGCCCCCCCCCCCGCGCGAGTACGACGACGAGACGCGCCTCGACATGAACGCGCTCATCGACGTGACGCTGGTGCTGCTCATCTTCTTCATCCTCACCACCAGCTACGCCGCCCTGCAAAAGCGCCTCGACGCCCCCAGCGCTTCCAAGGACGACAAGAAGAAGAGCATGCGCACCGTCTCGAAGAAACAGCTCCAGGAGCAAACGATTTACGTGACCGCCAAGATGGAGGGCGGGCGACCGGTGGTTCGCGTCGAGGACAAGGAAGTCGAGCCGCTGCGCTTGATCGCGGAGCTGCGGGGCTTCGCGCGCAGCAGCAAGAAGACGGAGATGTCGCTCGAGCACGACGACGACGTGCCGCATTACGTCGTCGTCGAGATCATCGACAAGGCGAAGCAGGCGGGGATCGATAAAGTGCGCTTGGTGGTGCCCTGAGCGGCGGCACGGGGAGGCTTACCACTTCTCGAGGGGAAAGGAGCAAATCATGGCGCTGGTCCGGGACATCCTCCAGCGGAAGGGCAGTCAGGTCTGGACGATCGTCAAAGAGTTGACGGTATTGCAAGCGGTACAGGTGATGAACGAGCACAAGGTCGGCGCCTTGATCGTCGCCGAGGAGGGCCGCATCGCCGGCATGTTCTCCGAGCGCGACCTGCTGCGGCGCGTGGTCGGGGAGCAGCGCGATCCGACGCGAACGCTCGTCAGCGAGGTGATGACCGAGGAGGTCGCTTGCTGCACCCCGCAGACGACGTTGGAGGAGGCCAGCGGCGCCATGAAGAACCGGCGCATCCGCCATCTGCCCGTCGTGGAAGACGGCAAACTGCTGGGCATGGTGTCGATCGGCGACCTGAACGCCTTCCACCAGGCCGACCAGGAACAGACCATCTTCCTGCTCCACGAGTACCTGCACGGCCGCGTGTGAGAGAGCGAGCGAAAAAACCGCTCTTGCACCCCACGAGCCCTGTCGCTATGTTCTGCCCCCTCGATTCCATCCAGGAAGATAGGGGAGGGGAGAGCCATGTACGGGCGAATGGGGATAGTCTGCGCCGGCGCCCTGCTGCTGGCCGCGACGGGGTGCGCGGCGCTGCGGCTCGGCAACACGACCGTGGAGGTCGGCGTCAAGGTGAACGAGCAGGTCGTCAACGACAAGCTCGAGAACGTGGCGATGCGGATCGAGAAAGAGATGCGCCGCCTGGGGCTGGAGGTCGCCCTCAGCGCGGAGGGGGAGACGGTCCGCCTGACGAGCACGACGAAGTCCGGTCAGAAGTTCGTCGTGCTGGTGAGCCGGGCGAAGGGCCCGCAGGGGGACCAGACGCGCGTCCACGTCGATTGGGACCAGGCGCCCGACAAGGACCTGTGGCTCCAGTTGCTGCTCGTCGCCGGGCAGGCGGCCCTCGCACCGAAGTAGCGGGGGGCAAGAGCGTCAGGGCGCCTTGACAGCGCCCTGACGCTTCAACCACGCCTTTTCCAGATCGTCCACGTCCTGGTAGCCGTAATGCGCCTTCACGGCCTTGTTCCAGTTGCCTGCGAGGCCATCGCCCACGAAGGCCAGGAACGTCGCCCGCCCCCTGGCCTCGACCAGGAAACGGGCGAGCGAATGGGACTGCGCGTAGAAGGCGTTCAGGTCGGCAGGGTAGCCGTCCAGCGACAAGAGCCGGCGCAAGGGGATGGCCCGGCCGGCCGTAGCGCGTACCCCAGCGAGCCGGCCCTCCCAGGCTTGCCGGGCTTCGGCCCCTTCGCTGAGCAGGGCGGCGCCCTCGTCGGCCCAGCGCGGCACGGGGCAGCGGAAGTGGGAGGCCAGGACGGTGTGCGTGACCTCGTGGGCGATCGCGTCCTTCGAGGGGCCCTGGAGCTCCATCGACTGGCGAAGCACCCTGCCGTTGTAGAACACGAGTGCGGTGGTGCCGTTGTGGAGCGCACCGCCGACGATGCGCACCTCGCAGCGGCGCGACCAGCCCGGGAGCTCTTTGCCCAGCCAGAGGCGCGCTTGCTCCCGCCGGCAGCGCTCGGCCGCCTCGGCGACCTCGCGGGCCATCCGCGTCGTCGGGGCACGAACGACAAAGTTGGGAGTGCGATACCGTCCCTTCTCGGGGACGGGCAACACCGGGGCCTCGGAGGCCGGGGCGGGACGGGCGACGAACAGGCCCAGGAGCAAAAGCCAGGGGCGGGCGGACATGGGAAGGCAACCTTTTACCGCGAGAGCGTGGTGGTGAAGCACTGCGTAAGGTATTCTGAGCAGGGCGAGCGAAAAGAATCAAGAGACAGTTGGTTCGCCCGCCGCGCCAGCACTCGCAGGGCCCCCCATGAGCGCCAACGTGTTCGTCGCCCCCGGCGACATCACCCAACTCAGCGCCGACGCCATCGCGTTCTCGGCCAGCAATTACCTCGGCCGCGACGGCAACTCCTACTCCTCCTTCGAGGCGCACGTCCCCGGTTTCGCCGCCTGGTACGAGTCGGTCCGCAACCCGCAAGACCTCCCCCTCGACTTCGGCACCCTGTTCTGGATGCCGCTCCCGGGCGAGCGCCGCCCGCACGGCGTCGTCGTGGTCGTCGCCACCGGCGGGGGGCGCGACGTGGACCAGGCCGGGCTCGCCGTGCGCGCCGCGCTCACCGAGGCGGTGCGCCGGCTGCGCGACCTGGGCAAGAAAGAGCGCCTGTTGATCGCCTTGCCCGCCTTCCGCGTCGGCAAGGCCGGCGACCAGAACCAGCCGCTGCGCTCCGCCCGCGCCCAACTCGCCAGCGCGTGCGCCACCCTGAAAGACCTGCCCGACGTGGACGTCGCCTTCATCACCTACACTCCCACTCTCTATCAGGTCTTTCTCCAGGCCCGCCGCGAGGTGATGGGCCCGCCCGCCCCCGCTGCCCACCCCCAACTCGAGCAGGCGCTGCGAGCGGGGGAGTGCGTCCTGTTCGTTGGCGCCGGGCTGTCGAGCGGGGCGGGCCTGCCGAGTTGGGGCGAGCTCGTGCAGCGCCTGGCGCGCGACCTGAACGTGCAAGCCTCGGAGCGCATCGACCAGCTCGACCTGGCGCAGTGGTATCGCGAGGAGTTTGGCGCGGCCCGCCTGGGGGAGGTGGTGCGCTCGACGTTCCAGGGCGCCGGGCTGCCGACGCTCGCCCACTACCTGCTGATGGCGTTGCCGCTGCGGCACGTCATCACCACCAACTACGACGATCTGCTGGAGCGCGCGCTGTCGGCGCTCAAGCGCCATCCGCTGCCCGTGGTTCGCCAGGAAGACGTGGTGCGCACCGGCGACGCCGGGACGTACGTGGTCAAGCTGCACGGCGACGCGGCCCACCCCGAAGACATTGTGTTGAGCCGCGACGACTACCACGAGTTCTTCGAGCGCCGGCCGGCCATGGCGCTGCTCCTCGAGGGGCTCTTGCTCAACCGCACGTTCTTCTTCGTCGGCTACAGCCTGCGCGACCCCAACTTCCGCCAGGTCTTCAGCCGCATCGCCCGCATGCTGCGGCAGGCCCGCCGTCCCGCCTTCGCCACGACCTTCGAGGCGGCCGGGGACACCGCCGCGTATCTGGAGCGCCAGTGGTGCCGGCAACAACTCCACCTCATCCCGATCCCCGGCGCCAACGGCGCGGCGCAAAAGTTGGCCTTGCTGTGCTTCCTCGACCGCCTCGCCGAACAGGCCAGCACGCGCCAGGGCCAGCTCTTGCTCACGTCGAACGTCCCGCACCCCGAATCGCTGCACGGGCTGCGCGACCTGCTCAAGCAGGTCGGCGCCGAGGTGCTTGGCCTGTGCCGCCAACCGCCCGACGACGTCCACCAGGTCGCCGAGGTGCTCTCGTTCCTGACGGCCCACGGCTGGAGGCCGGCGAGCGCGGGCGGAAACCTGTGCCGGCTGTGGGAAGCGCTGGCCGGGCATGCCTCCGTGACGGGCCCGGCCGAACGCCGCCGGATGCTCGTCAACGCCCTGAGCGCGGCGGAGGACTTCGCCGACGCCTCGCGCGTGCGCGCGCAGTTGATCGAGATGGAAAAGTGCCCCTAAACCTCCCGCGAGAGACAGCCATGAAGATGCGTAGCCTTGGCGCCATGCTGTGTCTGGTCGCCTTGACCGCCGCCGCGTGGGTGGCGAGCCGCGGCAGCGCCGCGCGCAAGCCGCCCACCTGGGCGGAGGTGGCGCCGGGCGTCTACCGCTCGCCGGGCCAGCCCGCGGGCTACGCGCTGGTCGCCGACGGCCGGGCGCTGCTCGTCGACGCCCCCGTCCCGCCCGACGGCCTGAAAGCGCTGGGCGTCAAGAAGGTCGATGCGGTGTTGCTGACGCACCACCACCGCGACACGGCCGCGCACGCCGGCCGCTACCTCGCCGACAAGGTGCCGGTGCGGGCCCCACGCGCCTCGGCGCCCTGGCTCACTCCCGCCGGCGTGAAGCAATACTGGAAGGAGGCGCTCCCCCTGCGCACTTCGCGGACCGCTTATCTCGTTTTCCCCGAAGGCCTACAGGGGATCGACTGCTCGCTGGCCGAGGGCACCACGATCGACTGGCAAGGCTGGTCGCTGAAGGTCGTCGAAACGCCAGGTCACTCTCCCGATCACGTCGCCCTCAGCGCGAGCAAGGGCGACGGGCCCCTGCTTCTGTTCTGCGGCGACGCCCTGGCGGGGCCAGGCAAGCTGTGGTCCCCCTACACCACCGACTGGGACCACTGGACCGACGCTGGCCTCGCCCCCGCCGCGAAGTCGCTGCGCAAACTGGCCAGACTGAGGCCGTCCGCCCTGCTGCCCGCCCACGGCGCCGTCGTCGGGCGCGACGCGGTGGCTGCCCTCGAAAAGACGGCCGCCGCCGTCGAGGAGGTCGCCTTCCTCAAGAGCTTCGAGCGCTACACGAAAGAGAGACTGAAGAACGCGCCGAAGTACGCTTTTCTGGCGAAGGAGCAGCCGGGGAGCAACGGCTCGAAGCCCTGGTCGAAGCTGTCGGAGCACCTGTGGCTAACCGGGAACACCTACGTACTCGTGTCGAAGGACCGTGCCGCTTTGGTCGTCGATCCGTGGGACCCACACAGCGCCAAACAGATACCGAAGCTCCAGGCCGAGGACCGGCGCGTCGGCAAGGTCGAGGTCGTGCTGTGCAGCCACGCGCATTTCGACCACTACGACGGGGCCTACCTCCTGGTGGCGCGCGACAAGCCGCAGGTGTGGACGTTGGACCGCGTGGCAACGCCCATCAGCGATCCGTTCCTCTTGCGCGCCCCCTTCCTCGACGCGCGCCCGCTGCCGGTCCACACGCGCGTCGAGGACGGCGAGACGGTGGCCTGGCGCGAGTACCGGCTGAAGTTCCGCTTCCTGCCGGGGCAGACGGAGTACACGATGGGCGTGGAGACGACGATCGACGGCAAGCGCTGCTTCTTCACGGCGGACAACTTCTTCCACCACGACCTCTACAGCGGCAGCGGCGGGTGGATGGGCCTGAACCGCTCCGGCCCGCTCCTGTATGCCGAGAGCGCGCAGAAGGTGCTGGACGCAAGGCCGGACTGGGTGCTGGCGGAGCACGGCAGCGCGATGGAGTTCAACGCCGAGGACTTCCGCCGCCGCGTGGCGTGGGGCAAGGCGAGCGCCAAGGCGGCCGACGCGCTGTGCATCAGCGGCGAACATCGGCACGACTGGAATCCTCATCACGTCCGAATCGAGCCGGTGCTCCAGAAGGGCAAGGCGGGGGCAACCGTGAAGGGGGCCCTGGTGGTAGACAATCCGTTGGGACGAAAGCGCAAACTAAGCGTGATGCTGGAGGGGCGCGGGCTGACGGGCGAGCAGAGCTGGGAGATCGAGGTGCCGGCGCGGGGCAGCGTACGGCGCGCGGTGGCGCTGCGGTTGGCGGACAAGGTTTTGGCGGGGCGGCACGCGTTTGTGTTGCGGGTGAAGGAGGGAGGGGAGGGCGACGGGGGGGATGCGGTTGTGGCGGTGGACGTGCCGTGAAAGGAGCAGCTCTCGATGGCAAAGCAGGGCTCGGACCGAATGGCGGCGCAACCTTCGACGCGTGCAGTTGATCGTGTTTCAATTGTTCACGGCCCCAGCCTGGATGATCGCTCTGGCAGGAGTCGCGTTCTGGGCGGGCTTCGGTGCGACCTTGTGTTCGTTCATGTTGGCCGGTGCGGGCCACGGGTGGGGGACGCCCCTCCGGGTATCTTGGATAGCGCCTTTGACCGTCCCCTTGATCTGGCTCTCCTGGTTCTGCCGGCACCGTCTTTGGGCCACTGCCCTGGCGGTGGCGTTGCTGGGCATTGGGCTGTGGTCGAACCTTCGCTTGGTCATCGGCACGCGAGAAGAAGGAGGCCCTTACTTCGAGAAGGTCTGGGAAAGGGCCCCCTATCTCGCATGGGCGGGCACGTGGCTGTTCGTTCAACTCTACCTGGCCCTGATGACGTTCGCGGTGCTTCGCGCTGCGATGAGGCCCTCCGTTCCGATCCTTCCCGATCCAGGCCCTCCCTGGTCGAATCGGCCTTCCCTGGAATCGCCCTCAGACGCGGTGCAAGGTCATGCTGGCCCATCCTCCGAAGACACTCAAACCAAAGATGGGTGAGCATCATTCGCCCCCAGGCTGCGCGAATGGGCTTTGCAGGGTCGCAGCCGAGCCCGCGCCCAAGGGCAGTTCCAGCGGCCCCACCAGACCAAGGCGCGCGGCGGCGTCTTTCATCGCCCAGTCGAGCCTTGTTACGACTGCCTCAAACAGCCCCTCCGCGAGTGGCGCCGTGGCGAGCGCCCCAGCGCACCTCCACGTGTTCGCCTTCCCAGGCCACTCGAGAACGCTCTTCCCTGGTGTGTGGTTGAACGCCGTGCTCGGCGAACACTTCGGTCAAGGCACGGATGTTCGGGAGGACGAGCGGCCCGCTCTGGGAGGACGTCAGCCGCACCTCGAAAACGTGAAGAGCGTCCGCAGAATACTCGACCGCACAGGACCACGGCAAGACGTTCCCCGCCGTTTCACCGGCGACCATCTCCCAACGATGTTTCCCCTGAGGTCGGCCTTCAGTCACGGGCGTGGCCCTGAAAGCGCGCCCACGGGCGCCGGCTTCTCTCGCCACGCGGCCCAGCCACTCCTCAATGGCGAACACGTCTTCCCGTGCGATTGCGTCGCGGTCTTCCCGGCTCTCGGAGCGCCTGACCGGAGCGCGGCAGTTCGGGCAGGCCCCCACCTCTCGGAGCGCCTGACCGGAGCGCGGCAGTTCGGGCAGGGCCCCACAGTCCAGGTCGTCGTGACGAGTTGTCGCTCTTCGAGACCGATGTGACAGTTCGGACAGATGAGCGGATACAGTTCGTAAACGACCCAGCCCGGGTTGACCGTGACGGCTTTCAATTCCTCGGCGAAGCGCTGAGCGTCCGCCCTGTGCTCCCAGACGTGCAGCCAGCGATTTCCGGTCCCCGGTTCGGAGTTTCGAGGCGATTCGACAACGTTCAGGCGCCAGCTCCGCAGCAGCCAGGCGTACTCTTCAAATTCGTGGTCTTTCGTCCCGCCCGGGAGCGTGACTGTGAACGGCATGGTCTCCGTCTCCTTTTCACCCGCGCGGAGAGGCAACGACCCGACGGACCGGTTCATTATACGAGGCAGGCCGAACGTCGCCCGACACCTGGCCAGCCCAGCCGCTCCAGGCAGGCAACCGCTGCCGCTGCGCTCGGCGTCCAGCCAGGGGAGTCGCCTACCCTTCGCGCAAGACAAAATCCTCGGCCGACAGCCCCTCGGCCTCCAACTTCTGGACATTCAGGATGCGCGGAAATGGCACGGCCCCGCACGCGCGAAGGCGCTGCCCGAGCTCGGCGGCGTAGCGGTGCGCGAACGCTTCGCGCTCCTGCGTCGGCCTGCGCCAGTAGACGTCCCAGAGCCTATGTTCGGTGTCCGCCGGTTCCCCGCGAGCCGGGGCCTCCACCTTCTCGAAGCAGTCGGCCCAGTGGCCGAGTTCGTGGAGGACGGTGCGGTAGAGCTGCACGGCCCGCACCGCTTCCAGCCCGAAGTGGAGGACGTGGCGATGGCCATCGAAATCGGCGCGATCGGCCTCCAGGCGAAGACGGTCGAGCTCCTGCTGCTCCGTCAAGCAGAGCCGTCGAGGCCATCTTTGCATCAAGGGAACTGGGCAAGCCTGCACGATGATAGCAGGGCCATGGATGGGGCCGACATCCACCCAATACCCGAATCGCCCCCACGCGCCGGACAGCACCTCTTCTTTCCGACTGGGCTGGCGCAGAATTACCCCGTGCAATCCGCCCACGTGCCGAACCGGCGCGCGCTCGAGGATCGCAGCCACGTCATCGACGGTGCAGGCGTAGACGCTGCCCTGCCGCGTAGGCTCGACGACGAACGGGATGGCCCGGCCGTGGACCGTCCGGGTGACCACCGCGAAGTCGGTGAAGGGCTCCCAGAAAACCGGCGGGCCCGTGCGGGGCTGGGGGATGACCAGACGGTTGTCCTGGCCGTGCCCTTGCTTCGCCGTCCCGATGTTGCGGTTCCGTCGCACTGAGTTGTAGCCAGGCCGTCGCATCCGCGCCCTCCTGCCCACAGAAACTCCGCCACTACCCGCAAAGCACTCACGATAACAGGTCAGCCGAACCGCGCCCACCTATTCGAGAAGAGCGCCAGTCTCCCCGCTGGAGGCAACGGGGCGCTCATGGTAAACTGACGGGCCAACGAGGCGGCACGAAGGGAGGCCCGCGATGGCAAAACAGCGCTCCAACCGAGACGCCTACACCGGCCGCGGCGGTCAGATGGCCGCTCAGGCCGAACTGCTGATGCGGCACCTGAACGTCGCCGTCCCCGAGATCGACGAGGGGGAGGACGTGTTCGCGTTCCGCACCGGGATCGGCGAGGTGGTTCGCATCCAGGTGAAGACGGCCAACGCAAGTCCCCTCAAAGAAGCAGGGCGGTACGTGGGCCGAGTCAGCGTCCCCCTCGAGCAACTGTTGGCGAGCAGTCGCGAGGAACTGTACTACGTCTTCGCCATCCGGCGGGACGAAAGCTGGGCGGACTTCGTCATCATCAGCCGCCAGGAACTGATCCTCCTGTATCAGGATGAGGGCGTCGGCCACCCAAATCAACGGGCGGGCGAGCTACAACTCCACCTGTCCTTCGGGCCGACAACCCTGACGTGCGGTGGAGTGGGCCTGCAAGCCTACCGGAACGCCTGGCAGCAACTTCCCCTTCTGCGCCAGCCGCCCCTTCAGGCCGCGCCCGACGTTGCGGGGGCAGCGGACGAAGGCCCCCCTGCCTCGGCCGCGCCTTCGTCCGGCTGAATCGGCGTCGGGGGAGCGATCACCTGTAGCGTGACCGGGTCCACCAGTTCGTGACTGCCGAACGTTTGCAACTGCTCGGCGCGAAGCCCCGTGAGAAGCGGCAGTACGTGCGCGAGCACCCCGCGCACTCCGGCCACCGTCGCCGGCCAATCGACCTTCTTCTCGGGCAGGAAGGGGATGCCGATCGAGACGTCGTTGTTCTGGCAGGACCCCGGGAAGCGAGCCCGGAGGGCCGCGCGAGTCAAGCTGTTCAGCCTGAAGGTCCAGGAACTCACCTCGCGGCCCACCTCGATCACGAGCGGGCGCAACGGCCCCACCGACACCGGCCCCTCGGCCGGGCAGACGGCCCAGCCGGGGTCTTCGGTCCGCTCCCTAAGGTCCTCGGCGAAGGCCCGCGCCTCGTCCTCGCTGTCCCAGACGTACAGCCAGCGCCCGGCGTGGCCGTTCTCGCTCGCGCGCGGCACGCGGTCGAGCGGGACGCCGCGCTTCAGCAACACCCGGCTCTGGTGGAGCAGATAACCGCGATACGTCGCGTCCGTTGTCTCGCCCTGGTGGACGACGGTGAAGCCCATGATTCCCTCCTCCGCGGGCCCCCTTTGACGGGGGCGGGCCCGGCCCGCCCCCGCCGCGCCCGCTCTCAGCGCTCCTTGCCCTTGGCCGCCTCTCGACTGGGCCGCTTGCGCACGTCGTTGAGCACCTCGCGCATCGGGCCCTGCACGCGCTCCAGCGCCGCGCTGACCGTCGCTCGCTCGGGCCGACCCAGCCGCTCCAGGCGAGCGCCCGCGTCGAAGTCCTCGACCGCCAGCGACCGCTTCCGCTGCGCCAGCCGCGACAGGCCCAGGAAGTAGTAATAGCGCGCGTCGGCGTTGTCGTTCTCCACCGCGGACAGGAGCTCCTTCTCCGCGTCGGCGTAGTTCCGCGAAGCGAAGAAGTTCAGGCCCGACGAGTAATGGCGCTCCCCCGCCAGCGGGTCCGGGACGTTCCTCGACTCCGGCCGTTTCAGCGCCGGGTTCTTGTTGACCAGGTCGAACAACTGGTTGGCGTAAACCGCCCCCAGCACGCCCTGGTCGCGCAGGCCCGCCGCGAACACCATCAGGGCCCGCGTGTGCAGCCCCAGGACCGCCAGCGCCTGCGCCCGCACGTCGAACGACGCCTTTTCGTCCTTGAGCACCTCGCGGGCCAGCTTCTCCGCCTCCTGCTGCTCCTTCGTCGGCTCGCCCACCACCTCGCCCTGGAACAGGACCGTCAGCAGCACCACCATCTCCAGCGACTTCAGGTCGCGAGGCCTTTTCGGCAAGGCCACCTCACCGGGCGCCGCCTTCGAGCGCAGCAGCGCCCGCGCCCGCGCGATCTTGTACCGCGCCAGTTGCCGGTCCGCCGGCGCCGCCGCGTCGATCGCCGCCTTATAGGCGCCCAGCGCGACCGGCCACTGGCCCAGCTCCTCGGCGATGCGGCCGACGGCGTAGTGCCCCTCGGCCACCTTCTCCTTGACCGCCTGGTCGGCCTCCTTGCGCGCCGCCACCACGGCCGGGTTAGCCGCGTTCAACGGCCCCTTGGCCCGCGCCGCCTCCAGCAACAGCAGGGCCCGCTTGGCCCGCAGCCGGCCCGCCTTCTCCGGCGCCAGGGCCAGCGCCCGGTCGATCAGGACCAGCGCCTCTGCCGACTGCCCGCGCTCCAGAAGCGGATCGACTTTCTCCGCATAGTAGCCAACCGGGCCCGACACCTCCTTCAGGGCGTCCTCGGTCGCCGGCAGCCACGGGCCCCGCAGGTCGGCGAGCCCAACCTTGGCCTTCTCCAGCGCCGGCCTGGCCTGCTCCAGCTTGCCCTCGTTCCGCAGCGCCAGCCCCTGCACCAGGGCCGCCTTCGCCTTTTGCAGGTCGGTCGCGCCCTCCTCGGTTGTCACGCGCTCGACGTCGAGCACGGCCTTGGCGGGCAGGTCCGGGTTGCCGCGGTCCTGCTGCAAAAGCGGCACCCAGTAGCCGAGCATCTGCTCCGACGTCCAGCGCCGATCAAGCCGCCGCTTCGCCTCGACGCGCTCGGCGCTCAACTTCTCCTCCGTCTTTCCCAGGTCGGCTTGCAACTTGAGGATCGTCCCCTTCGGATCGACGATCTTCGCCGTCGCCACCGCCGCCTTTACCTTCTTCACCAGCGCCGGCGTGTCGCGCTTCGGGTCGGCGAAGTCTACGTCGGTCTCGCGCGCCACCGTCACGAGGGCCTTGATGGCCGCGTTGTGCGCCACCGTCAGGTCGCCGAGCTTCTTCTCGGTCGCGCCCAGCTTCACCTTCAAATCGTCGGACTCCTTCGTCTTGTCCTTGACCGTCGTCGTCAACTTGGCAACGTCGTCTTCCTTCTCCTTGACCGTCGTTTTCAGGTCGGCGATCTGGTCCGCGATCGTCTTGCGCTGGTCCTTCAGAAGTTTCACCAGTTCCTTCGCGTCGGCCGGCGCCTTGTCGCCGCCCAGTTCCTTCGCCAGCGCCTGGACCAGCGAGGCCTCGGCCCGCTTCTCCGCCTCGGCCAGCACCTTCTCGACGGTCTCCAACTGCCTCTTCTCGCGCGGGTCGGTCACCGCCCCGAGCCGTTCCTCGCGCGTCCCCTTCAGATACTTGCCTGGCTCGGCCAGCTTCTGCTGCGCCTTCCAGCCGGCAAGGATCTCCTCGCAGGCCTTCAGGAAGATCAGCTCGTTGGGGTCGCTGCCGGGGTTCTGCGGCTTGCGCCGCAACAGCAGGCGGCGCGCCTCGTGGCGCTTCTTCGCCTCCTCCAGCGCCTCGATGGCCTTCTCGTAGTTCCCGGCCTTGATCTCTTTCGTGGCCTTCCAGAAGGCGCTGCCCGCCTCGGCCGGCGCGGGCGCCCCGCCGGGGGCCACCTGCATCGTCGTCAGCCAGACCAGCGCCGCCTTCATCGCCAGCTCGCGGTCCGGCCCCAGCGCCGGGGCGAAGGCGCCCCGCCGCGGCGCCGGCTCCTCCGACGCCAGCCGATCGAGGGCGGCCTCGAAGTTCCCCTTCTTGGCCGGGTCGGTGGCCAGCGCCAGCCCCTCCTGGTAGACGAGGAGAGCCCCAGGCACGTTGCCGACCTCCTCGTAGATCTGCCCGCGCAAGAACAGCGCATCGGCGTTCTTCCCCTGCTTCTCCAGGTCGGTCAGTATCTGCTTGACGACGGGGTCGTCGAGCTTCGGCCTGGCGCTCTTTTTGGCCTGCTCCTGGAGGTAGGCCCCCCAGCGGTAGTCGGCGCGAGCGATCACCTCTTCCGGCTTGCTCTCGTCGGCGCTCTCGATGCCCGCGGCCTTGGCTTTTTCGAAGTCCCCGCTCTGGAGCAGCTCCCGTTTCTGCTCGAACGTCATCGCTCCCGGCTCGATCGTGCCGGGGCTGGTCTTCTTCCCGCCGCCCGCGCCCTTGGGGGCCTCCAGGCCGACCATCTGTAGGTGCTCGTTGGTCGGCACGACGTCGAACAGCCACAGCGCGAAACAGCCGCCCACCGCAACGAGGGTCGCCAGGAAGCCGCCCGCCACGAAAGCGACGAACCGACTCTTCTGTTTGACCGGCCTCTCCCGCGGCGGGGGGGGCGGCGCTTCGTCCTCGTCCAACTGGTCCCGGGCGGGGGGCCTGGCCTTCTTGCCCTTTTTCGGCTCCTCGACCTCCAACACTTCCTCGCGGGCGAGCGCCCCACCGACCGAGGACCCGACCAGCGCTTCCTCGCCGATCAGCACCCCGCTGCCCCCGATGCCGATGGAAGAGCCGGCCAGCGCTTCCTCGCCGATCAGCACTCCGCTGCCCCCGGTGCCGATGCCGACGTTACCCAGGTCGATCTCTTCTTTGTCTTTTTTCGGCGCCTTGCTGCCCGGCCCCGCGGCCCCCCCGGCGAGCGCGGCCGCCATCTCGTCTTCGTTCAGCACGATGCCCGAGGGCGAAACCTCGATCTCCCCCTTGTGTCGCGAGGAGCCCTGGAAGAGGACGCCCGACGCGCCGAGGTCGATGCCGGAGTCCCCGGCCGGCGAGCCGTGGACGTCCTTCGTCGAACCGCCCCTGCCGGGCGGGCTCACCGGCTCCAGCGGCAGCGCCCCCAGGTCCACCGACGACGACTGGTCATCGATCGCCCCCTCGGCGCCGAGGTCGATGCCGGATTCGTCGGCCTTGCCCTTGGCCTCGAGCAAATCCTTGCCCGACTCGACCGCCTCGGCGATCAGGTCGCGCCGCGAGCCCTCGCTGGTGGGGGCCTTGCCCGACACTTCCAACGATGCGTCCGCCTCCATCAGGTCGAGGCCCGAATCGCCGTTGGCCTTCGGGACGGCCGGGGGCTTGACCGCAGGCTCGTTCTCGAAGACGTCGGCGCCCAGCAGCTCGAGGCCCGAATCGCCAGGGGGCGGGCCTGCCTTCACCAGGGGCAAGTCCTCCACCGCGTCCGGGCGCGAGCCCAGCAGGTCGATGGCCGAATCGTCCTTGGCGCTTGGGGTGGGCGGCTTGAAGGCAGGCAGGTCCTCGACGACGTCGGCGGCCAGCAACTCGACGCTCGATTCGTCCTTGGCGACCGGGCCCGGCGGCCGGACGGCGGGAACGTCCTCGAGGACGTCGGCGCCGAACAGGGCGATGCCGGAATCGCCCGCCGCGACCGGGGCGGGCGGACGGACGGCCGGAACGTCCTCGATGAGGTCTTCGGTCACGAGGTCGATCCCCGACTCGCTGCGCGCGGCGGAGCCAGGCCCCTTGAGGCCCGAGCTTTCCTCGACAAACACGACGTCGGCCCCGCCGAGGTCGATGGCCGAGTCGTCCTTCGCAGGCGGGGCGAGCGGCCGGACGGCGGGAACGTCCTCGATGAGGTCTTCGGTCACGAGGTCGATCCCCGACTCGCCGACCACAGGCGGAGGCATCCGGGCAGCAGAAACGTCCTCGACGACGTCGGCGCCGAACAGGTCGATGCCGGAATCGCCCGCCCCTGTCGCGATGGGGGGCGCGCCGAACCAGTCGATGCCGGAATCGCCCGAGGCAGCGGAGGCCTTGACGACGTCGGAGCGCGGGCCGAGGTCGATCGCGTCGGCGGCGAGGAGATCGACGCCCGATCCCACCGAAGGCGGGGCCTCCGGGGCGACGAAGGCGGGCGGTGGGACGGCGAGGTCGATGCTCGAGTCGCCGACGAACTCCGCGCTGCCGGGCCCGGCGCCGAGCTCGCCGCCCTCGAACGGCCTGGCGCCGAGGTCGATCGAGGCGTCGGCCGGGTGGGACGGCTCGTGGGCAGTGAGGTCGAGCCCCGTGGCCGGGGCCCTGGCCGACAGGGGGGGAACCTCCACGACCGCAGGCACGAAAGGCGCGGGCGCGGCCGCCGGCGCCTCGGGATGTGGAGGCGGCTGCTCCGCCGGCGCGGTCTTGCGAAGGAGATCGACGTCGGAGGGGGAGTCGAACTTGGGCTTGGAGCTGCCCACCTGCGAGCGCGGCTCCTCGACGAGGGCGGCCCATTCGATGACGGAGACGCCGCTCAGGTCGATCGCTTGCCCGCCGGGCAGGTCGAAGTCGATGGCGGAGTCTCCGGGGTGTTGTTCCGGGGCCCCCGCCGGCGCGGGGGCCGGAGGCGGAGCGTGCTTGGCGGCCTCGGCCTCCGCGAGCCGGGCCCGGGCCTCGGCGTCGAGGTGTTCGGGCGGGGCGGGATCGGCCGGGCGGGCGCCCTTGTCTTCGGGGTGGGGGGGGCCCCCGCCTTGGTTGGATGTCGTCATGGTGCCACTCCGGTCGTTTGAGGCCATCTCCCAGGTGCTTTATTGTACGAGAGGCGCCGGGCCGCGCGCGAGATGGATGGGAGGGCCCCCCGCGCAGCCCGGAACAGCGGTGCTCCTTGCCTATTTTCCAGAGGTTTGCCCATCGGAGCAACCTCTTTCTTCGCTTTACGGCAACCCGCCACGGCGCGGGCCGTCGCAATTGTTATGTTCGCCAGGAGCGGAATGGTCCGTTTTTCCCTTGCCGTGCGTCGCGCCGGTACGCTATCGTCGAAGAAGGCGCCCTCGCGCATCTCCCCTTCACCGAGCAGGACGAACCATGGCCGCCACCGCAACCGCGAAAGGCCCCTCCAGCCCCGAGGAACGCCTGCCGCCCGACGAGCAGTTCTGGGAGCGTTACTCGCCGCACGGCGAGATGCCGATCTCGACGGTCGCGTCGGTGGCCCTGCACGGCCTGGTCCTCGGCGGGCTGCTCCTGTTCGGGGCTTACCTGACCTCGGTCCTCTTCAAGTCCGACCGGCCCTTGCCCGTCGAGCCCGTCCGGCTCGACGCCAGCGGGGGGGGCGGCGGCAGCAAGACCGGGTCCGGCGACCAGGAAGGGGTCGGCGTCGGCCCCGAGGACACCGGCGAGGGCGAGAAGGCGGACCTGCCGCAGAAGGGCAAGCTCGAGGCCCCCGCCCGCCCCTCGTTGAGCATACCCGAACGGCGGCAGCGCGAGAAGGAGTTCGTGCCGGAGGACGCGCGTTACCTGGCGCAGAACGACACCGACGCGGCCCGCGCGTACACCCGGCTCGGCGACGCGGCGCGCCGCAAGCTGACCGACGGGCTGAATCCGGGCAAGGGCCAGGGCGGTTCCGGCAAGGGCGGCGGCAAGGGCACGGGCAGCGGCACGGGCGAGGGCGACAGCAAGGGGCCGGGCAAGCAGCGGGCGACGCTCAGCCAGCGCGAGAAGCGCATGCTGCGCTGGAACATGCGCTTCCCCGCCAACTCGGGGCGGGAGTACCTGACGCAACTCAACGCGTTGGGCGCCATCCTCGCCATCCCGGTGCGCGAGGGCGGGGGCGAGACGCAGTATAAGGTCGTGCGCAACCTGCTGGCGCGGCCGGCGCCGCTGCTCGACGAGGACGTGACGAAGCTCAACCGCATTTTCTGGATCGACGACAAGCCGGAGTCGGTCCAGGACGTGATGACGGAGTTGCGCGTGCCCTTCCGGCCAAATCGGTTCGTCGCCTTCATGCCGATGGACCTGGAAGACCGGCTCTACAAGATGGAGCAGGCGCACATGAAGCGGACTCACGGCAAGTTCGTCGAGAGCCGCATCTACGAGACGCGCTTCCGCGTCAACCTGGCGCTGCCGGGCAAGGTGGAGTTGGTGCAGATGACGCTCAAGGGGCCGGGGCAGCGCTGAGGCGGGCGACCGCACTTTTTCAGGGGACGACTCATGACCACCACGTTGACCGCCAGCCTCGACGAACAGGTACCGCCCGACGAGCGGTTCTGGCGGCGCTACTCGCCGCACGGCGAGATGCCGATCTCGACGGTCGCGTCGGTGACCGTGCATGGCCTGGTCCTCGGCGGGCTGCTCCTGTTCGGGGCCTACCTGACCTCGGTGCTCTTCAAGTCGGATCGGCCGCTGCCCGTCGAGCCGGTGCGGCTCGACCTCGGCAGCCCGGGAGACGGCAAGCCGGGCAGCGAGCCAGGGGCAGCAGTCATCGGCCTCAAGGAGATCGACGGGGACGACAAGGTAGAAGCGCCGAGCAAGGACGACGTGCCGCCGCGACCCGCCCTGAACGCCATCGAACGGCAACGGGTGAAGGAAGAATTCACCCCCGAGGTCGTCCAGGATTTTGCCCGGAAAGACACCGACCAGGTCCGCGCGTTCCTCCGACTCGAACAGCTTGCGCGCCAGAAGCTGAGCGAGGGGCTGACTCGAGGCAAAGGTCGGGGCGGTGAGGGCAAGGGCGCGGGACAAGGCCCCGGCGAGGGCAACGGCAAGGGGCCGGGCAAGCGGAAGGCGATGCTCACTCCGCGCGAAAAGCGGATGCTGCGTTGGCACATGCACTTCCCCGCGGGCTCCGCGCACGAGTACCTGCGCCAACTGCACGAACTGGGCGCCATCGTTGCGATCCCGAAGACCACAGCCGGGGGGGCGCCGCAGTATCAGATCGTGGAGGACCTGCGAGCCCGGCCGGCGCGCCTACGCGACGCGGACCTGGCGACGTTTGGGCGGATTTACTGGATCGACGATAAGCCGAAATCGGTCCTCGAGGTCATGGCCGAACTGGATGTCGCGCGTCGGCCCGAGCGGTTCCTCGCCTTGCTCCCGCTGGAGCTGGAGAAGCGCCTGTTCCAGATGGAGCAGGACCACGTGACGAAAGTGATGCGCTTGCCGTTCGACGAGAACCGAATCCGGGAGACGCACTTCCACTTCAACCCGTCGAGGCCCGGCAAGGTCGAGCTGACTCGCGTGACTCTCGACCGATCGAGGTAGCCCCACTCCCATTTAGCCGACGCGCTTCGCCCGTCGCGCGAGCGCTTGCCGCGCCCCCCCGCGACGAGCGGAGCTCGTCGGCTAAATGGGCACCGCAAACCCCTCGACCTCGCGAAACGCCCCCGCGCCCTCCTCGAACGCCCGGCGCACCGCCCGCAGATGCGTTCCGGCGATCGTGTAATCGCCGTACGACCACAGCCCCACCTGCGTGGCGCTGCCGGCGCACACGACCGGAAACGGCGCGAAGCCATGCGGCCCGTGGTGGTAGGCACCATGGTTGTGGCCGTGCAGCCACAGGCCGATGCGCCCCCGAGCCGCGACCTCGACCAGCTTCTCCACGTCGCGAAGGGCGTGACCGGGACGTTCGAGCTGGCCGGCAGCCGACCAGATGGGGTAGTGCGTGACCAGGATGCGCGGCCCTTCCGGCAGGCGCTCCAGCAACAGCCCCAGCCGATCGAGTTGGGCCTGGCCGACGGCGCCCCGAGCGTCGCTGGGCCAGCGGTTGGGGACAGCCGAGTTGACGGCGACGAGCCAGACGTGGCCGACGCGCTGGGCGAAGGGATAGACGCCGTCCAGGCGCTCGCCCACCAGCCAGGGAGCGAAGAGGCGCTCGAAGCTGCCTCCCCGATGGGCGGCGTGGGTGAGGTAGTCGTGATTGCCGGGGACGGCCAGGCCGGGCAGCTCCGCCACGCCGAGCAGGTCGGCGGCGCGCGCAACCTCGGCCTCGAAGCCCAGGGCCGTAGCATCGCCGGAGAAGACGATGCGGTCGAAGTGGCTCGCGCGCAGGTCCGCGAGGAGGGCGGCCAGGACGGCGTCGGTGTGCGCGAACTGGCGAGCGCGGCGGAAGCGCAGGTTGGCCCACGAGGTCAGGCGCTTGCTGAACCAGTCGCGGGCTCGCCAGCCGCAGCGCGGGACGGTCACGTGGACGTCGCTAAGATGGGCGAGGCGAACGGTGGGCACGGTCAAGTTGATTGCTCCATGCTTTCGCGGTCTCTTGGGAAGGAGGGCGAGAGGGTTGGCCCTCGGCCCGAGCGGTCCGTACAATTTCCGCGACCTCCTCAACGGGAGGAGGCCCCTGCACCGGCGTCTCCATCGAGGGCTTAGTTTCCCATGCCCAAGGTCGTTTTCGTCAGCGAGAAAAAGGAAATCGAGGTCGCCGCGGGGGCCAACTTGCGCGAGGAAGCGCGCAAGGCGGGCGTGGAGGTCTACCCGCGCCACGCCCGGCTGCTCAACTGCCGGGGCCTGGGCCTGTGCGGCACCTGTCGCGTCCTGGTCAAGAAGGGCATGGAAAACCTCAGCCCCAAGGGCTTGATGGAGAAGATCAACCTCGCTGCCCATCCGCTCACCATGCTGGCCAGCATCGGCCACGAGAACGAGATGCGCCTGTCGTGTCAGGTCCAGGTGAACGGCGACTGCTCCATCGAGACGCAGCCGGAGTTCAACTGGAACGGCGAGAACTTTTGGCAGAAGCCGTATCCGAACAAGTGAGCTCCGCGCGTTTCAAGGTAGCGGGCCGGTGAGGTCGTGGTCGAGGGGTGAGGACACGCCCAGGCCCTCTCTTCCACCTCCTCGGCTCGCCCGCCGTCCACGGTGCGCCCCTCTTTCTGTTGGCATAGCAAGTCCTCGCCGCCCTCGCCACGCGCTTTTCCCCCTTCCCCTGCCGGCGCGCGCCCCCCACAATGTCCGAAGGCGCGCCCCCCAGGAGAAAGGCCTACCGATGGTCCGCTATAGCTTCCCCGGCAAGGTGGTGCTCGTCACGGGCAGTTCGCGCGGCATGGGGGCGGTCATGCTCGAGGCGTTCGCCGCGGCGGGCGCGACGTGCGTCGTCAACTACTTCGCCGACGACGCCGGCCAGAACGCCCGCGACGCCGCCGAGGTCGCGGGCAGGCGAACTGCGCGGCCGCCAAGCCCATGCCTTCGGGACACTGCGGAGATAGCACTACAGCGCTAGTACAGTAGTTTGTTCAGGTATTTTTGGCGATTGGTGGGCGCTGCTTGGGGGTCGGGGACGGCAGAACTACTGTACAAACCACTATACTAGCGCTGTAGTGATAGGCGCCAGAGGTTCGATGGGCTAAACTGTGCTGTTGTGCGAGCAGGAGCGGGAACAACAACCACGATGCTCGATCGAGACGGCGTAGATGAACACCACGCAGGGAGACGACTACTGCTTCGTGGTGAAAGATCCCGAGGAGCGCTCCGTCGCGCTGGAGATGCGCGAGCACGATGACCTGGCGAAACAGAACTACCTGACAGTGTGGCAAAAGCTCTCCCTGGCCCTGCAAAAACACCATCAACTGGGCAAGACGACCGACCCACCCGAATGGACGACCTGGAAACCGGGCGAATGGTGCGACCAGAAGCACGGCTACGAGAAGCGCCAGAAGTACGTTGCCTGGTGCGGGAACAACCTCGTCGGCTTTTTGCACGTCTGGCCGGATTTCCCGTCGGCGCATCAACTCGACCAGAGTGTCCTCTACATTGAGCATCTGGCCGCCGCGCCGGGCAATCTGGATACGGAGCTGTGGGCTCGCCGCTTTCGCTACGTGGGCGCCGCGCTCCTAGCCTACGCCGTCTTGCTCGGCAAGTCGCAGGGCTTCGGGGGACGGGTCGGCCTGCACGCGGCGGACGAGAAAGCCCTCGAGTTCTACCGTTACCTTCACGAGGCGAAGTGCGGCGGCAAGCTGTTCTCCGCAGAGCGAGCCGACGTGCCGGGCCCGACCCCACGAGGCGACCAGGATCGCACCAAGACGTACTTGGAGATGTCCGAGGAAGGTGCGAACGCGTGGCTTGGGGGATACCGCCGTGGCTGAGATGAAGATTGTCGATTTCACGCCAGGCTGGATGCGAGCCCTGTCCGAGAAGGACCGCCTCGTGCTCGGAGACACTCCGCCCATCGGTTCGCTTCAGGAGATCGCTCCTCGGATCAATACGCGCATTCTGCCTCTGAGCGGTTCGCACGGGATCTCGGCCAGGACGCTCGTCGAAGCAGTTGACCTGACGCAGGCCCTCGTCAACTACGCCGGGTCCGACGTGTGCCACGGCGTCAATCCGGACTTTGCCGATCTGCGATCACTGGGCGCCGAGGTGTTTCAACTCACCCGGCTCACCATCGAGCCGTTCGAGGAAGGGAGCTTCGTCATCCCGGCTCGTCTCACAGCCGCTCCGCTCGAAGTGCGCGACGTCGAACAAAAGCGAACCGTGTCCACGTTGGAAGTCGTGCGTCGGTTCGACGAGATACTGGCGAGCTTTCAGGGGCCCCAGGCGGCGACGCGGGTGTCGATCGGCGCCATCCAGACGATCGAGGCCCTCGGGCGCTTGCTCCGGCGGGAGGCCAGCGCGATCGAATATTCCTCTGGGGACGCGCTCGGCCGGCCGTGCAAGCCGAGCCTCGTGGATGCGCGCTACGTAGAGCAAGTCAGCCAGGCGCGAGCGTCTCGGCAACCGACCCACACCAAGCTGCAAGTGCTCGAGGGGCGGCTCACAGCGCTCGACGTAACCAGAGGGACTTTGCAGTTGAGCATCGAGGGGATGCGGCGCCGGGCGAAGGGAAACTTTCCGATGCTCTTTCAGCCTTCGCTGGCGCCGCGCCTGGGCCAGCGCGTTCGTCTGCTGGGGCAGGTGGAGCAGCGCGGTAACGCTCCGGTGTCGATTCAGGTCTTGAGCGTCGAAGTGCCGGACGAAGAATAATTGTACAGTCTGGAAGTCTATCCCCAGGCGGAGTCGTTTCCGTTCGCGCCACGCACGTTTTCCCCGTCCCCTGCCGGCGCGCGCGCCCCACAATGTCCGAGGACAGGCGCCCCAGGAGAAAGGCCTACCGATGGTCCGCTACAGCTTCCCCGGCAAGGTGGTGCTGGTCACCGGCAGTTCGCGCGGCATGGGGGCGGTGATGCTCGAGGCGTTCGCCGCCGCGGGGGCGACGTGCGTCGTCAACTACTTCGCCGACGCCGCCGGCGAGAACGCCCGCGACGCCGCCGAGGTCGCGCTGCGCTGCCGGGCCCACAACGTCCCCGTTCAGATGCTCGATGCCGACGTCAGCAACTACGAGGCCGTCGAGGCGCTGATGAAGCGCGTCGTCGAGGTGGCCGGCGGGCTCGACGTGCTGGTCAACAACGCCGGCATCCTGCGCGACCGCACGGTGCGCAAGATGACGCCGGGCGAATGGCACAGCGTCTTGCAGACCAACCTCGACGGCGTGTTCTTCAGCTCGAAGCTCGGCGCCGAGATCATGCGCGACGGCGGGCGCATCGTCAACGTCGCCTCCATCGCAGGCATCGTCGGCTTTCACGGGCAGGCAAACTACGCCGCCGCCAAGGCGGGGGTGATCGCCCTGACGAAGGTGATGGCGAAAGAGCTGGCGCGGCGCAACATCACAGTCAACGCGGTGGCGCCGGGCGTGATCCAGACGCCGATGCTGGCCGGGCTCAAGCCGGAGGTGCTCGCCGAGTACGCGAAGCACATCCCCGTGGGCCGCGTCGGCCGGCCGGAGGAGGTGGCCCACGCCGTGCTGTTCTTCGCCTGCGAGGAGAGCTCGTACGTGACGGGGCAGACGCTGCCGATCACCGGCGGCTGGTTTTGAGGGCGACGTCGTGAAGCAACTGACGATCGTGGTGAAGCCATTCCGCGCCGAGGCGGTGCTGCGCGCCATCGCCGAGCTGGGCGTGGCGTCGTGCGTGGTGCGCGAGGCCAAGGGCTACAGCCGGCAGAAAGGCTACCTCGACCGCTACCTCGGCAGCGAGTACAGCATGGCGTTTCTGCCCAAGGTCGAGATCAACGTGTGCGTCAGCGACGACCGCGCCGAGGAGGTCGCCGACCAGATCGTCCGCGCCGCCCGCACCGGCCGCATGGGCGATGGCAAGGTGTTCGTTCTGCCGATGGGGTGGCCCGACGCGATCGAGTTTTGAAGATCCGAAAAGATCCTAACAGAAGGCAACGAAGGAACCGAAGAGAAGGAGGCAGGACAGGCGGAAAGGGAGCTCCCTCCTGTCCTCTTCTCTTCGTTTCCTTTGTTGTCTTCTGTTCAAAGTTTTTGTCAGTGTACGTGCGGATACACCGCGTGCCCCGCCCCGAACGTGTGGGCCAGCATCTCATTGGTGAGGATCGTCTGGGGCGGGCCCTGGCAGCGAATGCGCCCGTCCTGCAAGCACAGGACGTGGTGGGCCATGCTCCCCACGATGCTCATGTCGTGCGACACCAACAGGATCGTCACTCCCGTGCGCTGGTTCAACTCGCCGATCAACCGATAGAACGAGCCGACGTCCTTGAAGTCGATCCCCGCCGCCGGCTCGTCCAGCAACAACAGCTCCGGCCGCGGCTCCAGCGCCAGCGCCAGCAGCACGCGCTGCAACTCTCCGCCCGACAACTTCTCCACCCGGGCGTGCAGCAGTTTCTCCGCACCGACCTCCGCCAGCAACTTCGCCGTGCGCTCGCGCACGGAACGGCCAACGCCCAGGAACAGCGCGCGCCGTTGCAGGGCAATGCCGAACAGGTCGTAGACCGTCAGCGGCAGGTTGCCGTCGAGGCGCAACTTCTGGGGGACGTACCCGACGTGCTCCGGCGCTGGCCGCTGGTGATCGTGCCCGCAGTGAAAGCGCACCTCGCCGTCGTAGGGCACTTCCTTGACCAGCACGCGGAGGAGCGTGCTCTTACCGGCGCCGTTCAGCCCGATCAGCGCCGTGATGCCCTCGCGCGCCAGGTCGGCATCGACCCCTTTCAAAACCTCTTGCCCGCCCAGCGCCACGCGCAGGCCACGAATGCTCACCAGGGGGTTGCTCATGGCTGGCCCTTTGCCAGGACGTTGAGGTTCTGTCGCATCTTCGTCTCGTACCACTTCGCGCCCAGGCTTTCCAGTTCGTCGCCGCTCGTCGTCTCCAGCGGGTCGATCTCGATCAGCGGCAAAGGGCCCCAGCCCTTCGACTCCACCTCCATCTGCAACGTCTTCGCCGACGTGTTCTTCGGATACTGGGGCTCTACCGCGATGGCGGTGATCGGCCTCCCCTCCTCCCGCGCCTTCTTGCACAGCTCCACCAGGTGGGCCAGGTGTCTCCCCGTCGGCTCCGACCCCGCGTCCTGCTCGATGACCCCCGCCACCTCCACCCTGTAACAGCGGGCGAAGTACTTCAACGAGTCGTGGTGCGCGATGATGCGCTTGTGCTTGCCCCTGGCCACCCGTTCGCGCCCCTCCGCCTTCAACTGCTCCAGCCGCTTGACGTAGGTGTCGGCGTTCTTCACGTACTCGGCACCGTTCTCCCCGTCGGCCTTTACCAGGGTATCCTGCACTGCCTTTACCATGTCGATCGATTCCTCGATGCCCATCCAGACGTGCGGGTCGTTGCCCTCGTGGTAGTGGTCGCCGTGCTTGACCTT
This sequence comes from Gemmatales bacterium, assembly GCA_038239195.1. Taxonomy (GTDB): domain Bacteria; phylum Planctomycetota; class Planctomycetia; order Gemmatales; family Gemmataceae; genus JBBSEZ01. Next base: position 38,451 of record JBBSEZ010000026.1, read on the forward strand.
CCCCTCCAGAGGGATCAACGCCTCCACCGACTTGCCCAGGCGAACGTAGCGCAACTCCGGCCGCGCGCTCTGCTTGGCCATCTTGTCCGCGAAGCTGTCGTCCAGCGTCAGCCCCACGGCGAAGAACACGTCGGCCTTTTGCAGCACCACCGCCTCGCGCACGTCGTACTGGAAGTGGTGCGGCCCGCGATCCTTGCACAGGCAGATCACCGCCGCCCGGTCGCCCGCCACCCCCTTCACGAAACTGTAGACCGGCGCGATCGTCACCACCACGCGCGGCGCGCCCTGCACGTTCTCCCAGGGGTCCGGCGCCCGCGAACAGCCCGCGAGCCCCAGCAGCAGGGCCGCCCCCGCCAACAACACCAGGCCGACCACCGCTCGCCCCGCTCGTGCCATCGCGGACCTCGCGTAGGGAATACTTTGTTATACCGCGTGGTTCATCCTAGTGCGCGAGGGGACGGGCGCCAAGAGGAGGAGTTGCTCGTCGTTTCGGGGTAGCCTCTTCCTCAACAGCGTGGTCGCGTCGTAACATGGAGAGTGGGCGACGAAGGGCGGGAGGGCAACGATGAGCGGCACGATCATCTGTCACGGCTGCGGGGCGGCATTTCCTCTCCCGGAGGGGCACGTGCGCAACAAGGTCCAGTGCGCCGCCTGCGGGGTGATCTGCCCGGTCCCCGCCGAGGCGCAGGCCCGGGCAGCGAGGCCCTCGAAAGCGCCCGCCAAGCAGAAATCGGCGGCGGCGCGGGCGAGCTTGGGCCCGTTCGCCGCCGAACCGCCGCCGCCCGTTGAGAAACAGCGGCCCGCGCCCGACTTCAATCCCTTCGATACCGAACCGCCCGAGGTGCAGAAGCGTCCCCCGCCGCCGGAGATGCTGTTCGGCTGCCGGCGCTGCGGGCGCAAGGTGAGGCGGCAGGGCGAGTGCCCCAACTGCGACGGGGCGCCCGAGATCGTGCCGGGCGTTTCCAAACTGGAGCTAACGGCCCCGGAATCGGAGGAGCAGGAAGGCACGCCCTACTTGATGGCAGACAAGGACCTGCCGACCTGCCCCAAATGTCGCAAGCAGATGACCGAGGGCGCCGTGTTGTGTCTGGCGTGCGGGCTCAATCAGCAGACGCGGAAGAAAACGACCCGCGAGTATCAGCCCCTGGCGCGGAGCTGGGAGACGAACATGCCGCTGGGGCGCCGGCTGTTCTGGTGGGGCGTGCTCGTGGCTATGGTCCTGGCGATCGGTGCGCTCAGCGCCGCGCTGGCCTCGATGAAAGTTATTGGCTTCCTGATCTCGTGGGTGGTCTTCGGAGCGCTGCTGGCCTTCCTGCTCGGCACCTTCGAGAAGATCAACCTGACGCGCGACAGCAAGGGTCGCGTGACCATCACCAAGACGTGGCGTATCGGGTTCGTGGCCGTCGCGCCAAATCGCACCGAGGTGTTCGGCTTCGAGGGGGTGGTGAGCGGACAGTGGGCCGACGGGGGCTTCTGGGAATGGTTCATCTTCCTCACGCTGTTTCCGATGGGCATCGTCCCCGCCATCGTCTGGTGGTATCACATCCTTCGCACCAGCGCTTTCCACGTTGCCCTGGCGCGCGACCACGGCCGCCCCGCCGTCTACGTCTACCGGGGCCGGCGCCAGGACCAGATGCGCGACGTCGCCGACACGTTGTGCGATGCGAGCGGGCTGCGAAAGGTTGATTGAACGCCTTCGGCCCGGCGCGTAGGGTGGGCCGAGTCTTTGTCAGCGGTCCGAAAGTTTGGCCGTGACACCCGGCCCGAAAGTTTGGCCGTTTGGCGCTGTTCTGCTACCTTGGTGGCGATGTCCTGACCGAGTCGTTGGTCGCAACAACACGAGGAAGCCATGCCTCACGCTCTGGGCC
>JBBSEZ010000027.1:0-40006 GCA_038239195.1 Gemmatales bacterium
GGGGGGCGGGGCCCCCGCGCGCCCCCCGCCCCCCGCGGCCCCCCCGCCCGCGCGCCGCGCCCGCCCGCCCCCCCCCCCCCCCCCCCCCCCGCCCCCATTTCTCCCGCTGCTAACCTTGTGTGGGGGCCCGGATCGGTTAGACTATCCTTCCAGAAATGACGTGCCCATTTCCCTTTAGCCGCCGAGGATAACATGGCCGAACCGTCCAAGGACCGCGACCGCGACCTGAAGACCGTCCTCCAGCAGATCGAGCGCGACATCGCCAAGGGCGCCATCATGCGCCTGGGCGAAAAAACGCACCTCAACGTCCCGGGCATTTCGACCGGCTCGCTGGCCCTCGACATCGCCCTGGGCGGGCGCGGCCTGCCGCGCGGGCGCATCACCGAGATCTTCGGCGCCGAGTCGAGCGGTAAGACGACCATCGCCCTCCACGCCGTCGCCAACGCCCAGAAGGCCGGCGGAGTGGCCGCCTACATCGACGCCGAACACGCCCTCGACCCGAGCTGGGCCAAGCGCCTGGGCGTCGATCTGGAAAACCTGCTCGTCAGCCAGCCGGCCAACGCCGAGGAGGCCCTGCGCATCGCCGAGATGCTCACCAAGTCCAACGCCGTGGACATCATCGTCATCGACTCCGTCGCCGCCTTGGTGCCCAAGGTCGAGATCGACGGCGAGATCGGCGACCAGCACATGGGCCTGCTGGCCCGCCTCATGAGCCAGGCGCTGCGCATGCTCAACCCGACCATCGCGCGCACCAGCACCTGCATGATCTTCATCAACCAGATTCGCCAGAAGATCGGCGTGATGTACGGCCCGTCGGAAACGACCTCGGGCGGGCTGGCGCTGAAGTTCTACAGCTCGGTGCGCCTGGAGGTGAAGAAGGGCCCGGCCATCAAGCGGGGCGACGACAACCCCATCGGCACCGAGGTGAAGGTGAAGGTGGTCAAGAACAAGATCGCCCCGCCCTTCCGCCAGGCCGAGTTCCACCTGATGTACGAGGGCGGCATCAGCCGCGAGGGCGACCTGCTCACGCTCGGGCTGGACGACAAGCTGATCGACAAGAAGGGGAGCTGGCTGTACTACGGCGACGTCGGCCTGGGCAACGGGCCGGAGAAGGCCAAGGAGTATCTGCGCGAGAACCCGGCCCTCGCCGAGGAGCTGACGCGCAAGATCCTCGAGAAGCGCGGCCTGCTCAACATGGGCCTGGCGCCCGTCGAGGATGGGCTGGAGGAAGAGGAGGTGCCCGAGGAGTTGGCCGCGCCGGCGCCCAGCTCGCGCAAGCGATCGGCGGCGGCCAGCGCGGACTGTGGGGGCTCGCCGCTTGCGGCATCGCGTTCCGAGAAGACGCGAAGCCGCAAGCGGCGAATGGGCGGCGCCTCATTCTCATCAATTCTTCATGCGCCCTCTGGAAACGCCCCTCGCTTCGCGGTACAACGATGGCACTCGCTTCCCTTGCCATTGTTCTCCGTACCGAGGGCCCTTCCCATGCGCGGCTTTGGCGCGCTTGCTCTGCTCGTTCCGCTGCTGACCTGCGGGCAGGCCCAGGCGGAAGGGGCGCGGCTGGCCCGGAGCAAGGAGTTCGAGGCGGCCCTCGAGAAGGCCATCGCGACCGCCAGCCCATCCATCGCCTGCATCTACGTCTCGCGCAGCGACGCTTACCACAAGGCGGCGCACTGGGGCGTTGCCCCTCCCGAGGACGCCCCCGGCCAGCTCGGTCGCTTCGACGCGGCCGCCGCCGCCCTCAAGGTCCCCGCCAAGGCGCGCAACCGCGCCCGCATCCTGCGCGCCATCCGCGACCACGATCTGAGCAACCCCGCCACGGTGCCGGAGTCCTACGGCAGTGGGATCGTCGTCGCCGACACCGGCTTGGTGCTCACCAACGCCCACGTCGTCCGCGACGCCACCAAGCTCTACGTGCGCCTGTCGGGCCGGCGCGGGAGCTGGGCCGACGTCCACGCCTCCGACCCGCGCAGCGACCTCGCCGTGCTGCGCCTGCTCGACAAGGTGCCCAACCTCAAGGCGATCAAGCTCGGCGACGCCAACAAAGTGCGCAAAGGCCAGTTCGTCGTCGCCCTGAGCAACGAGTTCGCCCCTGGCTTCCGCGATGGCGAGCCAACCGCCTCGTGCGGCATCGTCAGCGCCCTGCGCCGCCGGGCCCCCGGCAAGCTCGACGAGAAGGACCTCTCCAAGGTCACCCTCCACCACTACGGCACCCTGATCCAGACCGACGGGCGCATCAGCCCCGGCTGTAGCGGCGGGGCCCTCCTCGGGCTGGACGGCGAGGTGTTCGGCCTGACCACCGTGCTCGCCGGCATCCGCGGGACCGACAGTCCCGGCGCCCAGGCCATTCCCCTCGACGCCGACACGGCGCGCATCGTCGAGGTGCTCAAGCGCGGCGAGGAGGTCGAGTACGGGTTCCTCGGCATCGTCCTCGACTCGCGGGGCAGGCCCGGCCGCGGGGCACAAGTCTTGCGCACCGCGGCGGGCTCGCCCGCCGAGCGCGGCGGGCTGCGCAGCGGGGACGTCATCGTGAAGATCAACGGCAGGCCGGTGCGCGAGAACGATGACCTCTTCCTGCTGATCGGCCTCTGCCTGGCGGGGGGGATGGCGCGCGTCGAGGTCGAGCGCGCCGGCGGCGCGAATCAGACCTTCAACGTGAAGCTGGCGAAGTTCCTCGTTCGGGGACCGATCGTGGCGGCGCGCCGCCCTCCCGCCCGCGGGGGGCTGCGCGTGGACTATACGAGCATCCTTGCCCAGCGCCCGTTCGCGCTGCGAGAGCGGCGCCCTCCGGCCGGGGTCATCGTCCGCGAGGTCGTGCCCAACAGCCCCGCCGACAAGGCCCTGCTTCAGCCGGACAAGATCATCACCCACGTCAACGGCAAGCCCGTCCCCTCCCCGGCCGTCTACTATGAAGAGATGGCCAAGGCGACCGGCCGGGCCACGCTGACCATCCTCGACTCCGAGGGCCGCCCGGAGCGAATCGCCCTCGACCTCAAGTGAGCCGCGTTCCCATGCGCTACGCCATCTGCAACGAGACCTTCGAGGGCTGGGACCACGCCCGCGTCTGCCAGTTCGTCGCCGGCCTCGGCTACCTGGGGCTGGAGATCGCTCCCTTCACTCTCGCCCCGCGAATCACCGACGTCTCTCCCGAGCGCCGCCGCGAGTTGCGGGCCCTCGCCGAGGATTGTGGGCTGAAGCTGATCGGCCTGCACTGGCTGCTGGCGAAAACGACGGGGCTCCAGCTCACCTCGGCCGACGCGACGGTGCGCCAGGCCACGGCCGACTACCTCGTCGAGCTGGCCCGCTGTGCCCGCGACCTGGGCGGCGACCTCCTCGTGTTCGGGTCGCCGGCCCAGAGGCGCATCCCGGCTCACGCCACCCTCGTCCAGGCGACCGAGTGGGCCATCGACACCTTCGAGCGCGCGTCCAACGGCCTGGCGGAGACGGGCGTCAAGGTGTGCGTCGAGCCGCTGTCTCCGCCCGACGCCGACTTCCTCAACACCGCCGGCGAAGCGGTCGAACTGATCCGCCGGCTCGCCAACCCGCATTTCGTGCTGCACCTCGACGTCAAGGCGATGGCCACGGAGGAGGCGACGGCGCCGGAATTGATTCGCAAGCACGCCGCGGGCCTCGGGCACTTCCACGCCAACGACCCCAACCTGCGCGGGCCCGGCTTCGGCAAGACCGACTTCGTGCCGATCTTCCAGGCGCTCAAGGAGGTCGGCTACGCAGGGTGGACGTCGGTCGAGGTCTTCGACTACAAGCCCGATCCCGAGACGATCGCGCGCGAGAGCATCCGCTACCTGCGCGAGTGCGAGGCGAAGGCCTGACCTCGCGTTGACTTTCCCCAGCCCCCCCGATTACCCTCGTCTTTGCAAGCCTCATTGCGCTGCCAACGGAGGGCAGGCCCATGCCAGGCCTCGAAGAGAAGTTGATCTGGGAGAGCTATTCCGACTGGGCGCGGCGGGGCGACGAGTGGTCGGCCGCGTGGGGCGGGGTGGCGATGCAGTGGCATCGCACCCTTCTGCCGCGCCTGTGGCCCTTCCTCCCCGCCGGCACCATCCTGGAGATTTCGCCCGGGCTGGGGCGCTGGACGCAGTGGCTGGAGCCCCTTTGCGACCGCCTCCACCTGGTCGATCGTTCCGAGGGCTGCCTCGACGCCTGCCGGCGCCGCTTCGCCGATCGGGACCACTTAGCCTATCACGTCAACGACGGCAAATCGCTCGACGCGATCGGCGACGAGTCGATCGACTTCGCCTTCAGCTTCGATGCGCTGGTCCACGCCGAGGGCGAGGTGATCCGCTCTTACGTCGGCGGGCTGGCGCGCACGTTGCGCCGCGATGGCGTCGCCTTCCTCCACCACTCCAACCTCGGCGAACACGCCCCCGGCGACAGGCGGTGGGCCCGTCTGCCGTTCGGGAAGTGGGCGCAGAAATGGCTGGGGCGCGACGAGGGGGCGCGGCAGGGGCGGGCGCCGTGCGTGTCGGCGTCGCTGGTGCGGCAGTGGATCGACGAGGCGGGGCTGTGCTGCGTCTCGCAGGAGCTCGTCAACTGGGGATCGCGGCGACTCCTCGACTGCTTCACCGTGCTGACGCCCCGCGAGTCGCGCTGGGCGAGGCCGACGCGCGTGGTGCGCAACGGCAAGTTCATGGACGAGGTGGCCGACGCCGGCCGGCTGGCGGCGTGCTACGTCGGGCCCGCTTAGCGAGGAGGGGCCGCGGGGCAAGGGCTTGCTTCCTGCCAACCGACTACTTACATTGATTCCCACCCCTCCACAATTCATTCTTTAGGGGTAGGTACTGGGGGGCCCTGCACTGCTGCGAGCGAGCCGCCCATGGCGCTTTGGCCGGTAAGGTCCTGGACCAGATGGGACGTTCCAGACCTCTTGGAGTACTCTTTTGCGCTGGCTGGCACTGGCCTGGGTGTCTGGGCTGCTCTCGCGGAACACGGCCAGAAGACCCTCCCGGCGGCCCTCGCCGCCACGGCGGGCGCCTTCACCCTGACCGCGAAAGCCGTCTCGAAGCACCTTGAGAAAAAGTTGAAGGAAGAGAAGGAAAAACAGGCGCGAGACGTGTCGAGAGTGGCCGTGAAAGTCATCTTGGATCAGATGCGCGAGGAGTATTTTTCGACCGAGGCCGGCGATGAAAAATACAAGCACCGGGCAACTTTGTTCGCCTGCGAGGGGCCTGACAGTCGGAGCGGCGTGGGGAAGCACCTGGCAATATTCGCCCGGTCGGGCGTCCATCTCGACTCGCCTCGCACCTGGCCTCTGGACGATAACCACCCGGAGGGGTGCCGCGGCGTTGCCGGCAAGATTTGGTATCACAACATTACGGACATCAAAACGGCTGAATGCGCCTGGCCATCGGACGACAACCTTCTCGAAAAGGCCCGCTACGCGGAGAGTTTAGAGATAACCGTCGCCGAAGCGGAGAAGTTGAACGTGAAGTCGCGTGCGTTCGCCGGTGCGCCGATTGTGGTCGGTGGCCGGAAGTGGGGCGTCCTCCTTCTGGACAGTCTCAAGGACGGGCTCATCGCCGACACTCCGCACAAAAAGGGGCTGTTGAACCGCTACACGCAACTGCTCGGCCGCATCCTGACGGAGACAGGGGCATGACCACGCACATTCTGGACCCGAACCGGGTCAACGAACTGGAGCCGTCCGAAGGAGATGAGCGGAACAAGGTGATGCTTTCGCCGTTCGCCATCCCCCGGTCGGTTTCTGTGGATTTCGACGGAGGCCGGGTGTCCGCGATTCGGTTCCAGTATAGCGGGGGTGAACAAGGGCAAGGGCCCGAGCCGCTCGACGCCCGCAACGACCCGGAGGTAGTGGTTCGGATCAGCATGCCCACCGAAAAGGTCTTGGAGTTAACCTTCAGCCCTCCCGTGAGGATCCTGGACCTCACGGGCGTCGCGGAACGACTTGAAACGTGCGCGGCGCGAATCCTCAGCAAAGCGAAGAGGCTCAGTTATCGGATGACTGCAAGCATCTTGCCCGAACTGGCTCGCCTGACCGGCGACCTCCCCGAAACGGCCTGATCGGCCCGGCTTCCCTTTCAGACATGAGCCCACAGAAAGGGTCGGGCTGCTTCTCTGTGCATCAGAGAACAGCAGAACCTCCGGCTGTGCCTCCCCCATCCCGATGCTATTCCCCTGCCGATCCTACTCGCCTTGCCGCCTCGCGCCGGTCGGCGTAGCATCCCGGAGCGGTCCCTCGTCCCATCCAGGAGGCCCTCTATCATGGCCCGTTCCGTCTTCGCCGTCTTCCTCGCCGGGCTGACCGCCCTGCCGTTCGCCCTGTCGCGGCCCCTCCCGGTCCCGGACCGCCTCGAGGCCGGCTTCGGCGAGGCCGACGTCACCCCCAAGGTGGGCGGCAAGAAGCCCGTGTACCTGGCCGGCTTCGGCCGCAACCGGATCGCCACTGGCGTTCACGACCCTCTCTTCGCCCGCGCCGTCGTCCTCCGCCACGGCAAGACGAAGATCGCCCTCGTCTCGGTGGACGTCGTGGGGCTGTTCCTCGCCAGCGTGGAGCGCGTGCGCGCCAAACTGCCCGGCCTCGCTTACGTCCTCGTCAGCAGCACCCACAGTCACGATGGCCCCGATACGATGGGGCTGTGGGGGCCGAGCCTCTTCCAGAGCGGAGTCGATCCCGATTACCTCGCCTTTCTCGAGAAGCAGATCGTCAAGGCGGTACAGGCGGCCGACGGGGCTCGGAAACCTGTCGTCGCCCGCATCGGCAAGGCCCGGACGCCCGAGTTGCTGCACGACAACCGGCTGCCCCTCGTGCTTCACGACGAACTGGTGGCCCTCTCCTTTCACGACCCGAAAAGCAAGAAGGCGCTGGGGCTGGTCGTGCAGTGGAACGTCCACCCCGAAGTGCTGGGTGGCAAGAACACGCTCATCAGCAGCGACCACGTCGGGCCCACGGTCAACTACCTCAAGGCGAAGCACGGCTGTCCCGTCGTCTACCTCACGGGCACCGTCGGCGGGCTGATGACCTCCCTCAAGGTGCCGATCAAGAGCAAGGCGGGGAAGGCCCTCGCCGATGGCACCTTCGAGAAGGCCGAGCGCTACGGCGAACTGCTCGGCGAGGTCGCCGACAAGGCGCTCGAGGGGAGCAAGGCCGTTCGCTTGACGCCCCTGGAGGCCCGGAGCAAGGCGGTCTACCTGCCGCTGGCCAATCGGCTCTACCTGGCGGCGCGACAGGTCGGCGTCTTCGACCGCGAGGCCTATTTGTGGAAAGACGACCCGTACAAGGCCACGCCGGTCAAGAAGATCGAGCCGAAGAAGAAGTACTGCCTCCGCACGGAGATCGCCCATCTTCGGCTGGGGGAGCTGGACGTGGCGGCCATCCCCGGCGAGATCTATCCCGAACTGGTGCTGGACCAGGTGCAAGACCCGCCCGACCCGGGGGCCGACTTCCCGACGGCGCCGAAGGAGCCGGGCATCTACAAGCAGATGCGCGGCCCCTACCGGATGCTGATCGGGCTGGCCAACGACGAGATCGGCTACGTGATCCCGAAGCGACAGTGGGACGAGAAACCGCCGTTCTGCTATGGGCGGAAGGAAGCGCAGTACGGGGAAGGGAACAGTCTCGGGCCCGATACGGCCCCGATCCTCTGCAAGGCGTTCGCGAAGCTGGTGACGGAGAAGAAATGAGCGGAGCGCTCATCCGCCCGTAACATCAGCGAGGGCAAGCCCCTTCCTCGCCGACGCTCCGGGCGGATGAGCGCTCCGGTTGCTGTGGGACAGCCATTCTAGCCTGTCCCACGGGGTCATCGCGCCCGCGACATCGTGCCGTTGCTCGGCGGGGCCGGCGTGGCCGGGGCCAGGGCGCCGTTCCCGTTGGCCGGCGGCATCGTGCCGGGGGCAATGGGCGGCGGCAGCGTTTGCGGCGGGTAGGGGATCGTCCCGCCCGGCGCCATCGTGCCCGGCACCATCATGCCCGGGGCCATCGTGCCCGGCACCATCATGCCCGGGGCCATCGTGCCCGGCGCCATCATGCCCGAGGGGGGAGTGAAGGGAGTGCCGGGGTCGATCAGGTGCGGGCCCACGGAGCCGGTGCCCAGGACGCAGCAGTCGCCCCCATAGCCCGGCCCGGCGACCTCGTAGGAGGTCGTCTGGGGCCGAGGCCGGAACAGGCTACAGCGGTCGAACAGGCCCCCGCTGCTCCCGCCACAGGAGGAGCAGCCGGACAACAACCCCAGGCCAGCCGCCGCGGCCCAGCAGGTCGCCAAACGTACCCGATTCATAGCGGTTCCCCTGTCGTAGACCAACCCGAACGGGAGCGGAAGACGGGAGCGGGCAGACCGCGAGCGCACGGCCCGGGCTCGCCTCCGAGGGGGTGAGCGCCGATCTGCCTGCGTCGTAATCATGCGCCACCCGCCCAGACTGGGCAAACGACGGGATCAACAAAAAAGAGGCCCCCGGGCAAATGCCCGGGGGCCTGCGAAGTATTCTCGGCGTTGCCGCTCCGGCCAGCATAACCGGCCCGGTTCAGTTGCCCGGGGCCCGCGGGGCGGGGAGGCGCGACGCCATCTTGATCTGCCCGCGCAGATACTCGAGGGCGGCGTCGAGCTGCTTGTCCTTGAAGTCGTTCTTGGCCTTGCCTCGTCGATCGACGCGCTCGATGATCTCGGCGTTGCGCTGGTGCTCGGCGAGGTCCTCGCGCTCCTTGGTGTTGAGCTTGACGACCTTGTCGGGCATCACGCCCCACTCGTCCTCGTCGCGGCCCGCGGTGCTCAACTTGTTGAGGTTCTTGCCGCTGGGCCGCCAGAACGTCGCGGTGGTCAACTTGATCTCGCCCTCCTCGAACTCCTTGATGTTCTGCACGCTGCCCTTGCCGTAACTGCGCTCGCCGATGATCAGGGCCCGCTTGTGGTCCTGGAGCGCCGCGGAGACGATCTCGCTGCCCGAGGCGCTGTAGCCGTTCACCAGGCACACCATCGGGAAGTCGAGCAAGCTCCCGGCGCGGCGGCCCCGGTACTTCAGCTCCCGCCCGACGCGTGGCCGAACGCTCACGATCAGCCCGTCGTCGATGAATAGGTCGGTGATCTTGATGGCGCTGTCGAGGAGCCCGCCCGGGTTGAAGCGCAGGTCGAGGACGAAGCCCTTGACGCCCTGGTTGGTCATCTGATCCATGACGCGCTGGATGTCGCGGTAACTGTTGCGCGCGAAGCTGGTCAGGCGCAGGTAGCCGATCTTGTTGACCGGATCGATCATGTAGTCCCACTCGTCGCTCGCCTTGCGGCGGACGCCCATGACCGACTCGACCTCGATGCGGCCGCGCGTGATCTCGACGTCGAAGGGCAAGGCGACGCCCTCGCGCTTGATGGTCAGCTTCACCCGGGTGTCTTCCTGGCCGAGGATCAGCTTGACCGCCTTGGAGAGCGGCAGGCCCTTGGTCGGGACGACCTCGGTGGGCGTGAGGTTCTTGCCGGCGCTATCGACCTCGCGGATGATGGTGGTGATGAGGTCGCCGGCCTGGATCTTGGCCTTGTAGGCCGGGCTGCCCTTGATCGGCGTGACGACGAGCAACTGGTCGGTGACGGCGTCCTTGCGGATCTGGATGCCGATGCCCGTGAAGTTGCCGTCGATCTCCTGCTGCCACTTCTTCTTGGTCGGCGGGTCGATGTAGGTCGTGTAGGGGTCGAGCTTGTGCAGCATGCGCTGGAGCGTGATGTTGAGGTCCTTCTGCTCCTCGAGGTCCTCGCGCTTGCCGAGGTTCTGTCGCGCCTCGGTCATCAATTGCTGCAAGGCGAAGGTGCCCAGCGTCTTGGCGTTCTTGAGCTTGGCCTCGACCGCGGCGGGGATCGGCTCCTCGACGTGGCGGTAGAGCCCGCGGATGGCCCACGCGACCATTTCGCCCTGATTCACTTCCTTGATGTAGTCGTCCTTGATGACCTCTGTCGCCTCGAGCACCTTCTTGGCGAAGGCCAGCGCGTCGCCGCGCTTCATCTTCATGCTGTCGTGGATGCTCTCGCGCTTCGACTCCAGCCCTTCCAGGTTGATCGCCTTATCGACGAACTGCTGGTAGGCCTTGCGCAGCGCCTGCCGCTTCTCCAGCCGCGGCATGCGCTCGAGCAGGCCACGCGCCTCCTCTTCGAGCTTGCCGGGGATCTTCTTGTCCTTCGCGAGCTCGTCGAGCTTCTTGAGCCGGGCGTCGCGCTTGGGCATGGCCTCGGGGTTGGCGGTGAGGACGAAGTGTCCGGCCCGCCCGCCGAGGATGAAGTGCTGCTGCTGCTTCTCCTTGTCGGTGGTGCCGAAGCGGCGCGCCAGGGCGGGGACTTCCTTGTCGAGGTAGGTGGTGAGCTCATCGACGGTAACGAGGCCGTCCGGCTCGTAGCCTTCCTTGTCGGCGGCGCCCTTGAGGCCATCGACGATCGCCTTGGTGAACAGGCCGTTCTTGGCGAGGTCGAGCGAGGGGCTCAGGCCGTTGGTGGCGAGGTAAACCAGTCGGCCCTGCTTGGCGGCGTGGTCCTCGGTGCCATCGTCGCCGAGAAACTCCTTGTAGGGCGACTTGCCGAGGGTGGCGTCGGCGACGGCACGCGCCCCGCCAGGGGCGACGAAGCCGGTGAAGTCCACGTCGAGGAAGACGCAGACGCGCTGGCTCTTGAGGCCCTTGAGCGCGTCGTCGATCTCCTTGGGCTCGATGGCGTCCTTGTCGCGGCCCTTGTAGGTGGAGTCGGCGGCGAAGTAGCAGCGCCGGTCGCCGGACTCGCCGAGGGGCCCGCCCTGACCGATGAAGGCGATGATGACGAGGTCGCTGGTCTTGGCCTCCTTGGCGACCCACTTCAGCGACTCGAGGACCTTGGCGCGGGTGGCCTTCTCGGCTCCGAGTTTGGCGTCGGGCGTGCCGAGTAGGAGGCGGACGTTCTTGGGGTCGGCGGCGAAGTGGTTGTTGTCGGTGAAGAGCGCATAGAGCGCCTTGGCGTCGGCCTCGGCATGCTTGCGGGGCTTGATCTGCTTGTCGGCATAGTCGCCGATGCCGATCAGCACCACGAGCGGGTTGGAAGTCCGGACGGGCCGGGGCAGCTTGGGTGCATCGGCCAGTACGGGAAGCAACAGCACCAGCGAGGTCAGCGCCCCGCCGAGGCAACGAATAGACAGTGCCTTGGTCATGGAGAAAGGTCCTTTCGACAATCTGCGCGGAGCTCGGGGCGCAGCGGCCTCGAGGTGCTCTCCGGCGTGCGGCTCACGAAGACTCACCTTGCCGGCTGTTCCGCGGCGGGCGGGGAGGGCCAAAGCTGGACTTCCTGTCCGAGCACGCGGGACGGTAGTTCCTGTTGTCATTGTTGTCCTGAAGGGGCCCCCAGGTCAACCCATTTCAGCGCCGGCCGTTACTCGATGCAGTAAAGGAACTTCGCGCCGCGCAGGAACAACTGCTTGCCCACCACGGCGGGCGAGGCGTCGATCTCGTCGTTCAGCCTGTTGATGGCCAGCACCTTCACCCGGTCGCCCTGTTCGAGCACGACCGTCGTCCCTTCGCGGTCCACGAGGTAGAGCCGGCCCCCCGCGGCGACCGGTGAGGCGTAGAGGGTCTTCAAGGCCGGGAGGCGCTGCTGGGCGAAGATGGCCTTCCCGGTGCGCGCGTCGAGGCAGGTGAGGATGCCGAAAGTGGTGCTGGTGAAGTAGAGCCGATCGCCGACGAGCACGGGCGACGGCACGTAGGGCGTGCCCTTCTCGTAGCGCCAGGACACCTTGTCTTTGCTGTCGGTGACGTCGCCGGTGGCGTCGAACTTGATCGCCGCCGCGAACGCGCCCTTGTAGCCACTCATGCATATCGCCACGTCGCCGTAGGCCACGGCGCTGGGGATGCAGTTCACGGTCTGCCCGCCGCACTCCCAGAGCTCCTTGCCCGTCGCCAGGTCGTAGGAGCGCACCTTGTTGGTGGCGCAGACGACGATCTGCGTCTTGCCCTTGTGCTCCACGACGAGCGGGGTGTTCCAGCTGCTCACCTCGTCGCGCTCTTTCTGCCATTTCGTGGTGCCCTTCGCGGCGTCGAGGGCAAGGATGAACGACTGGCCCTCGTGGTCGCAGTTGAGGACGAGCGTGTTGCCGTGGACGACAGGCGTGGACGCCTCGCCCCAGCCGAGGCGGGTGTGGAAGCGGCCGAAGTCGCGCTGCCAGAGCAACTTGCCGGCCAGGTCGTAGCAGTACAGGCCGAACGAGCCGAACGAAACGTAGAGGCGCTTGCCGTCGGTCGTGGGCGAGCCGGCGGCGTAGTTGTGGGTGGAGTGGTGCCCCTCGTGGGGCACGCGCTCGGCGGCGACGCGGCGCCAGCGCTCCTTGCCGGTGGCGCGGTCGAAGGCGAGGACAACGAACTGGTGGTAGGTGGTGGGCGGTCTGGTCTTGGTCTTGAAGCGCTTGTCGGGCGTCGGAACGTCCTTCGGGTCGGCCTGGCGGCCGGTGTCGATGGCCGTCAGCACGAAGACCTGATCGCCCCAGACGATGGGCGTGGAGGAGCCGTGGCCAGGGAGAGGGGCCTTCCACTTGACGTTGGTCTTCTCGTCCCACTTCGTCGGCGGGTTGCCACCCGGCGCGAAGCCGTTGGCCAGGGGGCCGCGCCAGTGGGGCCAGTTGTCCGGGGCGGCGGCGAAGGCGGGGACCGCGAGGGCCGTCAGGAGGAGGGCGCAGAGGCGCTGGCGCATGGGGTGGTTCCTTGGTGGGGGCTTTGGCGAGCGGAGGCGGAAGCCCCCTGTTGGGGCGCGTTCAACAGAGGGCTAACGCCCCCCGCTCGCCCGTCAATCTCGCCGCGTGAGGTCGATCTTCTCGCGGGAAGCGCCCGTCCGCGCATCCCACATCTTCATCGTACCATCCCGGCTCCCCGAGACGATACGGTTGCCATCGGCGCTGACCGCCACGCTGGTGACGTCGTCCTCGTGCCCGGCGAGTGTGAACTGTTGCTGTCCGGTCTGGGCGTCCCAGACGCGCACGGTCTTGTCGCTGCCCCCCGAGACGACAGACTTGCCAGCGGGGCCGATCGCCACGCTGTAGACAGGGCCCGCGTGGCCCTTGAGAGCGAGCTTTTGTTGCCCCGTCTCCCCGTCCCAGACGCGCACCGTCTGGTCGAAGCTCCCCGTGGCGAGCAGGGCGCCGCCGGGGCCGATCGCCACACTGTAGACGAGGTCGGTGTGGCCCTCGAGCGTCCGCACCAGTTTGCCCGTGTGGCCGTCCCAGACCTTCGCCATCCGCCCGCTCGCCGTGACGATGCGCCAGCCGTCGGCGCTGATGGCCACGCTGGGGATGGCGCCCGTGTCTTGTGGAAGGACGAGCTTTTCCTGCCCATCGGGGCCCCATACCCTGGCCGTGCCGTCCGCACTCGCCGAGACGATCCGCAAGCCATTGGCGCTGATGGCCACCGCGAGGACGGCGCTGGAGTGGCCCGTGAAGGTGCGGACCTCGTGTTTCTGGGCGTCCCACACCTTCACCGTCTTGTCGTAGCTCCCGCTGACGACGAGGTTGCCGTCGGCGCTGATCGCCACGCTGCGGATCGGGCGCGCGTGCCCGGTGAGGGTCAACTTCTCCTGGCCGGTTTGCGAGTCCGAGACGCGCGCCGTGCCATCCTCGCTCGCGGAGACGATTCGGCTGCCGTTGGCGCCAATGGCCACGCTCAGGATCGGGCTCGCCTGCCCGGGAAGGGCCTGGAACGACTGGAACGCAGCCCGTTCCGCTTCTCGGGCCCGTTGGGCGTTGCTCTCCGCCAGCTCCGCCAGCTCGGCGGTCTGGTACATCGTCCCGCCCACCAGGCCCACGCCCGCCACGAGGGCCGCCCCGATCAGGCCGGCGAGGAGGGGCCGGCGCTTCCTCCCGAACGGGTGGGTGAACTGCCCCCAGAAGTCGTGGGGGAAGTCGGGCTCGCCGCTGCCGAACTCCACCGGTAGCTTGCCGGGCGGCATGTAGAAGGTGCCGAACACCAGGTCGAGGAGGGGGAAGGTGGAGGCGAAGTTCTTGTCGAGCCCCTCCTTCTCGGTGGAGTGGTGCCAGCGGTGAAACACGGGGCTGGCGAAGACGTAGCGCAGGGGCCCGAACGTCCAGTTGAGATTGGCGTGAACCAGGGCGGAGTAGACGATGTTGAACGGCGCCAGGGCGACGAGGGCCTCCGGCGAGAAGCCGAGGAGCAGGACGACGACCTCCGCGAGGGCGAACGTGAGAAGGTTGTTGACGGGGTGGAAGCGCGCGGCGGACGTCCAGTCCAGTTCCTCGGGCGAATGGTGAATGGCGTGATACTTCCACCCCCGGCGGGTGTGAAAGAGGCGATGGGCCCCGTATTGCAGAACGTCCGTGAGGAACAGGCACGCCAGGCACTGCTGCCAGAGGGGCCAACCCTTGACCGGCAGGAACTCAGGGGGCTTGCCGCCGAAGAGCAGGATCACGCCCGCGATGAGGATCAGAGTGCGGCAGACGCGGACGAAGAGCGGGACGACGAACCAGTAAAGGAAGTCGGAGCCGGCGGTGCGGAGGTGCTTCCACCAGAACATGCCGGGGTTGCAGGGCATCAGGCGGGCCAGGGCGCCGAAAGCAACGGCGAGCCCTGCCATCCAGCCCAGGGTCTTCAGCCAGTCTTCCCCGATCGCGACCATCCAGTCCATGCGGGCAGGCCCCCTGCAAGGGTCGAGGAGTGGGTCAGGGGCCGGACGAGGAAGGCAGGCGCGCCAACGAGGGCCCCAGCGTGGCCCGAGCTTGTAGCAAACGCTCGCCGGGCGGGGAAGGTCAACCGGCGCGCCGCGCGAGGGATGAGCCTGAACGGATGCGCCCCTTTGGAGTGTTGTTTCGGACCGCCCGGGGAGGGTAGAATGCGCGGAGGGCGAGGTGCCAGGACCACGACGGAAGGCCAAGCCATGCCGATTCACGACTGGGCTCGCGTCGATGCCAACCTGTTCCATCACTTCCACCAGGCGTGGACAATCGCCATCTGCAACGCTCTCAATGCGGGGGCCCTGCCGAAAGGCTACTCCGCCCTGGTCGAGCAGCACGCCGCGGGGGTCGTGCCGGACGTTCTCGCGCTGCAACGGTGGGAGAGGCCCAACCGCCCAGCCGAGCCGGCGGGCGGAAACGTCGTGACCGCCACCCCGCCGAAGACTCGACACGTCATCCGCGCGCAGGACGAAGTCTTTGCCAACCGCGGCAACCGCATCGCCATCCGCCACCCCCTCGGCCGCGTGGTCTGCGCGATCGAGATCGTCTCGCCCGGCAACAAGAGCAGCCGCTCGGCCTTGCGGTCGTTCGTGGAGAAAACCGTCGATTTCCTGAAGCACGGCGTTCACCTTCTGGTCCTCGACCTGTTCCCCCCGTCGGCCCGCGACCCGCAAGGGATCCACAAGGCCATTTGGGATGAGATCGAGGACAAGCCGTTCGAGTTGGCGCCGGACAAGCCGCTCACGTTGGCCGCCTACGTCGCCGTCGTCCCGACAGTGGCGTACGTCGAGCCGGTTGGCGTTGGGGGCGTGTTGCCGGACATGCCGGCGTATCTGGGACCGGATAGCTACGTTCCAGTCCCCCTCGAGACCACCTACCAGGCGACCTGGGCCAGTTGTCCCGAAGACATGCGCGAGGCGGTCGAGGGCGGCGAGCCCTTGTCCGACGAGCCGGTGAAGTGAGCTTCAGAGGCCGGAAAGCCTGTGCCGACTGGTGGCTGGCTTCTGCGCCGCTTAAAATGAATCGGCTTCTCCCTCTTCTCACCCAACGAGGCGCCGCCATGTCCGAGGAGAGCTTCCGCGACCTGATCGGCCGGGTGCGCCGCGGCGACGAGCAGGCGGCCTCCGAGCTGGTGCGGC
This sequence comes from Gemmatales bacterium, assembly GCA_038239195.1. Taxonomy (GTDB): domain Bacteria; phylum Planctomycetota; class Planctomycetia; order Gemmatales; family Gemmataceae; genus JBBSEZ01. The sequence continues at coordinate 15,774 of JBBSEZ010000027.1, forward strand.
GCTACGAGCCGGCCATCCGCCGCGCCGTGCGCTTTCGCCTCACCGACCCCGCCCTGCGGCGCACCTGCGACTCGATGGACGTCTGCCAGTCGGTCCTCCTCAGCTTCTTCGTGCGCGCCGCCTCCGGCCAGTACGAGCTCGACACGCCCGAACAGCTCCTCAAGCTGCTGACCGCGATGGCCCGCAACAAGCTGCTCAACACGGCCCGCCATCAGCACGCCGCCTGCCGCGACCAGCGGCTCGTCGATAACTCGCTCGAGGCCAACCAGATCGTCACCGACGCCCCCGGGCCCTCGCGGCAGGTCGAGGCCCGCGACCTCCTCGAAGAAGTGCATCGGCGCCTGGCCCCCGACGAGCGCATGTTGGTCGAGCTGCGCAACCAGGGCCACGACTGGGCCGCCATCGCGGCGCAGGTCGGCGGGAACGTCGTCACCCTGCGCCAGAGGCTGCACCGCGCGCTGGCGCGCGTCTCCGCCGAGCTCGGGCTGGAGGACGGCGATGCCTGAGCCGGGCCCCTCGCTGGTCGAGTTGCTCGTCCACCAGCGCGAGAGTTGGGCGCGCGGCGAGCGCGTGCGCGTGGAGGCCCTCCTCGAGCGCCAGCCCGGGCTGCGCTCCAACCCCGACGCCGTCCTCGACCTGATCTACAACGAGGTCGTCCTGCGCGAGCAGCGCGGCGAGGCCCCCTGCCTGGCCGACTACCAAGCGCGCTTCCCCGAGCTGAGCGAGCAACTTCGCCTCCAGTTCGAGGTCGATGACGCCCTCTCCCCCTCGCCGGCGCTCAAGGCCCCCGAAGCGCGCCCGGCGGCGCCCCAGCCCTCGGCGTTCGCCACCACGCCGCTACTGCCCCCCACCCAGGCGCTGCCGGCCATCCCCGGCTGCGTCGTGCTGGGCGAACTGGGCCGCGGCGCCATGGGGGTCGTCTACCGCGCCTGGCAGAAGGGGCCGAATCGCATCGTCGCCCTCAAGGTGCTCAGCGAGGCCGTGCCCCTGGCGCGCGTGCGCACCGAGGCCGAGGCGGCGGCGCGGCTCCAGCACCCCAACATCGTGCAGGTCTTCGAGGTCAAGGAACACGAGGGCCGGACCTGCCTCGTCCTCGAGTACGTCGATGGCGGAAACCTGGCCGGCAAGATGGGCGGGCGGCCGCAGGCGCCGCGCGACGCAGCCCGGATGGTCGAGGCGCTGGCCCGCGCGATGGCTTACGCCCACGACAAGGGCGTCATCCACCGCGATTTGAAGCCCGCCAACGTGCTGCTGGACGCCGCCCCCGACGCGGCGCTCGCCAACTGCGACCCGAAAATCAGCGATTTCGGGCTCGCCAAGTTGCTCGTCGGCGGCGCCGTCAACCTCACGCGCACCAACGACGTGCTCGGGACGCCCTGCTACATGTCCCCCGAGCAGGCGGAGGGCAAGAAGAACATTGGCCCCGCCGCCGACGTCTACTCGCTCGGCGCCATCCTCTACGAGTGCCTCACCGGCCGGCCTCCCTTTCTGGGCGAAACGGTCCTCGATACGTTGCAGCAGGTGCTGACGCAAGACCCGGTCTCCCCGCGCCAGTTGCAGCCCGGCGTGCCGCGCGACCTGGAGACGATCGCGCTCAAGTGCCTTCACAAGTCGTCCCCGCGGCGCTACGCCAGCGCCCTCGACCTCGCCGAAGACCTCCGCCGGTTCCAGGCGGGAGAGCCGGTCCGCGCCCGGCCCATCAGCCCATTCGCCCACGCCTGGAAATGGGCCCGCCGCCGGCCCGCCGCCGCGGCGCTGCTGGTGGTCAGCCTGGTCGCCGGGTCGCTCCTGCTCTACGGAGGGATTCACTTCACGCAAGAGGTGCGCAAGCAGCGCGACCTGGCGCGGGCTCGTGCCGATGCGCTCGACGATCAACTCAAGCGCACGCGGCGCCTGCTGTTCACCGCTCAACTCCTTCGTGTCGGGGCGGTATGGCAGACCGACCCGATCCAGGCGCAGCAGATGCTGGAAGACGACTCCGCCTTCCCCGCCGACCTGCGCGACTTCGCCTGGGGCGTGCTCTACGGCAAGTGCAAGCGCTACCGCCACGCCCTGCTCGGCCACGACCGCGACGTGCAGGCCGTCGCCTTCCGCCCGACGCACGCTCGGGACGCAATTGGCGGAACGGTGGCGCTGCCGCCGCTCCTCGCCTCGGGGGGCCGCGACGGCAAGGTGGTGTTGTGGGAGCCGGTAAGTGGGAAAGAGCTGGCCCGGCAGCACCAGCACGTGCATCGCGTCACGAGCCTGGCCTTCAGCCCCGACGGGAAAACGCTCGTGACGGGCTGCGCGGGCGGGCTCCTCAAGTTCTGGAGGCTGCCGTCGCTCGAACCGCTGTTCGCGATCGAGGCGAAGCACGGGCCCGTGCGCGGGCTGGCCTTCAGCCCCGACGGCAAACTGCTCGCCGTCAACGAGGGCCCGGCGCGCGGCGCCTCGATGAGCCTGTACGACGTCGAGGAACGCCGTCACCAGCTCACTCTGCCGGGGCGCACCCAGCCCCACTGCGGGGTCGCGTTCAGCCCCAGCGGCAAGGTCGTGGCCTGCGCCGATCCCAGCCACAAGGTCGTACTGTGGGACGTGCAAACGACCGCGCAGCGCTTCCTGCCCGGGCACGTCGGCGCGGTCGCCAGTGTCGCCTTCAGCCCCGACAGCCTGACCGTCGCGGCGGGGGCCGCGGACGGCTGGGTGCGGCTGTGGGAGGTCCCGTCCTGGGATGCGCCTCGCGCGGTGTCGCTGCGCGACTTCCCCGGCGACGGCGCGCCGGTGTCGGCGGTGGCGTTCGGGCCCGACGGGCGGATGCTGGCGGTGTCCACCGAGAACGCCCTGGGCAGCGCCAGCCAGCAACCGCCGCGGCCCATCGCCCTCTACGACCTCACTCGCAAGGACCGGGAACCGCAGGAACAGCTCCGCGGCCATCGCGGCGGGGTGCATGGGTTGGCGTTCAGCCCCGACGGCAAGGTGCTGGCGTCCGGGGGCGACGACCGCACGGTGCGACTGTGGGCGGTGGCGGGGCGGCCCGAGCGCATCGACCTCGCGGGCCACGATGGCCAGCCCGGGACGGTGGCGATGACGGCCGACGGCAGCGCCCTAGCCTGGGCTCGCGGGCGCCTCACCCGCGTGGGGCAGTTCGACCTGACCGTGTGGGAGGTGGTCGCGTGGGACGTGGCGCTGCGGCAGGAGCGGCGCGTTCTCGCCGAGTTCGACGAGCGGCCGCGCTGCCTGGCCATCTCCCCGGACGGCGCCCTGATCGCCACCGCCGACCGGCACACTCCGCCTGCGCGTGCGGGCAAGGGCGAGGTGGTCGTCGTCAAGTTGTGGGACGCGAGAACGGGCCAGCTCGTGCGCACGCTGGGCGGCCCTGCGGAGCGGGTGCTGGCGCTTGCCTTCAGCCCCGACGGTCAGGCGCTGGCGGCGGGGAGCTGGGACCGACGCATCACGATCTGGGACGTGGGCACGGGCCGGCCGCGCGAAGTGTTGCCCGACCATCCCGGGCCCGTGACTTGCCTGACGTTCAGCGCCGACGGCCGTCACCTGGCGGCGGGGGTGGATGCGTCGAGCGAGCGCGGGGCGATCAAGGTGTGGAACGCGCGCACCGGGGCCCTGGTGCGCGAGATGGCGGGCCACAGGGGCCGGGTGACGTGCCTGGCGTTCGGGCCCGACGGCAAGTTGCTGGCCTCGGGGGGGGCCGACGCGCTCATCAAGGTGTGGGCCCTGGAGGACGGGGAGGAGCGCTTTGCGCTTCGGCCGGGCGGTCGGCGCGTGACCTGCCTGGCGTTCGGCCCGGACGGGCAGACGCTGGCGTCGGGAGGCAGCGGCGCGGCGGTCAAGTTGTGGGACGCCACGATGGGGCAGGAGCGGGCGTCGTTGCCGGTGCGGGTTGGGGGGACGAGCTTTTTGGCGTTTACCGCGGACGGGAGGGCGCTGGCAACGGCGGACGGGCCGCCGCGCCCGGGACAGGGGGGGCAGACGTTGCGGTTGTGGTATTCGGCGCTGGTGGAGTGAGGGCGGTTCCCTCACCCCCCAACCCCCTCTCCCAAGGAGGGAGAGGGGGGGCCAGACAGAAGACAAGAGGAGGCTACTTTTTCTCTCAACCGTTCACGTTTCCTCTCCCCCTCTCCCTCCTTGGGAGAGGGGGTTGGGGGATGAGGGAAACCCGCGGCCCGAAAGGAGGCCCGACCATGTCCGATCACTGGGAAGTGCCGGAGCCCTTGAGGAGACAGATGGTGGAGATCGCTCGCGAGTTTCGCAAAAGGCCCACGCGAGGGGAGCAACTCCTTTGGCAGGCCCTTCGTGGGCGGCAGTTGGACGGAGTCAAGTTCCGCCGCCAGCAACCTCTCGGCCCATTCGTGGTCGATTTCTTCGCGGCGGCCTTCCGATTGATCGTCGAGGTCGATGGTCCCGTTCACGACGATCAGCAGGAAGCCGACCGCCGACGCCAAGGACTGCTGGAGTCGCTCGACCTCCGGTTCTGTCGCATCCGCACGGAACTGGTCGAGAAGGACTTGCCGGGCGCGCTGCGACGGATTCGTGCGGCGATGACGGCGGCCGCTGTCTCTGGGCGAAGGCGATTCCCTCACCCCCCAACCCCCTCTCCCAAGGAGGGAGAGGGGGAGAAGGTCTGTCGGCCGTCAGGGGGGAGGCGCCGCGTCTTCTTGTCCGGCTCCCCCTCGCCCGTTCTGGGAGAGGGGGTTGGGGGTGAGGGAGGTATCCATGCTCACCGTGGGGCTCGTCATCGAGCAGTTGGAGCGCTTCGCCCCGACCAGCCTGGCGGCGGACTGGGACAACGTCGGCCTGCTCCTCGGCGAGCGCGACGCGCCGGTCGAGCGCGCGATGACCTGTCTGACCGTCACGCCCGAGAGCGCCGAGGAGGCCATCTCGCGCAAGGCCCACCTGATCGTCACGCACCACCCCATCTTCTTCAAGGCGGTGCGCCGGCTCACCGGCGATGGCCCCGAGGGGCGCATGCTGCTGGCGCTGGCGCGCGCGAACGTCGCCGTCTACAGCCCGCACACGGCGCTCGACAACGCGACAGGCGGGATCAACGATCTCCTTTGTCAGAAGTTAGAGCTCCAGGACGCGGGCCCTTTGCGCAAGCTCGATGGAGCGCGCCAGGCCAAAGTCGTGGTCTTCGTGCCGGACGCGGACCTGGCGAAGGTCTCCGACGCGATTTTCGCGGCGGGGGCGGGAAACATTGGCGCCTACCGCGAGTGCAGTTATCGCCTGGCGGGCACGGGGACGTTTTTCGGCTCCGACACAGCCAATCCGACCGTCGGGCAGAAAGGCCGGCGCGAGGAGGTGAGCGAGTGGCGGTTGGAGGTGGTATGCCCCGAGCGCGGCGTGCCGGCGGTCGTGGCGGCGCTGCGCAAGGCCCACTCCTATGAGGAGCCGGCCTTCGACGTCTATCCGCTCTTGCCGCAGACGTCGCGCACGGGCGAGGGGCGGGTGGGGGCCCTGCCGCAGGGAGTGGCGCTGGCGGAACTGGCGAAGCGCGTACGGGAACTGCTGAAGTGCGGGCCGGTGCAGGTGGTGGGCGAGGCGGGGCGCCCGGTGCGGCGCGTGGCGGTCGTGTGCGGGGCGGGCGGCGAACTGCTGCACGACGCCGTCCGCGCGCGGGCCGACGTGCTGCTGACGGGGGAGATGCGCTTTCACGACTACCTGGCGGCGCGGGCGCAGGGGCTGGGGCTGATCTTGCCGGGACACTACGCGACGGAGCGGCTGGGCGTCGAGATGGTGGCGGAGCGGTTGCGCAACGAGTTGGAGATGGAGGTGTGGGCGAGCGAGTGGGAGGAGGAGCCGGTCACGTGGGCGTGAGGCGCGCCTTCATTTGGCGGGGGCCTTGTGTCCGGGCAAGGCGCGCACCTGCTTGCGGAGCGCCTCGAGCGCGGCCCGGAAGCGCTTGTCGGTGAGGCTGCCGTAGCGGCGCTCGAAGTCGGCCGACGTCAGCCCTTCCACGAGCCCCCGCGGAGAGGGGGCGTAGTCGCGGACGACGAAGCCCTTTTCGAGCTGGGCCAGGCGGGCCGGGGAGCGCAGCACCTGCTCGGCGAAGGCGATGCCGGCGAGGTCGGAGGCCAGGTCGGCGAAGCTGAAGCCGCTGCCGCCCTCGGCGTCGAGCATCTCCTTGAGCAGCCCGGCCGTCTCGGCGGCCCGCGGGCCGTGGCTGGCCGTCAACGCCGCCGACACGACGAAGTGCTGCGTCAGGTCGTGCCGGCCGTGGACCGTTGGCTCGCCGATCACCTTGAGCCGCGCCGCCCGCTCCTTCTCGCTCTCCACCTTGTTCCACAGGTTGCCCGTCACCGGGTTCTTGCGCAGTAGCGCCGCCGTGTCGAGCGCGACCCCGATGCCCAGGAGAAACGCCGAGGCGCGCTCTGCCTCGGGGAGCTTGCGGGCGGCGGCGGCGGCGGTGCGGACGTAGTAGGCCGTCAGCTCGTCGCCCTTGCGCGGCGTGGCCTGGCTGGCGTTGTGTTTCGCCGCCTCGACGATGGCGGCGACCACGGTGCGGGCGCCGGCGATCGGGACGGGCAGGCTCGCCTTGGGGGCGGCCGGCACGGCCGACAACAGAGAGAGCGCGACGAGGGAAGAAAGCATGACTGCCTCTTACGGGGGGCCATGAATGGTGCGGGCGCGAGGGCTGTCCTCACGCCGGGGGCTCTTCGGCGAGGTGCTGGAAGTTCGCTTCGAGGTGCCGGCGCATGGCCTGGGTCGCGGCGTCGGGATCGCCCTCCCCGACGGCGGCCAGGATGGCGGCGTGGTGTTCGTGGGCCAGAAGGGAACCGTGCCGGCCGAGGGTGCGGCGCCGACTTTCGATGAGCAATTCCTGGATCGGCGCCAGCACCATGCCGAACAGGGGGTTGCCGCTGGCCTCGGCGAGCACCGCGTGAAACTCCAGGTCGGCCTGGACGTGGGAATCCAGCGTCGCCTGCGCATCGCCCAGCACCGACTGGGCCGCGGCGAGGCGGGCGAGGTGTTCGTCGCTGCGGTGGCGCGCCGCGAGCGAGGCGATGGCGGTTTCGAGGGGCAGGCGCACCTCGGCGAGGTGGCGGAGGTCGAGCTCGCCGTGGTGGAGCAGGTGGCGGTAGCCGGTGGCGATGGGCCGGCCGTCGGGGACCGCGACGCGGGTGCCGGAGCCGTGAACGCTGTTGAGGAGCCCCAGGCTGGCAAGCCGGCCCAGCGCCTCGCGAACGACGCTGCGGCTGACGCCGAGGCTGGCCTTGATCTCCCGTTCGCTGGGCAGCAGGTCGCCGGGGGCGAGTTGGCCCGACAGGAGCGTCTGCTCCAGATGGCGGACCACCTCGCTGACTCGGTCGGCGCTGGCCATGATGGCTTGCCCTCCTCTCGCAGTTCCCTCACCCCCCAACCCCCTCTCCCAAGGAGGGAGAGGGGGTTGGGGGGTGAGGGAAACGCCTTCCCTCAAAACCACTCATTCCATCTTAGCTCGCGCCGCTGCGGGCGCGGCGATTGGGCGAGCTCGATCGCCAGGTCGGCCATGTGGGCGATGGCCCACTCGAAATACTTCGGCGTCAGCGAGTTGACGTCCATGTCGGGCGCCGGGTTCATGAAGTCGATGGCGTAGGGCACGCCGTCGCGCACCGCCCATTCGAGAGAGTTCATGTCGTAACCCAGCGCCTTGACCAGCTTCAGCGAGTCGCTCACCATGCGCTTCCCCAGCGGCGTGCGCAGGTGGTCGTCGTCGGCGAGGTAGCGCCGCGGGCTGGGGTCGTACCGCATCACCAGCACTTCCTTCTGGCCCAGGGCCAGGCAGCGGTAATACTGGTCCCACTGCACGAACTCCTGGAGCACCATCGTCAGCAGCCCGGCCTGGTTGTAGGCGGCGAACAGCTCGTCGCGCGTGTGGCACACGGAGACGTTCTTCCACCCGCCCCCGTGGGCGTCCTTGAGCACGCAGGGCAGGCCCACGTAGTCGAGGATGCCCTCCCAGTCGAGCGGGTAGACGAGGTTGCGCAGGCTCTCCTCGTGGACGATGCCGGGGACGTATTCCTTGTTGGGGAGGGCCACCGTCTTGGGGTGCGCGATCCCCAGCTTGGCAGCCAACGTGGCTTCGAAGAACTTGTCGTCGGCGGTCCACGTGAAGGGGTTGTTGACCACCGTGGCGCCTTGGAGCACAGCGTGCTTGAGGTAGGTGCGGTAGTAGGGCACTTCGTGCGAGATGCGGTCGATCAGCACGGCGTAGGGGACCGGCTCGTTCATGCGCGTCCCGCCCAGGCGCACGAGCTCCGCCGTGACGCCGGCGTTGCGCCGATTCACTTCCTCGAGAAACCGCGGCGGGAACGACCACTCGCGCCCCACCAGCAAGCCGATCTTCGCCATGCCAACGGCCCCCTTTCGTCACGGTGCGTGGTACGATGCCCCCAGCCCTTCGAGCCAGCGGAAGGTCTTGTCGATGACCTTGCGCCGCGCCGCCTTGAGCTCGGACGTTGGCTTGAGCTTGTCGACGTCGCGGTCGTAGACCGCGAGGTACTTGTCGCGCCACTGGCGCACCGTGGCGGGCTTGGGCGGGACGGCATTGTAGCGCTCGCACAACAGCGCGAGCACCTCGACGCTGGGCATGAGCAGGCTCTCGCCGTCCTCGTCCAGTTCGCTGCGCTCGGGGTCGGCGAGCACCTCGTTGATGGTCCCCACCAGCTTGGCGGTCTGCATCGCCAGGAAGCCGCGGGCGCCGTCGTTGCCGAAATTGTCAGCCGTCCAGGTGGCCATGTCGGCCCTCCCCCGCCCCGGCCTCGAGAGAAGAAACTTCATCCAAGGCGCGGAGCAACTCTCAATCGTGACCGCCCACGTACAGGGGCAGCATCCGGGCCCAGGTGGGCCAGTCGTGGGCGAAGCCGTCCCAGACCCGCAGCGCGTGCCAGACGTTCTTGGCCCACAGCAGGTCCGACAGGTACTGGTTCTGGGCGAGCAGCGCATCATCGCGGCCGACCGCCAGCACGACGTCCATCCGCCGCAGGGCGCTGAGCCGTTCCTCGTCGTTCTCGTTGGCGAGGTAGTCGCACGGGTTGTTGAAGTAGACGTTGTTATCGTAGTAACCGTTCGTGAAGCGGCGAATGTCGTACAGCCCGCTCATCCCCAGGAGGCGCCCCACCAGTTCGGGATGGCGGAAGGAGAAGTTGGCGGCGTGGTAGGCGCCGAAGCTCGGCCCGGTCGCGATCAGGAACGGGTTGGGGTTGACCTGCAAGGTGAACGGGACGACCTCGCGGAGGAGGTAGTCGTCGTACTGTGCGTAGCGGCGGGCGCGCTGAGCGGGGTGGAGCCCCCAGCCGTACCAGCTCTCGGCATCGACCTGATCGACGCAGAAGAGTTGGAGCTGGCCCTGTGCGAGGTGCTGGGAGAGGGAGCCGACGAGGCCGCGATCTTCCCAGTCGTGGAAGGGGTGGCGCGAGGCGGGGAAGGCGAGGACGCGCGCGCCGGCATGGCCGAAGACGAGCAGGTCCATGTCGCGCCCGAGTGCGGGGCTATGCCAGCGGTGATGCGAGCGGTGCATGAGCGTGGTAGGCCCGGGCAGCATCGAGGAAGTCGGTGAACAGTCGGCGCTGGGAAGCATCGGCGTCGGCCAGTTCCTCGGGGTGCCACTGCACGCCGACGAGGTAGGTGCCGTTCGCCGACTCGACGCCCTCGATCAGCCCGTCGGGGGCGAAGGCGCAGGGCCTCAGCCCGCGGGCGAGGCGCTTGATGCCCTGGTGGTGCATGCTGTTGACGGACAGTTCGGAGGCGCCGAGGAGGCGGCCGAGGCGGCTATCGGCCTCGACGCGGACAGGGTGGGCGAGGTAGTCGCGCGAGTACTCGGTGACGGTGGGGAAGTAGTCGTGTTTGATGGCGTCGGGGCGCTGATCGGCGACGTGCTGGTAGAGGCTGCCGCCGCAGGCGACGTTGATGATCTGGATACCGCGGCAAACGCCGAGGATCGGCTTGTGGTCGGCCAGGGCCCAGCGGACGAGGAGGATCTCGGCCCAGTCGCGGGGGGGGTCGGCGCGATCGCACATCTCGTGGCGCTCCTCGCCGTAGTTTTCGGGGCCGACGTCCACGCCGCCGGTGAGGAAGACGCCGTCGAGGGAGTCGTAGATGGCGCGGAGGGTGGGCTCGTCGTTGGGGACGAGCGGGATCGGCCAGGGAAGGGCCCCGACGCCGACGAGGACGCGCACGTACCGTTGGCCCATGATCCAGCAGGGGGGGAGCTTGCCGGGGATGGCTTCGAGCGTTTGCGTGGCAATGCCGATGACGGGGCGCGTCACAAAATAAGCCCTCCTACGCCTGTGAGAGCACCACGCCCTCGCGACCGAGCCCGCTGTAGATAGCGTAGGAAAACAGGGCGTTGCGTGTCAACCCTGACGGCGGGGGCCTCCAGCGCGAGTCAGCCCCCTTTCAGCACGCGCACCCGCAGGGGCGGGGCGGCCTCGGCCGACCGGGAAGGGGGAGAGTCGGGCAACTCGCCGGCCAGGCCCGCCGCCGCGAGCGCGCGGCGGGCGAGCCCCAGGTCCCAGACGAGGATCGGCGGGCGGTTGGAAAAGCCCTTCGTCACCACCGCCAGCAGGCTGCCATCGGGGCTGAACCGGAGGGCGGAAATCCGGCGCTGGTCGGGCGCGCGCAGCGTCAGCAGGTGGCGCCCCGTGACGGGCTCGACGAGGCGGACCTGGTCCCGCGCGTGCGTGACGGCCAGCATCAGGCCGTCGGCGCTGAAGGCGAGGGCCCCGGCCTCCCCTGCCATGTCTCGAGTCTGGACTTTGTGGGCCGCCTCCCACGAGCCCGTTCGGTAGAAGCGGTACTCGTCCTCCAACGCGACCACGAGCCACCGGCCGTCCGGGCTGAACGCCGCGCGGGCCGGGCCGCCCGGGAGCTCCCGCACCAACTTGCCTGCCGCAACGTCCCACACGCCGACCACTCCCTTGCGCCCTGGCGTCGCCGTAGCCGCCCAGCCACCGCCGGGGCTCAGGGCCACGAGCCCCCCTACTTGTTGCCGGAGGTGCCGCGCCCCCCCGGCGCCTGGCACAAGGTCGCGCACCAGGGCCCCGATCGGGAAGAAGGGGTCGATCCCCAGCGGACGGGGCACCTTCCCCCGCGGGGGCGCGAAGTATTCGACGGCCGCGAGGCGCCTGCGGCCCCAATCCAGGGATGCCTGCCCCAGCGGGCGGCGCTCCCACGGCTCGCGCGGGCCGACGGTGACCTCGCCCGGCCCCACCAAACCGCGCCGAACGGGCCAGCGCCAGAGCCCCTCCATCCCGGTGGTGAACAGGCTGCCGTCCTTCCCGAACACCGCGGAGCCCTCCAGCCCCACCGCCGGGTTGGGCAAGGGCGCATTTGGCACGGTCGCAGCCGCACTCCCGTCGTCCCGGGCGCCCCAGAGCGATACGGTCGCGCCCGAGACGGCCAGAAGCTTCCCGTCGGGGCTGAAATCGAGGCCAAGGTGACCGCTGCCCGCGTAGAGACGGCGGCACTCCCGGGCCGCGGCCACTTCCCAGACGCCGACCTCTGCCCCCTGGGCATAGGGAAGCCACCGACCATCGGCGCTGAAGGAGAGGCCTCGTCCCGGCGCCCGCAGGACCTGGCGCCCGCTCGCGGCGTCCCACAGCCGCGTCTCTCCGCCCAGGTCGTGCGAGGCCAGCAGGCGCCCGGGGCCGAAGGTCACGCCAATCGCCTGCGACACGTGCCCTTCGAGGTCGAGCTGCCCTCCTTCGGCGAGGTCCCAGACGTGGACGAGGCGGAACTTGGAGGCGCCCGCCAGCAGGCGCCCATCGCGGGACCATGCCAGCGCGTGCAAGGGCCCCCGGTTCGACAGCGGGAGGGCGCGCACGACCTCGCCCGACCCGGCGTCGCGCACCTCCACCCTGCCCTCCCCGCAGGCGACGGCGAGCTGGCGCCCGTCCGGTCGAAACGCCACCTCCACCGCGAGGTGGGGCACGGCCCAGGCCCTCGTCTGTGCCCCGGTGGCGAGGTCGAAAAGCCGGACGTTTTTGATGCCCTCGACGCTCCAGCTCCCGCCCACGGCAAGGGCGCGGCCGTCGGGGCTGAAGTCGAGCCCCAGGCCGTACCGGGGGGAGCCGGGGTAGGGCCGTGACATGCCCGCCCGCTGCTCCAAGACCACGCGCCGCCGGCGCCAGTCCCAGACCTTCACGCCGGCCGCCCCTGCCGGCGCGATGCGCCCGCGGGCCGCCAGGAGGCGCCCGTCTGGGCTGAAGCGGAGCAGCCCGATGGGGGCACCCGCTCCGGGCAGCCGGGCGAGCTCTCGGTCGTCGGCGACGGCGCGCACGCTCAGCTCGCCCCGGCCGTCGCTCCGGGCATAGTGGGCCATCGCCGGGTCGAAGCAAGCGCCGCACTCTGCCGGCAACGTCCCTCCGACCCGCCGCGCGTTCCCCAGGTCGGGCAGGGCGAGGCAGGCGAGGGCCTCGTCGGTCAGGTCGGCCCCCGGGCGCACGCGGGCGGCCTCGGCCAGCGCCGCCAGCGCCAGGAAGCGCTGGCCGTCCCGCCCCGATTGGCGCAGGGCGCGGGCCTGTTGCAGGTAGGAGGAGCGCAGGTTGGCGGTGGCCCGCCCCTCGGCCTCGCGGGCCTCGATCTCGGCCTCCCGGGCCCGCGTCAGGCTGTTCCGGGCGTCGTCTCGCCCTTCCTTGAGCTGCAAGGCCGCCAGCGAGGCGCCGGCCGTGGCGAGCAGGAGCAGCGCGGCGAGCGAGCCGGCCAGGGCGGCGACGACCGGGTTGCGCCGGCACCAGCGCCAGGCGCGCTCCGCGGCGCCGGCCCGCCGGGCCCGGATCGGCCGGCCGGCCAGGAAGCTCCGCAGGTCTTCCGCGAGCTCTCCCGCGCTGGCGTAGCGCCGGTGCGCCTCCTTGTGGAGGCATTTCAAGCAGATCGTCTCGAGGTCGCGCGGCACTCCGGGGCGGAGGGCACGCGGGGCGACGGGCTCGCTCGTGCGCACCTGCACGAGCACGTCCAGCACCGTATCGCCCTGGAAGGGGGGCCGGCCCGTCAGGCAGTCGTAGAGGATGGCGCCCAGCGCGTAGACGTCGGCTGCGGGCCCGGCGACGTGGGCCTGCCCGGCCGCCTGCTCCGGCGCCATGTAGGCGGGCGTGCCCAGTATCTGCCCGCTGTGCGTCTGCGCCGGCCCCTCGGCCCCCACCAACTTGGCCAGCCCGAAGTCGGTCACGCGGGGCACAAGGTCGCCGCCCTCCCCCGGCGCCTCGAGCAGCACGTTGCTGGGCTTGAGGTCGCGGTGGACCACCCCACGGCTGTGGGCGTACTGCAGGGCGTCGGCCAGACAGGTCAGCAGGGCGGCTGTGGCGCGAGAGGGGAGCGGATCGGCCTGGTCCTTGAGCCAGCGGTCGAGAGTGGGGCCTGCGACGTAGGCCGAGGTGAGGTAGCACAGCGGCCCGACCTCCCCCGCCTCGTACACGGGCACCAGGTTGGGGTGGTCCAGCGCGGCGGCGGCGCGGGCCTCAGTGAGGAATCGCTCGCGCAGTTCGCGCGACACCAGGGCGTCGGCGCGAGGCACCTTGAGGGCGACCTCGCGGCGCAGGAGCGGGTCGAAGGCCAGGAACACCACGCCGAAGGCGCCGCGGCCGAGCTCGCGGCGGACCTCGAAGCGGCCGAGCCCGCGCGGGGGATCGGTCGCGCCGGACGGCGGGGGCGTGGCGGGCCGCGCCAGGCAGCGGCGGAGCAGGCGGAGACAGACGATGCCTCGCTCCAGTCGGTCCGGGAGCCCGGGCGGGGCATCGGCCGTGGACAGCATCGGCGGGGCCAGTCCTGCCTCGAGGGCCTCGTCGCAGGCGGCCACGAGGGACGCGAACTGCTCTTCCCGCGCTTCGAGCTCAGGCGACGTCATTGGGGGGCCCCATTTCTTCCTGCAGCCGCTCGACGGCCCGCGCGAATAGTTTGCGCACCGCGTTGGCCGAGCGCTCCATTCGGGTGCCGATCTCCTCGAACGACAGCCCTTCCTCGTGGCGAAGCGTCAGCACGGTGCGGTGGTCCTCCGACAGCCTCTGGAGGGCCTGCCGAACGGCCGCCTCCTCCTCGTGGGCGATGGCCTGGTCCTCGGCGGTCGGGCTCGCAGCCTCCAGTTGGGGGGGCGAGGGCCCCGACAGCGGGGCCTCACGGCCGACCTCCCGCTTGGCGGTGTCGCGGAAACTGCGGGTGAAGTTGGCCAGGTTGTGCAGCAGCAACTGCCGCAGCCAGGCGAGCAGTTCCTGCTCCGTCTCGCCCTGGAAGCGGGCGAAGTCGCGCTGGGCCTCCAGGAACGTCTCCTGAACCAGGTCGGAGGCCCCGCCCTTGGCGCGGACGTCGGGGGCCAGCTCCTGCTGGGCGATCAGCAGCAGGTAGGCGCGGCACGCCTCGAGCGCCTGGCCCAGCGCATCCTGCGTGCCTGCCCGGGCGTCGGCGAGGCAGCGTGCAACGTCCCTCTCGACAGTCATCCTTTGCCCCAAGCCCGGTCGAGGCGCGAATCGGCCGCGGAATGCGAGCGGCCTGCGCGGGCAGGTCTGTGTGCAACAACCGTTCCGCCCCGGCCTGCTGCCCATGCCGTCCCAAGTTTATGAAAAAGGAGCAGCTCGCGCGGCATACCGGGGCGGGTTTCCGTGCTTGGGGAAGTGACCCGGAGCCGGTCAACCGGCCGCCAGGAAAGAACTCTGCCCCGAGCAGGAGGTTGTTGGCTGCACCCTCGAACCGCGGGCCCCAGCCCACGAGCTCGCCACTACCCCTGCAATCCGCCCAACCCACCCGGGAATGCGGTGCTTGTCGCAAAGTGAGGGAACGAATGCCCAATCCATCTACAGGGCCAGAACCGCGGCCGCTCAACGTGCCCCTGCCAGACGAGGTTGGACCAGACGACAGCAGCCGGGGAGGCAACGTCGAGACGGGAGCAGGCACGGGCTCCTACCCCGTCCAAGAAGGGCTGGCCGAGGCGCCTGCCGCCGAGGGGCCGCCGGTGCCCTCCGACCTGATCGATCACCCGCGCTACGAGGTCCTCGAGCAGCTGGGGTCGGGCGGCATGGGCACCGTTTACAAGGCCCGGCATCGCCTGATGGATCGACTGGTCGCCCTGAAGGTGATCAATCCGCACCTGGTGGGGCGACCCGCCATGGTGGAACGGTTTTACCGGGAGATGCGCGCCGCGGCGCGGCTGTCCCATCCGAACATCGTCGCGGCCTACGATGCCGACCGGGCCGATTACACCTTCTTCCTGGTCATGGAGCTCGTCGAGGGCGTCAACCTCGACGTGGTCCTCGGCCGAAACAGGCGCCTCCCCCACGGCCAGGCTTGCGAGTACGCCCGCCAGACCGCCCTTGGGTTACAGCACGCCTTCGAGCGGGGCATGGTCCACCGAGACGTCAAGCCGCACAACCTGATGCTGACCCCCGGCGAGCGGATCAAGATCCTCGATTTCGGGCTCGCCCGGTTCGTCAGCGAGGTTGCTCCGCCGGTGGGGCCGGGGGGCGCCCTCCCGGG
This sequence comes from Gemmatales bacterium, assembly GCA_038239195.1. Taxonomy (GTDB): domain Bacteria; phylum Planctomycetota; class Planctomycetia; order Gemmatales; family Gemmataceae; genus JBBSEZ01. The sequence continues at coordinate 31,206 of JBBSEZ010000027.1, forward strand.
CCTGCCGGACGCCTCGGCCACCGCCCCGTCCCAGGGCGCGCAGAAACCGGACGGCCCGGGGCTCACTTCCGCGTACGCCGCGCTGGGGACTGTGGACTACATGGCGCCGGAGGAGGCGCGCGACGCGACCCACGCGGACATCCGGGCCGACGTCTACAGCCTCGGTTGCACCCTGTACCGGGCGCTGGCCGGCCAGGTCCCTTTCCCCGAAGGGACGGTGAACGAGAAGTTGATCGGCCATCTCGGGCATGCCCCGCAGCCGCTGCGCGAGTTGCGGCCCGACATCCCCTCCGAGTTGGTCCACATCGTGGAGCGGATGATGGCCAAGCGCCCGGGCGCGCGCTACCAGACGCCTGCCGAGGTCGCGCAGGCCCTGGCGCAGTTCGCGGCCCCCGCCCCCCTTCGCATCCTCGTCGTCGAGGACGACGCGCTCACCCGCCTGGCGGTGGTTTCTGTCTTCGAGGGGCTCGGGTATCGCGTCGCCGAGGCGGCCGACGGGCGCGAGGCACTGGACTGGTTGCGCCGCCACAAGGCCCCGGACCTGATTCTGCTCGACCTGGGAATGCCGGTGATGACCGGCTGGGACCTGTTCAGCGCCTTGCGGAGCGACCCCGCCCTGGCGTCGATCCCGGTGCTCGTCCTCTCCGCGTCTGACCCGAGCTCGGCACGGGTGGCGGCGCTGGGCGCCGCTGGCTACCTCCAAAAGCCGGTAGACCTGGAAGAAGTGGGGGCAGAGGTGCAACATTTGACCGGGCGGGGGTAGCGGGTGGCGGACGACCTTCCCCTGTGCGGCGAGGCGAAGGGCCCCCGATGGGGAAGGCGACTTGGGTCACTCCACGCTTGCAGAGCATCCGTTCGCAGCGGACAATTGGCTGTCGCTCCTCCTGACCCAGGGGGACTTCCCAGCTCGCACCTGAGGCCCGGTCGAGGATCGCCGTACGTGAACGTTCGCATCATCGCCGCTCCGCCGGGGGAGGCCCCCGAAGAGGTGCGCCAGGCGTGGATCGGCCTGGAGTTGCCGCTGGCCGCAGGGGAAAAGAAGGCCCGCGCCCTCTTCGCCTCCGGGGCACTCGTCGGCCCGCCCACCCTGCTGGCCAAGTTGGCGGCCCTGCTGTCGGTCGGCACCCCGATCCAACCGGGGCGTTTGGTTGCTTCGCGCGACGTCCTGACGAGCCTGGCGTCCCTGCTGGTGGGCCGGTCCGCGAGGGCGCGCGGCTACCTCGTCGAGGCCTCCCAGGCGTTGGCCCTGCTGACCGAGAAGGCGCCCGCAGCCGCGCTGTGGTGGCGCGAATGCGCGCCCTACGCCTGGGAACCGGGTCGCAAGTTTCTGTTCGACGCGGAGGTCTGCGTTGAAGTGGCCGACAACGCGACCGGCCAGCCGGTCGCCTCGGTCGGGGCCCCGCCGGTCGCGGCCGTCCGCGCCGGGCGGCCGGAGTGGGTCGGGAACGAGGTTGCAGGCGCCCTGCGCGAGATCTGGCTCGAGGCCAATAGAACGATGACCCCGTGGTTGCAAGCTCGGCCCAGGCTCCTGGTGGGGCTGGTGGTGGTGGCCTGCCTGCTGCCCGTCGTCGTGGCCCTCGCCGACTGGTTCGCCACCGGCTACGCGGTGGTCGGCCCGTCGGTGGTCGCCGTCGCGGCCTGCCTGTTCGGGATGGTGCTGGCTCGGTTCGTCCTTCGCGCCTGGGACCGCCAGATCGAGGCCCTGCGCCGGCAGCCGGGGCCCCCCTTCAGCAAGCCGAACCACGCGGCCGCCGTCTTTTGTTTGGGGTTTTCGGCGATTACCTGCGTGCTCGGCCTCAATTGCCTGACCATGCCGATCAGGCTCGGCAGGCCCGTCCGCGAAGCCCGCCTCGCTCCGGGGGAACAACGGCCCGGCGCGGCGCGCGGGAGGCCCTCCGACGGAGGGCGGGCGAGACACACCATCCCGTGGGAGCGCTTGCGCGGTTACCAGTGCGAGATAGCCCCTATCTCACTCTTTTTTGGCGGGATGACCGGCGTCGTCGGCCTGGGGCTCTTTTCGAGGAAGTGGCCGTCGGCCTCTTAGTTCCGCGAGATCGGAAGGGAGGCGCTTTCGGGAGGAGGTTGTCGTGTTCGTCCGCTGGCTGCGATCGCGGCCTACCCTCGTTAAGTGTTTGCAGTGGGTTGGCTTCTTGCTCTTTGTCGCCATCGTGCTCGGGGATTTGTTCGTCGGCGGCTACCGGGCGGTCGGCCCGTCGGTTTTCGGCATCGCGTGCTGCTTGGTCGGGATGATGGTAATCCGATATTTCGTTCTCGACGAGCGATGGAGCGATCGGGTCGCGGCGTCGGAACTCGTGCCACCTGAGCCGAGCCCATCGAGCAAGGTCGTTGAGCCGGACCAAGGGCCCCCCCTTGTCTTTTTTACCGTGCTGTGGTCGGTCCTGGGATGTGGCGTCGGCATCATGATGCTGATCTACCCGATGCGATTCGACGTCCCGGAGAACGCTTCGATTGCCTGGACCTTCCCTCCCGGCGAACGGCCCGTCAACCGCCCCTTCATCCGGTGGGAGCGAATCCGCTCCGAGCAGTGTATGGCAGCCCCGATTTTGTTGTTCATCGGCGGAATGAGCCTCGCCTACACCTATCACCGTTTTTCGTCGTTTTGCCTCTCTCTGCTGAGAGAACCCGGTGCGCGCCGGGGTCGCTCGACACCGCAGGCGGGTGGGAGCGCCGTGACCGAGCCGGATCCTTATCCCTTCGCCCTCGTCCTCTTTCTCGGGCTTCTTTTCGTCATCATCGCACTTCGCATGACTGTCTTCCCTGACGTGTGAATGTGGTTTGGGATGCCCGAGTTTACGGCCATCATCTCGGCGGAACGCGAGCAGTCTGTTCAGGGCAGGCCTCCGAGCAACAACCGATCCGCCTGGCCGTCCGCGCCCTCGGCCCTGCCCTCCCAAGTTTAGAAGCCCTGCCACGAGCTGCGCCACGCTCCTTGTTGGTTATGGATCAGTCGGTTTTGTCAGGTTCCGTTCTGAAAAGGGGCCGCCCGCGCAGCATACGAGGGCGCTTTTCCGTGCCTGGGGAAGAGGGGCCAAGCCGTCCGGCACGATCTGGTGGGCCGCCTGCACGCCGCTCGGGGGCGAGGCGCTCGGCAACGATTGGTAGTCGGCGGCGGCCCAGGTGAGGAGGGGCCCCTTTGCGCGGCCAAGCGGCCCCTCCTCCGTCCCCACAGGAAAGGGAGGACCACTTCCAGCCTCCCGGTCAACGGCGAGGCCGAGTGGTCACAGTCGGGGGGCGGGCTTACGCCGCTGCCCCCCTCCGCGTGCATCACGGCCGATGGCCCCTGCTTCGGTAGGCTATCGGAGAGGGCGCCGGGCAGTTCCCTGCGCCCGGCCAGGAGACGAATGCCCCTCTCGACAAGGAGCCTCTACCATGGACCTGCTCGAAGCTGTCCGGGAAGGCGACCTCGCCGCCGTCCGCGCTCGCCTGGCGGCCGGCGCGGACGTCAACGCCGCCGACGAGCACGGGTACACGCCCCTGATGGCCGCCGCGGGGCGCGGCGACCTCGAGGTGGTGCGCCTGCTGCTCGACGCGGGGGCCGACCTCGCCGCGCGCAATCAGCTCGGCACCACGGCCCTGCACCAGGCCGCCTCCGAGGCCGGGCACCTGGAGGCCTGCCGTCGCCTGTTTGACGACCCCACATCCAGCGGCGAGCGGGCGTTCGAGGCGATGCGCGTCCTTCTCGCGGCGGGGGCGGACGTCAACGCCACCGACAAGCGCGGGGCCACGCTCCTCCTGTCCGCGTACCAGAGCGGCTACGACGAGGTGGTCGATTTCCTGCTGCGCCACGGGGCCGACGTCAACCGCGCCGACAACGAGGGGACCACCCCGCTGATCTACATCTACGCGAGCCGGCCCAAGCCCGTGGACCAGGTCCGCCGGCTTCTCGAGGCCGGTGCGGACGTCAACGCCGCAACGCGCGCCGGCGAGACGCCGCTGCTGGCCGTCCTGGCCCGCGACTCCGAGGAGGCGGAGGAGGCCCGCCTGGAGCACGTCGATCTGCTGCTCGCTGCTGGTGCCCGCACCGACGCCGCCTACCGGCACGTCAAGAACACGATCTGCGACGACGTGCAGCCGCGCGGCACGACCCCGCTGATGTTGGCCGCCGATCGGGGCTCGCTGGGCGTGGTCGAGGCGCTGCTCCAGGCTGGGGCCGGCGTGGACGCGGAAGACCGCCACGGGCGAACCGCCCTCGTCCTGGCCGCCCGCAACGGGCACGCCGAGATCGTCGATCGGCTGCGCAGGGCGGGCGCGTCCGGCGACGTGGACGTGCCGCGCTTTCGCGCCGCCGCCCTGATGAAGGCCGCGTCCGCGGGCGACGTGGCCGAGGTGCGCGCGTTGCTGCAAGCCGGCGTGCCGGTCAACGTCCCCGACCCGGCCGACGGGGACTTTACGGCCCTGAGCCAGGCGGTCTTCGGCGGCCACGCGGGCGCGGTGGAATTGCTGCTCGAGGCCGGCGCCGATCCCAACGTCCGCCCCGAGTACCCGCTGCTCGTCACGGCGGCCGGGGAGGGGCACGAGGCGATCGTGCGGGCGCTGCTCCGGGCCGGCGCCCCCGTGCGGGTGAGGGACTGCAACGGGCAGACCGCGCTGGAGGCGGCGAGCCTGGCCAACCACTTGTCGGTCGTCCGCGCCTTGCTGGAGGCCGAGGCGCACGGAGGCGACGAGACCCGCTCGGCGCTTGCCCGGGCCGCGAGCAACGGCCACCTCGGTGTGGTGCGGGCGCTCCTGGAGGCGGGCGCCCTCCCCAACGGAGAGGCCCTGGTGGGGGCCGCGGGGCAGAAGAACGCCGCCGTCGTCCGGTTGCTCCTGGAGGCGGGGGCGGACGCCAACGCGCGGGAAGGGCCTTCCGGCCAGACCGTCCTCCAGGCGTGCGTGCAGAAGTGCAGGGGCAAGCCCAAGCCCGGCGGGCGCTTCGACGTCCTCCGGGCCCTGCTGGAGGCGGGGGCGGACGTCAACGCGCCCGGCGAGTGGGGCAGGACCGCCTTGAACGTGGCCGCCCAGATGCAGCTAACGGACGTGGTCCCGATCCTGCTCGGCGCGGGGGCCGATACGGAGGCGCCGGACGAGGAGGGCAAGACGCCCCTGATGGCGGCGCTCGGCGACGAGCAATCGGGAAAGCGCCGGCTCGCGACGCTGCGCGCCCTCCTCGCGGGCAAGGCCCGAACCGACGCGCGGGACCAACGGGGCCAGACGCCCCTGCACCACGCCTTCAAGGCCGACCGCCCAGAGGGTGAGGTGCGCGCGCTGCTGGAGGCCGGCGCGGACGTCAACGCCGCCGACAACGACGGGCGCACGCCGCTGATGGCGGCCGCCTGGGACGGCTGGCACCATGCGAACGGAGAGGCGGTGCGATTGCTCATCGCGGCGGGGGCCGACGTCAACGCCCGCGACGTGGGCGGCCTGACGGCCCTGTCCCTGGCCGCCGAGGTGACTCGCCACAACCCTGGCGCGGAACTGGAGGTCGTCGAGGCCCTGCGCGGGGGCGGGGCGCGGGACGATGGCCTGCATGAGGTGGCCCTGCGGACCGCCGCCCGCGAGGGCGACCGGGAGCGAGCCCGGGCGCTGCGCGGTGAGGGCGCCGACGTTCACGGTATCGTCTGGCAGCACGGTTACAGTTCTCGGCCCGCGGGGCCGTTGCCGCCCGGCCAGGCTCGCACGGCCCTGAGCGAAGCCGTGGCCGCCGGGCACACCGAGATTGTCCGCGACCTGCTGGCCGCCGGCGCGCGGGCCGACCTGCCCAGCGTCAACGACGCCTGGCCGGGCATCTCGCTCCTGATCCAGGCCGTCTGGGGCGGCCAAGTTGAAATCGTGCAGGCGCTGCTGGCCGCCGGCGCTGACTCGCGGCCGACAGACGCCTTCGGCCGCTCGGCCCTGATGTACGCGGCCCGCTCGCGCAACCTGCCGGTCGTCGAGGCCCTGCGCGCGGCGGGGGCACCGCTCGACCCACTGGCGGCCGACTACCTCGCGGTGCTGGATTTCCCGGCCGCTGCCGAGGCGCCGGCGTTCCGGCAGTGCCTCGCGGAACTGGCCGAGGCCTGCGGCACGGCACCGCTGCCCGTGGAGGGATTGGAGGGCGTGACCTGCTTCCGCGTCAACTCCCGGCCGGCGCTGAAGGAGTTGCGCAAGGCCGACCCGGAGATGCACCGCCTCAGCGCCGAGATCACTGCCGAGTCCCGCACGCTCGCGGAAATCCAGGAGCGCCTGGGCGAGCGCTTCTTCGAGCGCGGCTACAGCCTGGTGCAGACGCGCTTCCGACGCTTCACCGACACGCTCCTGGGGCTGTTCCCCACGGCCGATCCGTTCGCGGTGGTCGCGGCGGTCGGCCCGTACAAGAAGGACGACTCGTTGTATGCCGCCGAGTTGCTCCTCGACCTGCACAGGCTTTGGGCCAGGCAGCCGTTCCGCGTGGTCGGCTGCGCGGCCACATCGATCGACGTCGAGATCGTCTCGCCCGACCGGCCGCAGGGGCTCGAGGAATTCGGTTTCTCCGTCGCGCCGGTCGAGGGAGCTGGGGCCGAGGGGGGCCAGCCGGCCCGCTGGGGCGGCAACTGCTGGTGGGACGATTGACGCGGCGCAGGATGCCCCATTCAGGGCCCACGATCTCCTCGAGACGCCTCCGGCCCTTCGGTGAAGTGGCCGCACCTGCGGCAGCGGCGGCCGAACGGCCGGGGCTCGTAGGCGGCGCCCCCCTGATGGTCGCACCCCTCCACCTTGGCCCACAGCCGGGACGACAGGGAGCGCCAATCCGGCCGGCGACCAACCGCCACCGCCAGCCGCTCGGCCAGGGCCAGGTGCCGCATCGCCTGAGCTCGCATCAATTCCGCGTCTCGGGCTCGCTCCGCGAACGTGGCCGGCCCCGGCGCCGTGCGGCGGACCGACGACGCCAGCAGTTCGAGCACGAAGCTACAGCAACGCCACTGCCGCAGCGCCAGGAAGGCGGCGTGCGCGAGACGGACGTAAGCGTGGGACAGGCCCGGCAGTCGGCCCCACGGGGAAGGGCCTGCCCGCAACTCGATCTTGGCGCGCTCCCGCTCGGGCTCGCCCACCAGCCCGCAGGCGTAGAGCTCTGCCACGGCCCCCGCGCGCCGAAGCGCCTCTAGCTGCCCTTGCAGGCCGGGGGACGTGCAGTACCTTATTCGGTCGCGCAGCGCCAGCGCGGAGAGCAGCCGCACCGCCCGGGTGCCGCCGTGCCGCTGCAGGTCCACCAGCGGGCACAACCTCATCAGGTGGGCGCTGCGCATCGCCGGGTCGGCACGCCCGCCGGGGACCGCGAGGCGCAGGCCATTCAGGACGGCGGTGGCGACCCGAAGCCACGCCCCGCGGGGGTCGTCCCGCTCTTCCAGCCAGTCCGCGTAGACGAGGCGCGTGGCGTCGTCCTCTGGGGCGGCCGTGAGGGCGGCGACAAAGGAAGCATCTTCCATCGCGGTAACCTCCCCCCGACATGATACGTGCGCTGCTCGTACGGTAGCAGTCGATGCGACCTGGCGCCTCGTGCCCCACCTCTGCACGCCCCTCCGCTGCGCCGTTCAGGAAAAAGGACACGCCGGCGGCATACCGGGCCCGGTTTCCGTGCCTGGGGGTGGGCCGGACGGCCGGCTGCGGGTAAGATGGTCGGGCGCGTGCAGGGACGTTCGACCGGTCCTGGCGGTATCCGGGACAGGTGAGGCCGCTCCAATGGACGGGGCCCTGCCGGGTTCTTGTTTGTTTCGGCCCGCGCGCCCCGGTAGGATGAAGGACGAATCGTGGAAGAGGGCCCGGAGGGTGACGGTCATGTTCCGCGTTCAGCGCGAGGTCGCGGGCAACACCTGGAAGACCATCTGTAGCAACGCCGACGAGGCGCCCGCGCGGGAGATCTACCTGCGCCAGTTGAAGGTCAACTTGACCGGGCGCTTCCGCCTGCTGGGGCCGCAAGACAAGGTCCTGGCCGAGGCGCGGGCCCAAAGGCTTTTCGAGCGCTCGGAGCGGGACGCCGAGGAGCGCCCGTCCACGGACTACGCCGCCCCCGCGCCGCCGCGCCCGACCTGAAAGCGCTGAGGGATGGCGGTCGCCATCCGGAGAAGGTTACGACGAGGTTCGGGTGTCTCTTTTGCCTGGGGCGTCGGTACTCGCCCAGTTGCCCGGGAGCGAGCCCGCTGCCGCGACGACCGGGGCCTCCAGGGCATCGAGGAAGGGGCGTTCGTGGACGACGAGCCCAGGCCCAGCCAGCAGGCGGCAGCGCGAGTCGATCGAGCGCGCCCAGCTTCGTCCTCGGGCAGTTCGTCCGGGGCTGTCGTCCTCGAGGGGAGCCCAGCAATGAGCGAACCGTCCCCCACGGCCGGCGACCCGGGCTCGAAACGGGCCTGGCTCGAGCTCCGGCGGCCCTGGCAGCGGGGCAATCGCCTGCGGGTGGAAGAGTACCTCGAGCAACGCCCCGACCTGCTCCCCGACGAAGAGGCCGTCCTCGACCTCGTCTTCGAGGAGCTCGTCCTCCGGGAGGACAACGGGGAGGTGGCCCCCGAGCAGGCGGCCGGGAAGGGCAAGGAAATCGGGCCCGCCGCCGACACCCACGCGCTGGGGGCGATCCTCTACGAGTTGCTCGCCGGGCGGCCCCCCTTCAAGGCGGCGACTGCCCTCGACACCATCCTCCAGGTGATCTCCAACGACCCCGTGCCGCCGTCGGAGCTTCAGTCGAGGGTGCCGCGCGACCTGGAAACGGTCTGCCTGAAGTGCCTCCAGAAAGAGCCGGCCCGGCGCTACGCCTCGGCCGAGCTCCTGGCCGACGACCTGGCGCGATTCCTCGA
>JBBSEZ010000028.1:0-39490 GCA_038239195.1 Gemmatales bacterium
CCCCAGGAGGTGGGGGCACCTGCTCGGCAGGCGGCGCGGGCGGATTGACCGGGAAGGCCGGCTGGAACGGATCGACCGCGGGGGGCGGCGGGATGGGCGGGAGCGCCGGGACGGCCGGGGCCGGCGGCACGATGACGGGCGGCGGCACCGGCGCGCCGGGCGGTGCCCCGATGGCGGGCACCGAGGGCGGGGCCTTCGGCAGCGGCAGCATCAAGATCACCGTCCCGTCCTTGACGAGCCGCAGGTGCAGCGAATCGACCGGCTTGCCGTCGGGCGAGACCAGCACCGGCACCTCCTTGGCCAGCAGGCGGGCCAGCTTCTTGGCGGCGATCTCGTGGCCGCGCGTGTCGTGGGCCTTGACCTCCCCGACGGGGTATTTCTGCGTCAGCAGCCGGTTCGCCACGCGGTACCTCGTCACGGCGCCCCCGTCGGGCCCGACGTCGTTCACTGGTTCGTAATAGACGACCTGCCGGCGAACGAGCAGCCGGTCCTTCTCGTACCGGGCGAGCACCTGGTAGGGCGCGGGGCTCGTCGGCAACTGGCCCTCCGCCGGTTTCGCGGCGGGGGCCTTCCCCTTGGGCGGCGCCGGGGGAAGCGCCCCCTGCGGGACGGGCGCCGGGCGCGCCGCCCCCAGGCCAAGCCCCAGCACCACCAGTCCCGCGAGCACCAGGCTCACCCGTTTCAGCTTCGCCAGCCACATCATCTGCGTTACTCCTTTCACCAGAGCCAGCACCCGCGCCGGTCCGCAGACCTGGAGCGCGCGCACCGTCTCGCTCACCAGCAAGCTCGGCAGCGCCGCGGGCGCCGCCGCCCACTCGCGCCCACCAAGCCGTTGCCGCAGCAGCGCGCGGGCGCGCGCCAGCCGGGCCGACAGCGTTCCCTCCGGCCAGCCCAGCAACGCGGCCGCCTCGTGGCGCGACCGGCCTTCGAGCTCGCACAACACCACGGCGGCGCGATACTTCTCCGGCAAGCGCCCCACCTCCCGGTCCAGCAGCGCTGGCAGGTCGTCGGGCTCGCCCTCCACCCGGGCCTCGGGGCGGGCGGCGCGAGCCTCGCGGGCGCGCCGCCGGGCCGCGGCGCGCTGCGCCTCCAGCGCCGTGCGGCGGGCCACGCCGTGCAGCCAGTTGCCGACGAGGGCGCGCGGCCGAACCGACGACGCCTTGCTGGCCAGGACGAGGAACGTCGCCTGAAAGGCGTCCTCGGCGTCTTGCTCCTGGCGCAAGATCCGCCGGCACGTGCCCAGGACCATCGGCCCGTGGCGGCGAACCAGCGCCTCGAAGGCCCACCCCGCGCGGTCTGCGAGGAACTGGTCGAGCAACTGCTCGTCCGCCAGCGCCGCCGCGTCGCGCATCCTCAGGAGTTGCGACAGGTGCCGCATTGTCGAGCTCAGCGGGCAGGTTTCCATCCCTTGTTGCTCCCCGGGTGCGTCGGGCCTTCCTCTTCTCTTGGTCGCCGAGGGCCGATTTCGTTCAACGATTTTCGGAGGGCCCTGTATGCCTCCTCGGTGATGAGACCGCGCAGTCCTCGCAGCCTCCCATCTCTGGCCCCCATCTTTCCCGCATCCAAGCGTAAGCGCTCCTCACTCGCCTGTCCAGCGCGGCGCCCGGGCCATCGAGCGGTCGGTCGCGCTTGCGTCTCCTCGCGCCTCTTGCCATCATGAGCGAAACAAGCAGGAGGGCCGGCTCATGTCCACAGTCCAACGGCAGCGCGGGGCGCGGGCGTGGCGCTGGAGCAAGAGCGAATACTACCGGCTGGGCGAGCTCGGCTTCTTTCGGGGCCAGCGCGTCGAGTTGATCGAGGGACGGCTCATGGTACGCTCTCCGCAAGGCCCCCTGCATGGCGGCACGATCAATCACGTGGGAGACGTTCTCCGCGCCCTCTTCGGCCCCGGGTATCGCGTGCGAGAACAGCTACCTCTGGACCTCGGGCAAACCACCGAGCCCGAGCCGGACTTCGCCATCGTGGCGGGCACCGTTCAGCAATTCCTCGCCGCGCACCCGACCAATGCCGCCCTCGTCGTCGAGGTGAGCGACACCACCCTCTCCTACGACCGCAATCGCAAGGGCAGCCTCTACGCCCGCGCCGGCATCCTCGACTACTGGATCATCAACGTCGTCGCTCGCCAGGTCGAAGTCTACCGAGGCCCCGTGCCCGACCCAAACGAGCCGTATGGCCATCGCTACTCCAGCCGGACCGACCTGGTGCCGCCCGCCACCGTCAGCCCGCTGGCCCTGCCAAACAGCTCCGTCCCGGTCGCAAGCCTGTTTCCGTGAGGCGAGCGGCAGGAGTTGGTTTGCTGTAGGACGGCTCTCCCGAGCCGTCCGGACGGCTCAGGAGGGCCGTCCTACAAGGAGGCCTGTTTCCTGCCGGTCACCGTGAGCAGAAACAACGCCCGGGTTTCTCTTGCCCTGGCGCCCGCGCCGCCCCATGATGGCCCTCTGGCTGCGTCCCCTGTCCCGGAGGCCCGTCATGATTCAGGTCGCGGTGAGCCTCGGCCTGTTGCTCCTACTCGGCGCCGTGGCGCTCGTGCCCTTCGCGCTCGCGCTCCTCGCCGCCGAGGCCGCGCTGGCGCGCTTCTCCCCCTACCCCGTCTCCCTGCTGCTCCTGCTGGTCCGCTCGCTGCGGCGCAACCGCACGCGCACCTACCTCACCTTCGTCGCCACCTTCGTCCTCGTCTTCGTCGTCGCCGGCATCTGGTCGGTCCTCTACTTCCTCGATCAACTCCTCTCCGACAAGGCCCGGTCGCCTCGCGTGGTCGTCTCGGAGAAGTGGCAGCTCACCAGCCAGATGCCCTTCAGCTACGCCTCCAGCCTCGGCGACGGGGCGGCCCGCCGGCCCGGCGACGTTCGGCCCACCGACTCCATGACCTGGCAGATCTACCTCGGCACCACCGACCCGAGCAATCCCTCCCCCGACAACACCGTCCCCTGCATCGCCATGGAGCCGCGCAAGGTGCTCACCATGCTCGAAGACATCTTCGACGAGCTGGCCACCGACGGGGGGGCCCACCGCGGGAGCTCGAAGGCGCAGAAGCGCCAGCAGCTCGAGGAGGGAGTGCGCAAGCTCGAGGCCAACCGGCGCGGCGTTATCCTCGGCACGCGCCGCCTGGCTGCGCTCAACAAGCGCGTCGGAGAGCGCATCAATCTCACCGGCCTGCAGTATCGCGGCATCGACCTCGAGCTGGAGATCGTCGGCACCTTTCCCACCGGCCGCTACAGCGACCTCGGCGTGATCCACCGCGACTACGTCAACCACGCCTTCGACGATTTCGGGCGCAAGAACGGCGGGCGACACCCGATGGCCGCCCGCACCTTGACAATGGTCTGGCTCCAGATGCCCGATCAGGATGCCTGCGCCCGCGTGGCCGAGCAGATCCAGGCGTCGGGCCTCTATCAAGACCCACCGGTCAAGTGCCAGACGCTCTCCGCCGAGGTCTCCGCGGCCCTCGACGCCTACGCCGACCTCATCTGGGGGTTGCGCTGGCTGCTGTCCCCGGCCGTCCTCGTCATCATGACCCTGGTGATGGCCAACGCCATCGGCATCGGCGTCCGCGAGCGCGCCCAGGAGATTGCCCTGCTCAAGGTGCTCGGCTACCGGCCCCTTCACGTCCTCGTGCTCATTCTCGGCGAGCCGATGCTCATCGGCTCGCTGGCGGGGCTGCTCGGCGCCGTCTTCAGCCGCGTGGTGGTCAACGACGTGCTCAATCGATGGGGGGACAGCCCGATCGACGTGCCGATCCACGCTCTGTGGTGGTGCCCCGCCACGGGCGCGCTCACGTCCCTGGCCGGGAGCCTGTTCCCGGCCCTGTCGGCCTGCCGCATCAAGGTCGCGCAGGTCTTCGCCCGCGCCGTTTGAAGATTGGCCCGGAGAGCGTTCATGCCTGGTCGGACGGAAACGTGGTCGGTCCTCGCGGCGCTGGCCGGCGCCTTGCTGGCGCTGGCTGTCCTCGCCCGCGTGGGCCGGGTGCCGTTGCTCTACAACCTCCGCAACCTCCTCATCCGCTGGCGGACCTCGCTCTCCACCACGCTGGCCTTCACCCTCGTCATCGCCCTGCTCATCGCCATGCTGGCCTTCGTCCGTGGCTTCCTGCGCATGACCGAGGGCAGCGGCCATCCCGCCAACGTCATGGTCCTCTCGCGCGGGGCCACCGACGAACTGGTCAGCTCGATCACCGCCCAGGAGGCGGGGGCGGACGTGGCCCTACAGCCTGGCGTCCTGCGCGACGCCCGCGGCCGGCCGTTGTGCAGTCGCGAGGTCTACGTCGTGGTCAATCAACTCCTGCCAGGGACGGAGCCGGGCAAGACCAAACGCCGGATCGTGCAGGTCCGCGGCCTCGCCGACCCCGACCTCGCCGCCGCGGTGCGCGACCTGGGGCCCCTGGCTGCCGGGGAGTGGTTCTCGACCGCGGGCGTTCGCGCGTTGCCTTCGGGCGGGGGCGGCCCCTCGGGGTACGCCATCGAGACGGTGATCGGCCAGGGGATCGCCCGGCAGTGGCACCTGGGCGTCGGCGACGTGGTCGAGGTCGGGCCGCGCTCGTGGCTCGTCGTGGGCATTCTGCCGGCGGGCGGTACGACCTACGACTCCGAGCTGTGGGCCAGGCACCAACAGGTGGGGCAGGCCTTCGGCAAGGAGCACTCCTTCACGTCACTCCTGCTCCGCACCAAGAACGCCGACGCGGCCCGCGCCGTCAGCGAAGACCTCAACCTCAACTTCAAGAAGGCCTCCCTCCACTTCCTGCCGGAGACGGAATACTACGCGCGCCTCGCGGCCACCAGCCAGGGGTTCCTGACGGCGGCGTACGTGCTGGCCGCCATCCTCGCCGTCGGCGGGGTGCTGGGCGTGATGAACACGATGTACGCCGCGGTGGCCGAACGGCGCAAGGACGTCGCGGTGCTGCGCGTGATCGGCTTCGCGCGCTGGCAGGTGCTGCTCTCCTTCCTGATCGAGTCGCTGCTGCTCTCCCTGATCGGCGGCGGGTTGGGCTGCGCGCTGGGCGGGCTGGCGCACGGTTGGTCGGCGAGCAGCCTGATCGGCAACCGCAACATGGTGTTCACGCTGCGCGTGGACGCCGAGACGCTGGCCGTCGCCATCCTCTTCACGTTGGGCATGGGGGCGCTGGGCGGGCTGCTGCCGGCCCTGTCCACGCTGCGCGTGCGGCCGCTGGAGGCGCTGCGGGCGGGGTAGACGAGCGAGGCAGTCTGCGGGTTGGGCCGGCGCAATCCGGCCTGGCGACCGAGCGTTGCGCTCCCCATCCACTTTCTCTTGCGAAAAACCTTGCCGCCCCGCTGGCCATCGGCTTGTCCTTCCCGAGAACGACCAATCTAAGCGGCGTTGGGGGCCTTGGAAGCCTACGACTCGAGCGAAGCGTGATGGCCCCCAACGTCCGCCGAAGCGGCTTGTTCGCCGTGTTGCCCTACGTCCCTGGCGAGCCAGCCTTCTAGCACCGCCCGCACGCGCCGCAGTTCACCGTCCGGCGCCCCGTCCCAGGCCGCGATGGGCACCCACCGGGCTCGCTGATCTGGCCGTACCCACCCGGCGTCGTCATCGACCAGCAGGACCTCCGACGGGGCCGCGCCGGGCACGAAGTGGAGGTCTTTGTGCTCGCCGCACCACGCAACGTACTCCAGGCGGCCCAGCATCTCCCGGGGCAGATAGCCGCGGCGCTCCAGTTCGCCCATGACGTCTCGGGCGTCCACCTCCTCGACAGTGGTGAACATGGCCACCCGGCCGAATCGTTCGTGGCAGAACGCCAGAAAGTCGAGCAGGCCCGGGCGCGGACGGCCGCTCAAAGCGTCGTCGATCAGCGTGCGCTCCAGGTCGAGCGCCAGGACTTTGATGCTCACCCCTTGGACGCCCGCCTTCTGCGAACTGGTGAATAGCCCACCCGGCGCCGGCTCAAGATCACCGCGCCGGCACGTGATGAGGGCCGCGCCCACACAACAGCACCGGCCCAGCACGACGTCACCGCGCCGGCACGACGCCACGCCACAACATCCAACCACCCCGCCACTTCCCTGTCGAGTGGTTGCCCTTTATCCTATCACTCTGCGGTTGATCCTCTTCTGGCCGGAGGGGGGACGGGCGACGTCCGCGAAACGTCCGTAGGGGCCCTGTGGGTGTTGCCTCTGGGGCCCACTTCCGCTCCCTTCTCTTCTCATGGCGCCTCCCAATCTTCGAGCAGCAACGCCGGCACGCGGGAGAACTCGGCCTGGTTGTGCGTTACCAGCGTGCAACCGTTGGTCAGGGCGATGGCGGCGATTTGCAGATCATAGGGGCCAATCGGGGTGCCGAGCAATTCCAGGTGCCTGCGGATAGTCACGAAGGAATCGACTGCGGCGTCATCGAACGGGAGGCTCGGATAGGGGGCGACCAGGGCATTGACCGCCGCCCGATTGGCAGCCGGTTTCGCACTGCGGACGCAACCATACCGCAGTTCGGCCACGACAACCGAACAGACGCGCAGGTCGGCGGTCGGGACGGCGCGGAACCGTGCCGCGACTTGCGGTTTGGTTCCGCGGAGCAACACCACCCAGACGTTGGAGTCGAGGAGGTAAGTCATTCCACCTCCACGGGGGGCGGCAGAGGTGGTTGCGCGTGGACGATGAAGGTTTCGTCGTCGATGGAGCCGAGCAGGTCAAAATAGCCCGGCGGCAGCCGAGGGGCATCGGCCGGCGACTTCGGCTGGACGATCACCACGACGTCGAACTCCGTGTCCGGCAGGCCGAGCGGAATGCGCAGGGACAAGGTGCCGTCGCGGCCGGTGCGTTCGCGGGTTTGAATCGTGTGCATGGGCTCTTCTCGTCGGGCTCGGGGCTTCATCCGATCCCGCGACTCCTTGGAGCGGTTTCAGCACGTCCTTCGACACCGCCGGGCTCGAACGACCCAGCTCAGCAGCCGGCTCGCGGGAGAGACCGTTGAAGTCTGAGAAACCGCCTATCGCGTGAGCGGTCTGCTGAAGCACCTGGTTCGGCAATAGTCCATCGTACCCCTTGGTCTCCGCTGATCATTGGACATCGCTGGAAGATCGAACCAGCCGTTCAGCCTCTTCAATTTCCGCGAATGCCTGATTGACCTCGTCGTCTGTCAACTCTGTCCTCTTACCCCAACCCATAGCTGCCCAAGCGTCGTGAGCTTCGTTAAAGCCTCTACTGATTTGTGCGAATACTTCCTGCCTTGTATTCGTGACATAGTCTACAGGCCCCCCTAACGGGGAAGCATTTGCGATCACCGAGCGTAGCGTTGCCCGAGGGTAGCTGCGCTCAGTGCCGACGCCAGCCTGATCTTCAACCGCTTCTACTAGATGATACCACGTCGCGATGGAAAAACCCCACAATCGATAGCCGTCTGTCTTGAGCCTGGGAAACTGCGTACCCTGCACGCGGCTTGCGAGTGACTCGAACAGGAGAGCAAACCCGGTAGCCTTGGCGTCCGCAATATGCTCAAACGCACGCCGTATTCTCTTCGGGACGGTGAAAGAAGTCTTTAAATAGTCGCAGTGACCTTCGAATATGTGGCAAACCTCATGGAGGTACATGAACTGCAAGCTCCGATGGATCAGCAGTTTCAGTACAGATGTCCTCTCCGCATCTCCCAACGGCGGCTGGTTCTCATCTCCCTCTTTGAGCGCCTTAACCCCCTCTGCAAAAGTGATCGGCCCAAACAGCATGAGGGCAGGTTTGCCGAAATAATCTTGCGGAGCTTCGCCAATGTCCGGGAGCACCTCCGGATTAGACAGCATCCTCTGAAACGTGTCCCAAAGTTGGATTGGTGCGCCGCCGTCCATGGCGATAGCATACGAACCTAGGCTCGTTCGCTTTGCCTCGGAGTAAAGCTCAAAATCTGCCGTCATGCCATAGATACTTTGAGCTAACTTTGGTGGTGGATCCCACACTGGTGTTCCCAAAATTAAACTCTCAGCGAACTCCTGCACTTGCTGTAGGAAGGTGCGAAAGGGCTCGGGAACACTTGCTAATTCAAGCCAATTATTCTCCCAGGGCCATCCCGGAGGCTGCTTTGCATTAGTGCTCATCATTTGAATCCCACACGTCTGCGCACAGGTCTCGGACTCCTTGTTTTGCCAGCAGAGCTGCGAACGTTGCGAGCGCTTTGCTCTGACCAAAGTACTCGGCAATGACCATCCAGATCGCTTGCGCGAGGGGGAAAAGGTCCCCCTCCGCAGCAGAGCGCACCGTTTTGTTCGCGCAGACCTTGAACCTCACCTTGCTGACGCGTTCCTGAAGCCATTCTTTGCCGCTTGCAATCAGCTTTGCCGGTGTGCCCGGCACCGAGCCGAGATAGTTATTTTCTCCGAGTTCACTGAGAAGGTCATTCTCGTCTTTCGCGAGAGCATCACGAAGCAATCGTGATACCTCTTCTGGTGACATACTCATCTCAGCCACTGCGGTGTCTCCTTTATAGTGTTGGCCAACCGTCAAGAAACCAGTAGGCCGCCGGTCTGTGGGGTTTCGATTTCCAACCTCCCGCATGAATTGTGGAAGCCGCGCCAGGGATGCTGGTGCGGCTTGGGCACCGAGTTTGCAAGCGATCACTGGATGAACCGGCCACGTATCCGCGATCACCGAAGGCAAACTACAACCGCACTTGCTCGCCGACTAGATGGCAAACGTATACAGAACGCTATAGCTCAGCCGCCGGGGCCGCCTGCTTTGACGACGTTGGACCAGAAGCCGAATTGGCGGCCCCGGTCGGCTGGAGCGATTGGTTCGGCGAGCCGCCGCCCAAGAGCCGCGCTCGATTGTAATGTGCGGCCATGCTCCACTTCGATTCATCATCGTAGAAAATGATCACGGCATACGCGGCATGGGCCATCGGATCGGGAAGCCAGGTCGCAAAGACCTCTGGCCTCAAGTCGCCCGGGGCCACGCCGATCTGTAGGCAGAGCTCACGGACACAGATCCATTCCCCGGATCGCTTGCTATCCAGGAGGTGCAGAGGAAAGGCTTCAGTCTTCCTCAAACTCACCAAGTCCGTGCACGTGTTGAACAGCGTGATTTCGTCGTCTTGCATCGGCCCCTCCTCACTGGACAAACGCCTTCAGCCTCTGAAACTCCTCTTCCGTAGCCGAGCGGATCGTCCCATCTCGCAGCCGAGCTTGATGAGCGGCATCCGGTCGCCTGACAGAGGTGACATGCTCGCCATGCTCCTCGACGATGTGTTCCCGTCCTCTCGAACCGCGCACGACAAAGCGGCCATCGTCTGCTTGAACAAACACATCCTGTTGCCCAGCCCTCTGGATGTCGTTTACCACTTCCCCAATCGGGCGCCCTTGTCCGGATCGCAGTCGGGCGTGTTCGCTTCTCGTGATGCCTGCTTGGTCTTGCTCTCCTCCGTTGTCCGAAGCAGGTTCGTTCGCGTCAGGCACGAGCAGTCCTCCGGAACTGGCCTCGCAGCGCTCTCGTCCGCGACGGGTTGCTTGCGAGGCGCGACGCGGACGGGCCTCTTGTAGTCGCGAGACTGCTCGTTCACAGGGCACTGCGCCGAAACGCAATGGAATCTATGCTGCGTGGTCCGCGCGGAGAGGCCGTGTCCTCGCCGAAGTCGTGCCCCGCGGACCACGCAGCCATAGATTCTGGTTGAACTTACCCGCCGGTGGGGGCTTCTCCCCTGGGGGCATTCAATCCAGTCTCCCGACTCTCCACCCGATGCTACCCCACGCCGGCCCCTGCCGCAAGCACTTTCCGCCCGCCCCGGTCCCCGCATCGGCGCGGCGCTTTTGCCTCTCTACTGCCGCCCACGGGGCGCCCCCGCCACCCGGGCAACCGCAGCCGGCGCGCGCACCGCGTATGCCGACGGGCCGCCACGCCGCCCTGCGCCTGCCTCGCCGCCGCCACCACGCGCCCCTCACGAATTGTCCACTCCCTCGATGGCCACGACGGGCCCCGCCACCCCGGGCGCCACTTCGCCGTCCCGGACCAGCGGCCCCACCCCGCAACGCGGGCACAACTCCGCCTCGGCCGCCGATGCCACGAACGCAGGACCACGTACGCCAGCGGCCACAGCAGCCGACGGCACAACGACAACTTCTCCTCACTCCCCCGGTTGGCCAGCAGGCCGTAGTGCCCCGCCGCCACGAATCCCCGCGGCAGCACGTGCCCCGTCCAGCGCCGCAAGAGCTCCACCACCCCCCGCGTCAACTCCTTGGCGCGGCCCCTTGCTCCTGCTACCCCGGGGCGTGACTCACTGCCGCTCTCTTGCCGCGTCGTGGCCCGTCTAACGGGGCCGGCCTGTCGGGCTACAACAGCAGCGCCCGGCAGTTCAGCCGCTCGACCAGCAAGCGCCTGGGCAACGCGACCTCGTGCTTCTGGTCGCGGCACGTTACCAGCAGCGCGTGCTGCTCCGGCGTCGCGGGATCGCGTTCGACGTGACTGGCACTCAAGATGGGTGAAAGCGAAGGGACACAAGGGGCGAGGAAGAAGGGTTTTGGCGGAGAACGCCAAGGGGCGGGCGCGCCCCTTTTCGTCGCGAGGGAAGAAATCGCCCATGAAATCGGGGCCATCCCAAGAAGTCACTCAAAGGCGCCTCGCAACGACGTACGCGCCACCGGTAGCCTTCTTGATGGTGGGGCGCATTCCCTGTTCCGGGCGCCCCGTCCCCCATCGAGGCTCACGCCATGTCCCCCTTCCTGCCCGATGAGGCCCCCCGCCCCGATGCCGCGCCGACCGCGGAGAGCTCCACGAGCCCCAGCGGCCGCGATCACCGCGGCCGGTTCATGAGAGGCAACCCCGGCGGGCCGGGCAACCCGTTCGCCCGCCGGGTCGCCGCCCTGCGGGTGGCGCTGCTGCGCCCGGTCGGGGAGGAGCAGATGGCGGCGCTGGCCGACCGCCTCCTCACGATGGCGCTGGGGGGCGACCTCGTCGCGGCGAAACTGGTGCTCTCCTACTGCGTGGGCAAGCCCGGCCCGTCCGTCGATCCGGACAGCCTCGACCGGCACGAGTGGGAACTCTGCCGCAAGTCCTCGGTGTCCTCCGAGGAGATGGTGGTGGCGATGGGCGTGCCGCTGGCCTTCGCCACCACCGTCGTGCGCGAGTCCAGCCCCGGCGTCGCCCAAGGCCTCGCCGACCAGATGCTCGACGGCCTCGCCGAGCAGGCCCGACTTGACGCCGAGGAAGCGGAGGAGGAGGCCGCCCTCGACGCCGAGGAAGTGGAGGGCAAGGAGGACGAGGACGAGGAGGAGGCGCAGCCCGAGGCCGCTCCCGCCACGCCGGCGCCCGAGGCGGGCTGGGCCGTGCCGCAATCGCTGGCGGCGATCCTGGCGGCGCTGGGCCTCGGCTCCCTCCCGCTGCCCGGCGTGCCCGGCGCGGGCAGCCCGACGATCCCGCTGGCGGGCCCGGCGAGCGAGGGCGCGGCCGCCCGCCGCACAGCCTGCCCGCCGGCGGGGCGGGACTATTCCAGCCGTCACCCCACGGCGGCTAACGGCGGTGCGGGGGCCGCTCCGGACCGTCACCGCACGGTGGCTAACGGCGTGGCTAACGGCTGCCCGGGGCCCGATCCGCGCGGGGCGGGCCGTCACCAGACCGGGGCTAACGGCGGGCCTGTCTCTGGGGCGGGGTAAGGGGCCAGGCGGAGCGCCGGGGGCCTCCGGCCTGCCTTCCGCAACGGGCAGGTCGAAGACCTGCCCCACCCCTGCCGAGCCGTCACCGCACGGCGGCTAACGGCGGCGCGAAGCCCGGCCCGGCCCGTCACCCAACGGCGGCTACTGCGTCCGACCTTTCTAAAGATACAGGCTCCGCAGCGACATAGCGATGTCACTGGGGTTGGTTTCCCTAGACATGAGGCAGTGACATCGGCACGTCACCTAGAGGATGGGTGTCTTTAGAAAGGTCGGACGCAGTAACGGCGGCGCGGGACCGATGCGGGCGGGCCGTCACCAAACCGGGGCGAACGGCCGCCCCGCTCCCGCGGCGAGGTGAAGCGTCACGGATCGTGGGGCAAGCCTCCTGCCTGCCTTTTTACACGGGCAGGTCGGCGACCTGCCCCACGGAGCTCGCTTTGTTCGCGCCGCTGTCGGGGGCCGTGTCAGCGCGTTGACGATCCCGTGGAGTACCCACACGAGCCCCGAGGTCGCCCGCGTCGGGCTGTCCGAGCGCGAGGCCAAGGAGCAGGGCCTCCCGGTGGACGTCTTCACGCAGTCGCTCTCCGGGGTGGACCGGGTGGCCCTCGACGACGAGGTGGAGGGCTTCGCCCGCGTGCTGGTGAGGAAGGGCGCCGGCAGGGTCGTGGGGGCGACCGTCGTGGCGGCGCACGCGGGGGAGATGATCGCCGAGGTAACGCTGGCGATGACGGCCAAGCTGGGGCTGGGGGCGGTCGCGAGGGCCGTTCACCCATGCCCCTCGCGGGTGGAGGCGCTGAAGAAGGCGGGCGACGCCTCCAACCGCACGCGGCTCCACGCTCTACCGACGCGCTCCGCCACGCCCGCCGACCTCCTTTCGCGCTTTCCTATTGAGAAAACCTTGCCGCCCCGCTGGCCATCGGCTTGTCATTCCCGAGAATGTATTTGCCGCGAGTGGGACGATCTCTCTCCCGCGCGGCCGCCGCGCGGAGACGCGGCCCTCTCCTGTCGCGCCGGAGCGCCCGCCGGCCCTCGCAACGATCCTTGCCGAGAGGCCCCCACGAGAGGTGGCTTGCTCCTTCGCCCCGAGCGGCGAGCCCGAGAGATTTCCCGCTCGAAGCGTCGCGGGATGGCACGTGACTTGCCTTTCTGATCGCGGCCCCACCCCGGGCCCGTGACCTGTCCTGACACGGGGAGGACCGATGCCCCAGATCTTCCACCGCAGCTTCAATACGCTCTCCAAGGTGAGCATCTACGGCGCCGTCTTTCTGATTGCCGGGGCTGGCTACGCCCTCGCCGTCTTCGTGCGCTCCTCCTACGCCACCGACGCGGGCGTCACCCGCGAACAGCCGATCCCGTTCAGCCATCAACACCACGTCAACGAACTGGGCATCGATTGCCGCTATTGTCATACGTCGGTCGAAGATTCGCACTTCGCGGGCATTCCGCCGACGAAGACGTGCATGAACTGCCACTCGCAAATCTGGGTCGGCGCCGACATGCTCGCCGCGGTGCGCGAGAGCTACCGCACCGACAAGTCGATCCCCTGGCAGCGCGTCCACAAGCTCGGCGATTTCTGCTACTTCGACCACAGCATTCACGTCGCCAAGGGCGTCGGGTGCGTCACCTGCCACGGCCGCGTCGATCGCATGCCGCTCGTCTGGCAGGAGAACAGCCTGTTGATGGAGTGGTGCCTCGATTGCCATCGCCAGCCCGACAAGTACGTCCGGCCGCGCGACCAGGTCTTCAACATGACCTACGAGCGCCCGGACGCCGACGAGGGCAAGCGCCTCGTGAAGGAAAACAACGTCAAGTCGAAGATGAGCTGTAACACCTGCCATCGGTGACGGCTGGGAGGCGGAGGCCCCGATGAAACGGCAACCGATCGACCCCGAGCTGCTGCGCGACAAGCTCAGCGTCGCTCAGGGCAAGCAATACTGGCGCAGCCTCGAAGAGCTGGCGGGCGATCCCGCCTTCCTGGAGACGCTCCAGCGCGAGTTTCCCGCCCATGCCGCCGAGTGGGCTGCGGAGTGGGTGGATCCCGTCTCGCGCCGGCAGTTCCTGACGCTCATGGGCGCCTCGCTGGCGCTCGCCGGGCTGAGCGGCTGCACCAGCAAGCCGCGCGAGACGATCATGCCCTACGTCCGCCAGCCCGAGAACATCGTGCTGGGCAAGCCGCTCTATTACGCCACCACCATGACGCTCGGCGGTTTCGGCACCGGCCTGCTCGTCGAGAGCCACGAGGGCAGGCCCACCAAGATCGAGGGCAATCCCCAGCACCCCGCCAGCCGCGGCGCCACCGACGTCTTCGCCCAGGCCGCCGTCCTCGGCCTCTACGACCCCGATCGCGCCCAGACCGTTAGCTTCCGCGAGCGCGCCCGCACCTGGGGCGAACTCATCGACGAGCTGCGCACTCGCCTCGGCCCCAAGACGCCGCGCGCCAAAGGCGCGGGCGTCGCCGTCCTCACCGAGACCGTCGGCTCGCCGACCCTCGTCGGGCAGTTCGAGCAGTTCTTCACGCAGTACGACGCCGCCCGCCTGTATCGTTACGAGCCCGTCGCGACCGGCACCGCCGAAGAAGGGGCGCGGCTGGCGTTCAACAAGGCCCACCACTTCTACTATCGCGTGGCGCAGGCCGACGTCGTCGTCTCCCTCGACGGCGATTTCCTCGGCAGCGGGCCCGGGCACCTCGCCTACTCGCGCGAGTTTGCCGCGCGCCGCCGTGAGGGCGGCAAAGCGAAGGACAACAAGCGCGGGATGAATCGGCTCTACGCGGTCGAGAGCAGCCTGAGCATCACCGGGGCCAGCGCCGATCATCGGCTGGCGCTGCCTCCCAGCAAGGTCGAGGCCTTCGCGCGGGCGCTGGCAGCCAAGTTGGGCGTTGCCGGCTCCGCCTCCACGCTGGAAGGGGAGGCGGCGCGCTGGGTGGATGCGGTGGCCGCCGACTTGCGGTATCAGAGCGGCCGCACCCGTCGCCTCGCCGGGACCACTCTGGTCGTCACCGGGCCTCAGCAGCCTGCCGCCGTCCACGGACTCGTTCATGCCATCAACGCCGAGCTCGGCAACCTCGGCACCAGCGTCGTCGTCACCGGCCCCGCGTTCGGCGCCACCGTCGCCGGCAAGTCGCCGGGCACGTTGAAGCAACTGAACGACGACGTCGCGAAGGGCACGATCACCACGCTCCTCATCCTCGGGGGCAACCCGGCCTATACCGCCCCGGCCGACGTCCCCTTCGCCAAGCTACTCGAAGACCAGCTCCTGGTGACCAGGGACCGCTGGCTCGCCGTCCACCTGTCGCCTCACAGCGACGAGACGTCGCGCCTGTGCCACTGGCACGTTCCCGAGGCCCACTTCCTCGAATCGTGGAGCGACGCCATCGCCTATGACGGCACCGCCTCGCTCGTCCAGCAGCTCATCGCGCCGCTCTACGCCGGCCGCTCGGCGCATGAGCTCGTCGCCGCCCTGTGCCGGCGGCGCAACCCCCAGGGCGAAACGTCGGGCAGCGACTACGACGACCGCACCCCCTACGACCTGGTGCGCGACCACTGGAAGACGAAGAAAAACCTCGACGGCCAGGCCTTCGAGCGGTTCTGGAGGCAGGCCCTCCACGATGGGGTGATCGCCGACAGCAAGCTGCCCACACTCCCCGCGCCGTCTCTCGTCGAGGGCCTGGCGGGGCGCATCGGGCCGGCGCGGCCCGCGAGTGGCGGGTACGAGCTGGTCCTGGCGCCCGACCCGACGGTCCACGACGGCCGATTCGCCAACCTCGGCTGGCTCCAGGAACTGCCCAAGCCGCTGACCAAGTTGTCCTGGGACAACGCCCTCCTCCTAAGCCCGGCGACGGCCGAGGCGCTCGGCGTCGGCACGCGCATCGGGCACTGGCGCGGGGGCGAGCACGGCGACAGCAAGTGCGACGTGGTGAAGATCGGCCACGCAGGGCGCGAACTGGAGGCGGCCGTCTGGATCGTCCCCGGCCACGCCGACGGCGCCGCAACGCTGCACCTCGGCTACGGCCGCACCCGCGCCGGCAAGGTCGGCAACGACCACGGCTTCAACGCCAACCTGCTCCGGCTCTCGACCAGCCCCTCGCTCCTCACCGGCGTCGAGCTGAGCAAGGTCGCGGGAAGGACCTACTTGCTGGCCTGCACCCAGGCCCACTTCAACATGCAGGGGCGCGACCCGGTGCGCTCCTCTACCGTGGAAAAGTACAGCAAGCACGAGCACTTCGGCCCGCACGAGCACGGCGGCAAGGTCGCGCTGCCAACCCTCTACCCCGACGAGCACAAGTATCCCGGCTACAAGTGGGGCATGGCGATCGACCTGTCGGCCTGCACCGGGTGCAGCGCCTGCGTCGTCGCCTGCCAGGCGGAGAACAACATTCCCGTCGTGGGCAAGGAGCAGGTGACGCGCGGCCGCGAGATGCACTGGCTGCGCATCGACCGCTACTTCGAGACGCCGCGGGGCGAGGCCGATGTCAAGGATCGGCTGCGCGTCCACTTTCAGCCGGTCCTGTGCATGCACTGCGAGAACGCCCCCTGCGAGGTCGTCTGTCCCGTCGAGGCGACGGTGCATGGCGACGAGGGGACCAACGACATGGTCTACAACCGCTGCATCGGCACGCGCTACTGCTCCAACAACTGTCCCTACAAGGTGCGGCGCTTCAACTTCTTCCAGTTCAGCGACTACGTGACGCCGAGCCTCAAGCTGCTCTACAACCCCGAGGTGACGGTGCGGTCGCGCGGCGTGATGGAGAAGTGCAGCTTCTGCATCCAGCGCATCTCGGCGGCGCGCATCGAGGCGTCCAAGGAGGCCCTGGCCGAGCCCGGCAAGCGCGTCGATCCCAACCGGCGCGAGGGCGTCGCGTACATTCGGGACGGCGAGGTGGTGACGGCGTGCCAGGCGGCCTGCCCCGCCGAGGCGATCGTCTTCGGCGATCTGGGCGACAAGAAGAACAGTCGCGTGTATCGGTTGCAGGAGTCGGACCTGCGCTACGACCTGCTGGGCGAGCTGGGCACCCGGCCGCGCGTCGTCTACCTGGCGGCGATCCGCAACCCCAACCCCGTGCTGGAAACGAAGTGACATGGCCACTGAAGCTGGCGCACACCCTATCGCGCCTCCCCCGTCCGACGGCGGCCCGATCATCGCGCCGGGCCACACGTTCGGCACCGTGACCGACCAGATCAGCGCCATCGTGCTGAGCCGGCCGACCAGCCGGGGCTGGTATCTCGGCTTCGGGGTGGCCTTCCTTCTCGTCATGCTGCTGAACACCACGATCGGGTATCTGCTGCTCCGGGGCATCGGCATCTGGGGCGTCAACGTCCCCGTCGCCTGGGGCTTCGCCATCGTCAATTTCGTGTGGTGGATCGGCATCGGTCATGCCGGCACGCTCATCTCCGCCATCCTCTTGCTCCTGCATCAGAAGTGGCGCACCTCGATCAACCGCTTCGCCGAGGCGATGACGCTGTTCGCCGTCGCCTGCGCGGGCCTGTTCCCGCTCTTGCACATGGGCCGGCCGTGGTTCTTCTACTGGATGATGCCCTATCCCAACACGATGGAGCTCTGGCCGCAGTGGCGCAGCCCCCTCATCTGGGACGTCTTCGCGGTGTCCACCTACGCCATCGTCTCCGCCCTGTTCTGGTTCATCGGCCTCATCCCCGACATGGCCACCCTGCGCGACCGCTCCACCAACCCGGTCGGACGGGTCGTCTACGGAATTCTGGCGATGGGATGGCGCGGCTCGGCGGTCCACTGGCACCGTTATGAGACCGCCTATCTCCTCCTTGCCGGCCTCGCCACGCCCCTGGTCGTGTCGGTGCATACGGTCGTCAGCTTCGACTTCGCCGTGGCCATCGTGCCCGGCTGGCACACGACGATCTTTCCGCCCTACTTCGTCGCCGGGGCCATCTACTCCGGCTTCGCGATGGTGCTCACGCTGGCCATCCCCATTCGCAAGCTCTACAACCTGCAAGACTTCATCACCGACAAGCACCTCGACAACATGGCCAAGGTCATGCTGGCGACGGGGCTGGTGGTGGCCTATGGCTACGGCATCGAGGCGTTCATGGCGTGGTACAGCAACAACCCCTACGAGCGCTACGTGATGATGAATCGGGCGGGCGGGCCCTACCGGGTGATGTACTGGTCGCTGATCGCCTGCAACATCGTGGCGCCGCAACTCCTCTGGTTCAAGGCGGTGCGCCGCAACGTCCCTCTCCTGTTCGTGCTGGCGCTGGTCGTCAACGTCGGCATGTGGCTGGAGCGCTTCGTGATCGTGGTCATCAGCCTGCACCGCGACTACCTGCCGTCGTCGTGGGGCATGTACGCCGGCACCAAGTGGGACTGGGCGATGTTCGTGGGCACGCTCGGGCTGTTCGTGGCGCTGCTGTTCCTGTTCATCCGCTTCCTGCCGGTAATCTCCATCTCCGAGATGCGCATGCTGCTGCCCGCGTCGCAGGTCCACGGCGCCGTTCCCCCCCCGGGTGGTGACGGGCCCGTCGGTCAGGCCCAGGGAGGAAGGGGGGAGGCCCAGCCATGAACCAGTTGCTTCCGCCCTATGGCCTGGTGGCCGAGTTCGACAGCGCCAGTGCCCTCGTGCAGGCGTCGGCGGGGGCGCGCGACGCCGGCTACAAGCGCATGGACGCCTACAGCCCCTTCCCCATCGAGGACCTGACCGAGGCGCTGGGCCAGCGGCCGACCAAGCTGCCCCTCGTGGTGCTCCTCGGCGGAATCATCGGCGGGCTGAGCGGCTACTTTTTGCAGTGGTACACCGCCTCGCAGACCTACCCGTTCAACGTCGGCGGCCGACCGTTCCACTCCTGGCCGATGTTCATTCCCGTGACGTTCGAGTGTACGGTGCTGGGGGCGTCGCTGGCGGCGGTCTTCGGCATGCTGACGATGAACGGCCTGCCGATGCCTTACCATCCGCTGTTTCACGTGGAGCGCTTCGCGCGGGCGAGCCAGGATCGGTTCTTCCTGTGCATCCGGGCGGTCGATCCGCAGTTCGACCTGGAAGCCACGCGGGCGTTCCTCGCGAGCACGGGCGCCAAGGAAGTGACGGAGGTGCCCCAATGACTTCCCCGAGCCCGCGCCGCGCACGTTTTCGCCGCTTGCGGCTTGGCGTCTTCCCTGGCGCCTCGGTAAGCCGCAAGCGGGCCCTCCTCTGGGCCCTCCTCGTCCCGTGCGCGCTCGCCCTGCCCGCCTGCCGCCAGCAGATGGCCGACCAGCCTCACTATCGCCCTCTCGAGGCGAGCGAGTTCTTTCCCGATGGCCGTTCCGCCCGTCCCGTCGTGCCTGGCACCGTAGCGCGCGGCCAGCTGCGTATCGACGATGCGCTCTACAAGGGCACGGACGACAAGGGCAAGCTCGTCGAGACGTTTCCGTTCGAGATGACGGAGGGCGTGTTGAAGCGCGGCCGCGAGCGCTACAACATTTTTTGCTCCGTCTGTCACGGGCTGACGGGAGAAGGCGACGGGCGGATCGTGCAGCGCGGCTTCACGCGCCCGCCGTCCTACTACCCGGTGAAGGGCAAGCAACTCGACTACTTCTCGCGCGCCTACCGGATCAAGGGCGAGAAGCGCCCGCTCTGGCAAGTGCCGATCGGCCATTACTACGACGTGGTTACCAACGGCCACGGGGCGATGGCCGGCTACGCGGAGCAAGTGCCCGTGCGCGATCGCTGGGCGATCGTGGGCTACGTCCGCGCCTTGCAGTACAGCCAGTCGGAAGAGGTGCGGAAGGCCATGAAGGGGGACAAGAAGTGAGTGCCGGGCCCGCCGAAGGAACCGAACTGCAGACCGCGGCGCGCTGGCAGCGCGGCGCGTTCGTCGCCGGCGCCGTCGGCCTGGCGGCGTGCGCCGTCGGCGCGCTCGCCGGCTGGCAGGAGCAGTTCTTCCGCTCCTATCTGGTGGCGTTCAACGCGTGGGCCGGCGTTGCCCTGGGCTGCCTGGCGGTCCTGATGCTCCAGTATGTCACCGGCGGGACCTGGGGCTACCTGCTGCGCCGGCCCCTCGAGGCCGCCACGCGCACCCTGCCCGTTCTCGCTCTGCTCTTCCTCCCTCTGGCGCTGGGCCTGCCCGACCTCTACGCCTGGGCCGATCCCCACAAGGAGAAATGGCAAGGCAATCATCACCTCGAGGAGCAGCTCCACCACCTCGAGCCGTTCCTCAACGCGCCGTTCTTCCTGGCGCGAACGGCGGGCTACTTTGCCGTCTGGATCGGGCTGGCCTTTCTGTTCAACCGCTGGAGCCGGAAGCACGACGAGTCCGGCGAGGCGAGCCTGCCCGAGCGCTTCCAGAACCTGGGGGCGATGGGGTTGGTGCTCTACGCGGTGACGGTGACGTTTGCGTCGATCGACTGGGTGATGTCGCTCGAGCCGCAGTGGTATTCGACCATCTACGGCGCCATGTTCGCCATGGGACAGGTGTTGTCCGGCTTCGCCTTCTGCGTCGCGGTGCTCCTGCTGCTGGGCACCCACCCGCAACTGGCGGGCGCGTTGAGCAAGAACAACCTGCGCGACCTCGGCAGCCTGCTCCTGGCGTTCGTGATGGTATGGGCCTACCTGGCGTTCTCGCAGTTCCTGCTCATCTGGGCGGGCAACCTGCCGGAAGAAATCCCCTGGTATCTCGCCCGCCTCCAGGGCGGGTGGAGCTTCGTGGGGCTGGCGCTGATCTTGCTCCACTTCGTCCTGCCTTTTGTCTTGCTTCTGGCGGCCGACCTCAAGCGCAACCGCAAGGCGCTGGCGGGGGTGGCGCTCTTCGTGGTGTTCATGCGCGTCGTCGATCTGTTCTGGCTGATCGTGCCGGCCTTCACGCAGGCCGACGGCAAGACGCGCGAGGGCCTCGGCGTCCACCTGCTCGACGTGACCGCCCTGATCGGCGTGGGCGGGGCGTGGCTGGGGACTTTCCTGTGGCAACTGCGCGCGCGCCCGCTGCTGCCCGCGCATGCCCCGCCGAGCGAGGAGGGCAACCATCATGGCTGAGCACGCTCCCCCCACCGTCCCGGCCGATGGCGTGGTCGAACATGCCAGCGTGCGCTACGAGCACAGCGACGTCGAGGCGGGCGGCGTGATGGTGTTCGCGCTCGGCCTGATCGCGACGCTGATCGTCGTGTCCCTGCTCCTGTGGGGGCTGTTCGTGCTGTTCTCCAACCGGGAGACGGCCCGGAAGAAGACCACCCTGTCCCCCGCGGCCGTCGATGCCGACAACCAACTCCCCGAGCCGCGCCCCGAGCAAATCGAGGACGTGCGCGACGGCAAGGTGTCGCTCTGGCCGGCGCGCGCCAGGGACTATCTCGCGCCGCAGGAGCAGCGCCTCGAGCAGGGCGACAAGAAGGCCGGCGCCCTCAAGATCGACGACGCCATGAAGGAGCTCTCGGGGAAGCTCGAGGTGCGCCCGAAGCGGCCCGCCGCCGCGACGCGCCCGCCCAACCAGGCCGCCTCGGGGCGCCCGATTTCCGAGAAGGGGGGCCCGTGATGCGCCACCACGTCCTCGCCGTTCTGCTCGGCGCCCTCCTCTGGCCCGGGCTGGTCCACGCCGGCAACCTGCTGGCGTCGAAGGAGCAGTTCTTCACCCCGCACCTGGGCGATCGGGTGCCGCCCGAGCTCGCCTTCGTCGATGACGCGGGCAAGAAGGTGAAGCTGGGCGACTACTTCGGCGAACGGCCGATCGTTTTGGTGCTGGCCTACTACGAGTGCCCCATGCTGTGCAAGCTGGTGCTCAAGGACCTCGTCGATGGCCTGAAAGGCGTGCCGTTCACCGTCGGGCAAGAGCTCGAGGTGGTGGTGGTGAGCTTCGACCCGCGCGAGAAGCCCGACCTGGCGGCGAAGCACAAGGAGGCCTACGTCGAGAGCTACGGCCGGCCCGGCTCGGCGAAGGGCTGGCACTTCCTCACGGGCGACCAGGCCAACATCGACGGCCTCACCGAGGCGGTCGGCTTCCGGGCGGTGTGGGACGACGACAAGAAGCAGTATGCCCACGCCCGCGGCATCATGGTCCTGACGCCGAAGGGCGTGGTGGCCCGCTACTTCCTGGAGGGCGTGTTCCCGGCGCGCGACCTGCGCTTCGCCCTCGTCGAGGCGTCGGAGGGCAAGATCGGCGTGCCGATGGACCGCATCCTGCTGATGTGCTTCAACTACGACCCGCAAACGGGGAGATACTCCGCGGCGATCCTGAGGCTGGTGCGCCTGGGCGGCGCGCTGACGATGGGAGGGATCGCGGCATTCTGGCTGGTGGGGTGGTGGCGATGCCGGCGGGCGCCACCCGTCGGGATGGCGCTTCAGGGCGACTCGGGCAACGCGACAGGGGGCTGAGCCGATGGACACGAAGTTTCAACTGTTCCCCGATTCGGCCTCGACGATGGCGCCGCGCGTGGACGCCCTGTTCGGGTTCGTCTTCTCCGTGGCCGCCTTCTTCATCGTCCTCATCGCCGTCCTGCTGTTCTACTTCGCCATCCGCTATCGGCGCCGGTCGGAAGACTACTTTCCCAAGCCGGTCATCGGCTCCAAGGTGCTGGAAACGGTGTGGACGGTCGGCCCGCTGGGGCTGACGGTCATCATGTTCGTGTGGGGCGCCCGGCTCTACTTCGACATCGTGCGCACCCCCGACAACGGCCTGGAGGTCTACGTCACGGGCAAGCAGTGGATGTGGCAGTTGCAGCACCCCACCGGGCAACGGGAGATCAACCAGCTCCACGTCCCCGTGGGCGTGCCGATCAAGCTCATCATGACCTCGGAGGACGTGATCCACGACTTCTACGTCCCCGCCTTCCGCATCAAGCAGGACGTGATCCCCGGGCGCTACACCTACCTCTGGTTCGAGGCGACCACGCCGGGCACCTATCACCTGTTCTGCGCCGCCTACTGCGGGACGAACCATTCGCGCATGATCGGCTCCGTGGTGGTGCTGGAGCAGCCGGAGTACGAGAAGTGGCTGGCCAGCAACAAGGCCGACCGCTCGCTGGCGCTCCAGGGCCGGCAGCTGTTCCAGAAGTTCGGGTGCGTGACGTGCCACCACGCCGAGGCGGGCGGCCGGGCGCCGATCCTCGAAGCCATCTACGACCGCGAGGTCGATTTGCAGGACGGCCGGCGCGTACGGGCCAACGAGGCCTACCTGCGCGAGTCGATCCTTTATCCCAACGCCAAGATCCGGGCGGGGTATCGCTCGCCGTCGATCATGCCGCCCTACGACGGGCAGGTGAGCGAGGACGACCTGATCCGGCTGATCGCGTTCCTCAAGGCGCTGAAGCCGGGCGAGACCCCGCCGCGCGTCGAGAACGCCGCCCCACCGGCCCGCGACGCGAAGTTGGGGGCGAAGAAGAAGTAACCGCCCCGATTTGGCCGCCGAGCTCGCTCGGCGAGGGGCGCCCGGCCGATAACCCACGGAACGCCGCCATGAGCACCCTAGGCCCCGAGCCTCGACCCGACCCGATCGAAGTGCGGCCCATGAATCGGGCCGACTACCTCAACGTCCATTACGGCGTGCGCTCGTGGCTGTTGACCACCGACCACAAGCGCATCGCCGTGCTCTATCTGCTGTCGATCACGCTGATGTTCTTCGTCGGCGGGGCCTTCGCCGTGGTGTTGCGCCTGGAGCTGACCACGCCCAAGGGCGACCTGGTCAGCTCCGACACCTACAACAAGCTCTTCACGATGCACGGCATCGTGATGCTGTTCTTCTTCCTGATCCCGTCGATCCCGGCGACGCTGGGCAACTTCCTCGTCCCGCTCATGATCGGCGCGAAGGACCTCGCGTTCCCGCGCCTGAACCTGGCGAGCTGGTACGTCTACCTGGCCGGCTCCGCCTTCACCCTCTGGGCCATGATCGCCGGCGGGGTCGACACCGGCTGGACCTTCTATACGCCTTACAGCACGCGCTCCGCTCACACCCACGTCATGATGACGGCCATCGGGGTGTTGATTCTCGGCTTCTCGTCGATCCTGACGGGGCTCAACTTCGTCGTCACCATCCACCGCATGCGCGCGCCGGGCCTGACGTGGTTCCGCCTGCCGCTGTTCCTGTGGTCGATGTACGCCACCAGCCTCGTCATGCTGCTCGGCACGCCGGTCATTACCATCACCTTGATCCTGGTCGCCATCGAGCGCGTCTGGGGCGTGGGGATCTTCGACCCGACGCTGGGCGGCGACCCGGTGCTGTTCCAGCACCTGTTCTGGTTCTACTCGCACCCGGCGGTCTACATCATGATCCTGCCGGCGATGGGCGTGGTCAGCGAGCTGGTGACGACCTTCTCGCGCAAGATGATCTTCGGCTACAAGATCGTCGCCCTGGCGAGCGTGGCCATCGCGGTCTTCGGCTTTTTGGTCTGGGGGCACCACATGTTCGTCTCCAGTCAGTCGCCGTACTCCGCCATGATCTTCTCGGCGCTGAGCTTCCTGGTGGCCATTCCGTCGGCCATCAAGGTCTTCAACTGGACGGCGACGATCTGGGGCGGGTCGGTGTCGTGGCAGACGCCGATGCTCTACGCCTTCGGGTTCATAGGCCTGTTCACCATCGGCGGGCTGACGGGCCTGATGCTGGCCACGCTGGCCATCGACGTTCACGTGACGCACACCTACTTCATCGTGGCGCACTTCCACTACATCATGGTGGGCGGGGCGGTCATGGGCTACCTGGGCGGGCTGCATTACTGGTGGCCGAAGATGACCGGCCGCATGTACCCCGAGTTCTGGGCCAAGATCGCGGCGATGATCATTTTCATCGGCTTCAACCTGACGTTCTTCCCACAGTTCATTCTCGGCTACCTGGGCATGCCGCGCCGCTACCACGAGTATCAGCCGGAGTTCCAGGTGCTCAACGTGCTGTCGTCGGCGGGGGCGTCGATTTTAGGCCTCGGCTACCTGATCCCGTTCGTCTACCTGCTGTGGTCGCTGCGCTACGCCAAGGAGGCGGGGCGGAACCCGTGGGGCGCGACCGGCCTGGAGTGGACCACGCCCTCGCCCCCGCCGGCCCACAACTTCGACGTGACGCCCGTCGTGACCCTGCCGCCCTACGTGTACTCGCGCCACGAGCCCGAGGTGGTGGGCGTGAGCGGAAAGCCGCAGAAGAAGGAGGCGCCGGTGGAGGCCCACTCGACGTGAGGGGCGGTCCCCTCACCCCCCAACCCCCTCTCCCAAGGAAGGAGAGGGGGAGCCAGAGGGCGGGAGGAAGCGCTGTCTTTTCTCTCAACCGTTCACGTTTCCGCTCCCCCTCTCCCTCCTTGGGAGAGGGGGTTGGGGGGTGAGGGAAGACCGCTCCGATGTTGTCCACGACGTTCCCCAGCCCGAAGGGAGGCCCCGGTTGTCGGCCACCGTCCCCGCGCACGAGCGCCCGCACGTGGCGCACCACTTCGAGAACCTCGAGCAGCAGCGCGACGCGCTGACGTTCGGCATGTGGGTGTTCCTGGGCTCGGAGGTGCTGTTCTTCGGCGGGCTCTTCGCCGCCTACGCGGTCGTGCGCTCCAGTGCTCCCGACGCCTTCGCGACCGCCAGCCGGCAGATCAGCGCGGTCATCGGTGCGGTCAACACCGCCGTCCTGCTCACCAGCAGCTTGACGATGGCGCTGGCGGTCTATGCCGCCCACTCCGCTCGGAGACAGATGCTGATGCTCTGCCTGGCCCTGACGATGGTCCTGGGCGCCAGCTTCATCGGCATCAAGATGTGGGAGTGGCACCACGAATACGAGGAGAGACTGGTGCCGGGGAAGGAGTTCCTCGTGACCGCCGAGGGCACGCCCCGGTTGCTCGCGGGCAAGGACGGCGAGGAGCGCGCCGTGCCGCGCGACACGGCGCACGGCATGCAGATGTTCTTCCTGTTCTACTTCATCATCACCGGCCTGCACGCCCTGCACATGCTGATCGGGCTGGCGGTGCTCGGCACCCAGCTCGCGCTGGTGGCGCGGAGCTCGTTCGGCATCGTCGATTACACGCCGATCGAGCTGGCGGGGCTGTACTGGCACTTCGTGGACATCGTGTGGATCTTCGTGTTCCCGCTGTTGTACCTTCTGCGCCATTCGTGAGGAGGCGTCATGTCATCGCACCCCGCAGAGCACCCCGCAGAGCACCCCGCAGAGCACCCTGTGGGGCACCCCGCCGTCGCCCCGGTGACGTACGTCGTCGTGTTTGGGGCGCTGCTGCTGCTGACGCTCGCCACGTTTTTGCTGTCGGGCGTGGAGCTGGGCGCGTGGGAGGTGCCCATCGCACTGGGCATCGCCGCCGTGAAGGCGACGTTAGTGGTGCTGTTCTTCATGCACCTGCTGCACAGCTCGCGGCTGACGTGGCTGGTGGTGGCGTGCGCCGTGCTGTTCCTGGGGATCATGCTGTCGTTTACGCTGGCAGACTACTGGACGCGCGGCTGGCTGCCGGAGAAGGGGGCCTCGAAGTCGGAGACGACGCCTTGAAGGAACAGCAAGGCGAGCGGGAGGAGTTGGTTTGCTGTAGGACGGCTCTCCCGAGCCGTCCGGACGGCTCGGGAGAGCCGTCCTACAAGCACGCCCTTTCCTGCCGGGCGCCCAAGCGAGGCGCTTGCCGCTACGGGGACCACACCTTCGCGTCCGACCGGATGTGCCAGCGCTGCCTCTTGCGGTCCGGGGCGCGCATCGTGCCCTGCGCCTCGAACAGGCTGCTCGTCGTCTCCAGCGTCACCCCGCGCAGCCCGCCCAGCCCCAACTCGCCCAGCGTGGGCGCCCAGCGGCGGTGCTTCTCGCGGTAGGCGCGCTGGGCGTAATAGACCCGATGCAGCCGGTGGCGCAGCGGGCCGGCCGGGTCGGGGCGGAACGCCACGGTCCCCGGCTTGCCGGTGGTGAACTGCAAATGGCCCCAGTGCTCGGGGCGGTGCATGTCGATGACGCCCTGCGGCGACCAGACCCAGTTGTGCTCCTTGCGGTCCTTGATCTTGCGGTACTTCCCGCCGACCACCTCGTGGTCCCACTCGACGCGCGAGAAGTTGATGCGCCACTGCTCGCCGTCGCGCGGAGGGACGGGCCGGGCGGTCAGCTCCTTCAAGCCCCCCCACGGCCAGGCGATCTCCACCGACCAGCCGCGATCCACGTCGCGCGGGTCGTTGAGCGTCCCGTCCACGTGGACCGCCGTGCGCAGCCCGGCGACCTCCCAGGCGTCGAGGGCCCGCCCGCCGTCCTTGTAGGGCATCGACAGCAGCAGGTCCCAGGTCGCGTTCAGCGCGTTCAGCTCCAGTTCGGCGTACAGGTGACTGTCGCCATCGGGATCGAGGAACACCTCGAAATCGTTGTCGTGGAAGATCACCGAGTCGTGCTTCGTCAGCGTCGCCCAGACGTGCGGCTCGTCCAGTTCGGCGCCGACGTAGAGACATTCGTCGTCCCACAACATCTTCATGCGCGTCCGGTGGCTCGGCGCGGGCTTGCGCGCCCCCTCGATGTCCACGAACGCCTCTGACCACGGCGCGGCCTTCCAAGCCGGGTCGTCGAGCTTGCCGTCGATCTTGATGGGCCTCGACGCCCGATGGCACACGTAGCCGCGCGGGGCGACGTAGTCCGGCCAGAGGGGCGCGAGGGCGGGGGGCGCGACCGCCGTGGGGCCCGGCAGCAGCGACAGCGGCAGCAGGGCGACGGGCAGCAGCAAGAGGGCAAGGGGCGCGCGGGCGCGCATCAAGGAGCTCCGGTCAGGATGTTGCGAAACGTCAGGTTGATTCGCGGGCCCGTCGGGCCCTTGGCCTTGGGCACGGCGTGCTGCCAGTGGTGCTGGAGCGTGCCCCCCATGAGCAAAAGGCTCCCGTGCCCCAGGTCGAACGCGCGCTGCTCGCGCGTCTCGTTGTGGCGGAGCACGAACGTCCGCACTGCCCCCAGCGAGATGGACGGCACGATCGGGTTGGTGCCCAGTTCCGGCTCCGCGTCGGAGTGGAAGCCGATCGAATCTTGCCCGTCGCGGTAGTAGTTGAGGAGCAGGCTGTTGACGGGGGCGCCGGCAACCTCCACCACCCGGCGGCGCACGTCGGCGAGCTCGGCCGTCCACGGCAGGGCCTGGTGCGTGACGCCGGAGTAGGTGTAGGTCAGGCCCGGATCGGCGTGCCAGGCCGTGAGGCGCGGAAAGGCGTTGCCCCAGTTCGTCTTTTCCTGCTTCCACGGGATCGCGTCGCGCAAGAGCGCGAACAGGGCGTCGGCCTCGTCGGGGGCCAGGAAGCGTTCGTCGTAGAGGACGGCCCCACCGCCGGCCAGGGAGATTTGCTCGCTCACGGGTCACCTCCAGTCCCTTCGTTCTTCATGATAGATGAAGAACGAGGGGGACGTTTACGCCATTTCCTCGGCGAGCCGTTGACCGCGCCGCGTCGCGGGCGGATGATGGGATGGTCTGCCCGCGCTCGCCCGCGCCGAGAGGACCGCCGAGATGAAACTGCTGCGTTGCTGCGCCCTGGTGCTGGTGGGCCTGGGCCTGTCGGCCCCGTCGTGGGCCGAGTCGCCGGCGAAGAAGGACGTTCCGCCCGCCAAGAAGGGCGCGCCGCGCTACGAGACGCGCGTCGAGCACGACCCCGACGGCATCGGCAAGTTCTACATGGGCCGCGAGATCGCCCAGGTGATGGGCCACCAGGCGGCGGAGTGGCTGGAAAGGCCCGAGCGCGAGAAGGAAGAGCGCTCCGACAAGCTGCGCAAGGCGCTCGCCCTCAAGCCGGGGATGGTCCTCGCCGACGTGGGCGCCGGCAGCGGCTACCACGCCTTCCCGATGGCCAAGCAGGTCGGGCCCAAGGGCAAGGTCTACGCCGTGGACATCCAGAAGGAGATGCTCGACCTCATCCGCCAGCGCATGCAGCGCGAGAAGGTGGCCAACGTCGAGCCGGTCCTCGGCACCGAGAGCGACCCGAAGTTGCCGGCCAACAGCATTGACCTCATTCTGATGGTGGACGTCTACCACGAGTTTTCGCATCCGTACGAGATGGTGGAGGCGATGGTGAAGTCGCTCAAGGTGGGCGGCAAGCTGGTGTTCGTGGAGTATCGGCTCGAAGACCCCAAGGTGCCGATCAAGCTCGTTCACAAGATGACGCAGAAGCAGGTGATCCGCGAGATGAGGCCCCACCCGCTGGTACACGTCAAGACGATCGGCACACTGCCGTGGCAGCACGTGATCGTGTTCGAGAAGAAGGCGGCGAAGTGAAGGGGCCCCGCCCCTCTCTTGCGGCGCCCCCCCGGGGAGGCTACAGTGTAGCTCTGGCTGTCCCCCGACCGCCGAAGTGAGGGCCCTGGCGTGACGCTCCACGACGTCGATCCGATCTGCGTGGTGATCGGCCGAACCCGGCACAAGATGGTCCAGATGGAGATCAAGGAGGCGGCCAAGCACGGCGCCCACTTGCTGGAGGTTCGCCTCGATTACCTCAAGAAAGCGCCCGACTTCAAGCGACTCCTCGACGACAAGCCCTGCCCGCTGATCGCCACCGTGCGCCGGCCCGTCGATGGCGGAAAGTGGGACGGTGGGGAAGACGCGCGCCTCACTCTGCTGCGCCAGGCCATCGTCGCCGGGTTCGACTGGGTCGATCTCGAAACCGACGTGGCCGACGCCGTCCGGCGCTTCAAGGACGTCCGGCGCATCGTCAGTTACCACAACTTCCGCGAGGTGCCCGCCGATCTCAAGAAGATCCACCAGCGGATGTGCGCCCAGGACGCCGACGTCGTCAAGATCGCCGTCCGCGCCCAGCACGCCACCGACACGCTGCGCGTGCTCGAGCTGCTCGACCGGCCCGCCCGGCCAACGGTGGCGTTCTGCATGGGCGACGTCGGCTTCCCCAGTCGCATCCTGGCGCGGAAGTTCGGCGCGCCGTTCGTCTACGCCGCGTTCAACCGCGAGCGCAACATCGCCCCGGGCATGCCGTCGTTCGGAGAGGTCAAGCAGGTCTACCACGCTCACCTGATCGACGCCGACACGAAGGTCTACGGCGTGATTGGCGACCCGATCGCGCACAGCCTCAGCCCCCTGATCCACAACCTGGCGCTGCGCAAGCTCGGCATCAACGCGGTCTACCTCCCCTTCCGCGTCCCGCGCGCCGAACTGGCCGATTTCCTGCGCGCTTTCGATCGCCTCCCCGTCCACGGCTACAGCGTGACCATCCCGCACAAGGAGGCCGTGGCCGAACTGGCCGCCCACCAGGACGAGACCGTGAAGCGGACGCACGCGGCCAACACCCTGGTGCGCGGCAGCGACGGGCTGAGCGCCTCCAACAGCGATTACCAGGGCGCCCTCGATGCGCTCAACGCGGCGCTGCCGGCCTTCGCCGCCGACACCATGCGCGAGATGGCACCGCGGCTGACCGAGCCCCTCAACACGGGCGTCACGGCCACCCCGCCGACCGCCCCGGAGTGGGTCAAGACGATGGTCAGCATCCCGACCACCACCCCGCTCCATTCGCGCGTGGTGCTGGTGCTCGGCGCCGGCGGGGTCGCGCGCGCCGTGGCCCACGCCCTCCAGCGCGAAGGCGCGCTGGTCACCATTGCCAACCGCACCGCCGAGCGGGCCCAGGCCCTCGCCCACGAGGTCGGCTGCCGGCACGTCGAATGGACCGCCCGGCACAGCGTTCTGTGCGACGTCGTCGTCAACT
This sequence comes from Gemmatales bacterium, assembly GCA_038239195.1. Lineage (GTDB taxonomy): Bacteria > Planctomycetota > Planctomycetia > Gemmatales > Gemmataceae > JBBSEZ01. Next base: position 30,114 of record JBBSEZ010000028.1, read on the forward strand.
GCACGTCGGTCGGCATGCACCCCCACGTCGATGAGGCGCCGTTGCACCCCAGCTTCCTCAAGCCGGGGCTCATCGTCTTCGACACCGTCTACGTGCCGGAGCAGACGCTCCTCGTCAAGGAGGCGCGCGATCGCGGCTGTCACGTCGTCACCGGCGTCGAGTTGTTCGTGCGCCAGGCGGCCATCCAGTTCCGCCTGTTCACCGGCCATCACGCCCCGCTCGAGCTCATCCGCAAGGTCGTCAAGCGGGCCCTCTCGCCGGTGGCGCGGAAGGAAGAGGATGAGTGAGATCGCGAAAAAAGCAAGAGGGAGGGGGGAAATGCGCCCCCTCTTGCTTTTTTCGCGCCCCCGCGCTATTCCTTGCGCAGCAACTCCTCCAGGTGGGCCTGCACCGCCTCGGCGAGCACTTCCAGGTTGTAGCCGCCTTCGAGGCAGCTCACCAGCCGGCCGCCGGCGTGCGTCGCGGCCACCTGGCGCACCTGGCGCGTCATCGCGACGTAGTCCTCGACCTCCAGGCCCAGCGAGCCGATCGGGTCGCGGGCATGCGCGTCGAAGCCAGCGCTGAGCAGGACCAGTTCCGGCTTGATGGCGTCGGCCGCCTTCTCCAGGTAGTGCGCGAACGTGGCGCGGTAGTCGGCCCGCGAGATACCGTAGCGCACCGGGGCGTTCATGGTGTGGCCCAGGCCCTTGCCGGTGCCGCGCTCGTCGAGGGCGCCGGTGCCAGGGTAGAAGCCCATGCCGTAGCGATGGATGCTGAAGAACGTCACCTGCGGGTCGTCGTAGAAGGCATCCTGCGTGCCGTTGCCGTGGTGGACGTCCCAATCGACGATCAGCACGCGCGCCAGGCCGCCGGCGAGGGCGCGGCGCGCCGCCAGGGCGACGTTGTTGAACAGGCAGAACCCCATGCTGCGGACCGGCGTGGCGTGGTGCCCCGGCGGGCGCACCAGGCAGAGGGCGGTCTGCTCGGGCCCGGCCAGCACGGCATCGACGGCCGCCGCGCAGGCGCCCGCCGCCGCCAGGCCGACGCGGAACGACGCCGGACAGACCGCCGTGTCGGCGTCTATGCGCCCGCGGCCTTCCTCGGCGACGCGCCGTACCGTCTCGATCTGTCCCGGGGCGTGGACCGAGCGAACCTCGTCCTCGCTGAGCGGACGATAGGTGCCGGGGACGCAGCGGGCAGGAAGGCCAACCTGGTCGAGGCGCGCGGTGACGGCGCGCAGGCGCGCGGCGGTCTCGACGTGCCGGCCGGTGTCGTGCTCGAGGAACAACGGATCGGTGTAGAGCAGCGTCATCGCTCCGGCTCCTTGAGGCGCAGCAGCACCTGACTGCCACCGCGAACGGGCTGGCCCACGCGCACCAGCACCTCGGCGACGGAGGAGGCCGGGACGAGGACGTCGGTCCGCGAGCCGAACTTGATCATGCCGAAGCGCGCGCCGGCCTGCACGACCTCGCCGGGCCGAAGCCAGCAGACGATGCGGCGGGCGATGGCGCCCGCGGTTTGCTTGACGCGCACGCGGCAGCCGAGCCGTTCGTCCTCGAAGTCGATCCAGAACTGCTCGTTGCGGACGGAGCATTCGGCGGCGCGGGCGTCGAGGAACGCGCCGGGGAAGTAGCGGAGGGCGGTCACCTTGCCGGGGCGCGGCACGCGGTTGACGTGGACGTTGAAGACCGAGAGGAAGATGCTGATGCGGAAGGCCCGGCCACCGGGGAAGTCGGGCGCCTCGACCTCCTCGGCGTGGGTCACCACGCCATCGGCGGGGCTGAGCAGGGCATCGGGGGCCGAGGGAATGGGTCGCTCGGGGTCGCGGAAGAACGAGACGACGAAGGCCCACAGGGGGAGGACGACGGCGAGGGGGGCGAACAGGGCGGGGTGGGCGAATACGCCGAGGGCCAAGAAGAGGGCGGTGAGGGCGAAGAAGAGGGCGCTGAAGCAGAGGAGCTCGGCGAGGCCGGCGCGAGCGAGGCCGAGCCGGCCTCGCCAGGCGAAGCGGTCGTCCTCGGGGCGGAACCAGAAGCCGCAGACGTTGCGGTAGAACTTGAGGTCGCGCGGGTCGAGGACGGCGTGGGGGCAGTTGGGGCAGTCGCCCTGGCGGAGCTCGGCCAGGCGGCGGACGTAGCCGGGACGGAGGGCGCGGAGGGAGGCGCGGCGAAATCGCCCCCAGAGGAGCTCCAGGGACATGCAGAGGCCCCCGCCGGGCTGGGCGCTGGTGATGGGGGCGGGGGCAGGGGGCGCGGCGGTGGTTTCGGTGGTTGCCATGCAGTCAGGATAGCAACCGGGCAAGGCACGGGCTATTCGTTCGGCGGGGACGGGCTGGCGAAGCCGGGGCTGCTGGCGGTGCGAGCGCGGAAGCGCTCGAGCACGGCCGACTTCATGGGCAAGCGCGGGAACGAGGGTGGCGCGCCGTTGCCGTTCGACGCGACTTCGGGGGGCGCGGGCGGGTGCGGCGAAGGCGCCGAGGCGGCGAGCGATTCGGAGGGGGCGACGGGGAGCGCCGGGAGCGCTTCGGAGGCCTCGGGCAGAACGAGGGTGTCGAAGAGGTCGTGGAAGTCGGTGTCCTTGAGGGGTTGCTGGAAGGCGACGTAGTCGATGTTGGCGAAGGGAATGAAGAAGACGCGCCCGGTGTCCTGGGTGCCGGAGAGCCGGCCCTTGATGGCGACGATCTCGCGGTCGATGCGCAGGAGGCTGGCGATGGTGATCTCGGTGCCGGCCTTGGTCAGCAGCATCAACTGATTGTGTTGCTCGGCCGGCACGTGCCGCAGCAAGGCGGCCCAGACGGAACTTTGCATGTGCTGCTCTCGCAACGTGCTCTGCGGGGCCCGCGAACGCGGCGGGCGGAGACAAGGGTATCCTAGCTCACGAATTGCGCTGCGGGCGCGAAATGGGAGCGGAGACGGTCGGGCCTCATTCGCCCTCACCCCTTGACCGTGAAGTTCCTCGCCTCGACCGCGCAGTGCCCCGACTTGCGGAACGGCCGTGGCATCGGCTGCGCCTGCCCCTTGCCATCGACGGTCCGGCAGCGCAGCACGTGATCGCCCGCCGGCAGCCCGGGCAGCAGCGCCGACCAGAACACCTTGCACAGTCGCATCGGCCAGGCGAGCGGCTTGCCGGTCTTGGGGTCGAACCCCTGCACGTGCGAGGGGATCGCCTCGCCCGGCAGGTTGCGCCAGCGCCCCGGCGGGGGGAGGAGTTGGGCGTCGGCCCACGGGGCCTTCGTGAAATGGGGGTCGTCGGCGGGCCAGGCCCTGCCTTGCGGGCTCGCCCAGACTTGCACCTTCGACAGGCCAGAGATGCCGACCTGCGCGTAGCCGGCGATCGGGATGGGCTTGCCGCGTTCGATCTCGTCGGGCAGCAGCAGCGTTGCGGCGAACGTCTTCAGCGGGCTATCGACGTCGTTGTTGCCCCCGATGTAAGTGTCGTTGGCGTGCGCCAGGTTGGTCAGCACGACGTGGCTGAGCCACTTGATCGACTTGAAGCCGTAGGCCTCCGGCACGATCATGCGCACGGGCCCGCCGCGCTGGCTGTCGAGCCACTGGCCGTTCAGCTTGTAGCACAGGATGACGGGCGGCAGGTCGAAGGGATCTTCGAGCGCCCGGCCAATGGGCAGGGAGCTGCGGAACATCTGTTTCGGGTCGTCGTTGTGGTAGCCGTAATAGAACACGCGACGGAGGTTGGCGCGAGGCTGAGTCAGCCAGATCACCTCGCGGAGAGGAACGCCTTCCCAGACGCCCATGCCCAGCGGGCAGCCGATGTTGAGGCAGGTCATCACCTTGGGGAAGCGCACGACGTGCTTCTCGGCGAGCTTCAACAGGCCCTTGAAGTCGAGCGCCGTGCCGGCCCGCCTGGTGAACTGCCTGCCGAGGCTGGCCTGGTTTTCGGGGTCGGAGACGACCTCGAGCTTCCAGGTCTCGCGCGTGAGGCCGACCTCGCGCTTCTTCGCGGCGGGCAAGGAGTGTGGCAGCGGTTTGCCGCGCGACACGTCCCGGAACTGCGCCGGGGGCGTGAAGTAGGGCTCGAGCTTGCTCAGGGCGCGCGCCAACTCCGTCGCCGGGGGCGCCGCCGCGCGCGCCGCCAGCGGCAAGCAACTTGCCGCGACGCTCACCGCGCCGGCGCGCAGACAAGCGCGGCGGGTCATCTCGACGTGCTCGTCGAGGCTTTCTTCGGTGTAATTCATGGGCGCCAGCCTACCGGGGAGATGGAGCGAGAGCAACGGTTTTGTGGAGAAACGGGCGCCCTACCGCGCTTCCGGCGCGAAGCGCAAACAGGTCGCGGCGCGCAAGCGTTCGTTGACAGGGCCCGCGCGCCGCGAGCGTGGGGCACGCCTCCGACCTGCCACACGTCGGGCTTCCGGCGAGAAGCGCAAGCGTTCGTTGACGGGGCCCGCCAGAAGAAAGGAGTGTCTGTCCCACGAGAAGCACGTATACTTACTCTTGCCCACCCCACCCTGCCCGAGAGCCTGCCTCTTTCATGCACCGCACCCTCACCCCTCCTTGCTTGCTCGCCGGCCTGGGCCTGCTCGCCAGCCTTGCCTTGCTCCATTCCCTCGCCAGGCCGCGCCCCGTCCCCGCCGCCGCGCCGCCCGCGCTGACGTACGAGCGCGAGGTGCGCCAATTCCTCTCGCCCGCTTGCTTCCGCTGCCACAACGACCGCAAGGCGCGGGGCGGGATTAACCTCGCTGCCCTGCGCGACGAGCCCGCGGCCTTGCGCGCGCGGGGCCTCTGGCGCAAGGTTGCCCGGCAGATCGAGTCGCGCCAGATGCCCCCCGAGGGAGAAGCCCCGCTCGAGCACCCTGAGCGCGCCCGCGTCCTCGCCTGGGTCAAGCACGCCCTTGCCCGCCCCGCCGAGCTCGACCCCGGCCCCGCCGTGGTGCGCCGGCTCACGCGCTCCGAGTACAACCGCACCCTGCGCGACCTGATCGGTGCCGATTTCGACGTTGCCGGCGCCGTCGGCATGACCGACGAAGCCGGGGGGCATGGCTTCGACAACCTCGCCGAGGCGCTCAACCTTCCGCCCGTGCTCATGGACAAGTACGTCGCCGCCGCCGACAAGGCGCTCGAGCACGTCTTCGCCGGCCGCGACCGGCGCGCCCACAAGGCCCTGTTCGTCGCCATGCCTGGCCCCGACCTCGCCCCGCGCGCTGCCGCTCGCAAGATCATCGCCCCCTTCCTGCGCCGCGCCTACCGGCGGCCCGTCGCCGCCGTCGAGGTCGAGCGCTTCCTGCGCCTGTACGACCTCGCGTCCCGCAAGGGCGAGCCGTTCGAGAAGTCGGTACGGCTGATGCTCAAGGCCGCCCTCGTCTCGCCGCACTTTCTCTTCCGCCTCGAGACGGAGGGCGAGGGCAAGGGCGCCGCCAAGAGCGGCTCGGGCGTGCGCGTGAGCGACCACGAGTTGGCCGTGCGCCTCTCGTATTTCCTGTGGTCGAGCATGCCCGACGAGGAGCTCTCCGCGCTCGCGGACGCGGGCAAACTGTCGAGCCCCGCCGTGCTGGAGCGGCAGGTGAAGCGGATGCTGGCCAGCCCGAAGGCGCGTGCTCTCACCGACGAGCTCGCCTCCCAGTGGCTGCAAGTGCGCAAGTTGGCCGAGGCGCGGCCCAGCACCGAGTTCTTCCCCACGTTCACGCACCGCCTGCGCCAGGCGATGGCCGACGAGGCGACCACCTTTTTCGACAAGCTGCGCGAGGAAGACCAGAGCGTCCTGCGCCTGCTCGACGCCGACCACACCTACCTCAACGAGGACCTGGCGAAGCACTACGGCATCGTTGGCGTGAAGGGGCAGGCGATGCGCAAGGTCATGCTAAAACCGGCCGACCACCGGGGCGGGCTGCTGGGCATGGCGGCCGTGCTGTCGCTGACCTCGCACACCTCGCGCACCAGCCCGACGTTGCGCGGAAAGTGGGCCCTCGAAGTGATCTTTGGCACGCCCCCGCCGCCCCCGCCGCCCGACGTCGGCAAGCTCGAAGACGCACCGGGCAAGGGGGGGAAGTTGCCGCGGACGTTCCGGGAGCGCATGGCCCTGCACGCGAGCCGGGCGTCGTGCGCCGGCTGTCACGCCAAGATCGACCCGCTCGGCTACGGGCTGGAGAACTACGACGCCATCGGCCGCTGGCGCGATAGCGACGGCGGCAGGCCCCTCGACACGTCGGGCAAACTGCCGACGGGCGAGACGTTCAACGGCCCGGCCGAGCTCAAGAAGATCGTACTGAAGCGCCAGGACGAGTTCCTGCGCAACCTCGGCGAGCGCACGCTGACCTACGCGCTGGGGCGCGAGCTGGGCGACGTGGACGATCCCGCCATCGAGGAGGTCAGCACCGCCCTGAAAGCCAACGACGCGCGCTTCTCGGCGCTGGTGCTGGCGGTCGTGAGGAGCTATCCTTTCCAACACAAGCGCGCAACGCGAAAGAGGCCCCAACCATGAGCGAAGCCGTCCCGATGACCCGGCGAGCGGTGCTGCGCGGCGCGGGGGCGCTGCTTGCCCTGCCGTTCCTCGAATCGCTGCCGTCCTTCGGCGCCGCCCCGCCCGGTCGGCGCCCGGCCGGGCCGCCCCTGCGCATGGCGATCTTCACCGTCACCGGCGGGACCGTCCTCGAATCGTGGCGCCCGAAGGAGCAGGGGCCGCTCGGCAAGTTGCCCTCGATCCTGCGGCCGCTCGAGTTCGCCAAGAAAGACCTCCTCCTGCTGTCGGGATTGTCTCAGGCGGGGCACAGCGAGGGGCTCAACGCCCACGAGCACTGTGCCCTGTTGCACCTGACGGGCGCGCCGCAGGTCAAGCGCCAGCCGGGCGGGAAGAAGTTGGCCGGCGTCTCGGTGGACCAGGCCGCGGCGCGCGTGGTGGGCGGGAACACGCTGCTGCCGTCGCTGGAGATCGGCCTGACCAACCACGAGACGATGTACTCGTTCCGGGCCGCCGACGTGCCGGTGCCCTACGAGCCCAACCCTCGGCTGGTGTTCGAGCGCATGTTCCGCGGCCGGCGGCCCGTCGTTCCCAACTGGCCGCGCCGCAACCGGGCGGCCGGCGTGCCCGTCGCTCCCCCGCCGCGCTCGGGCTCGCTGGAACTGAGCGTGATCGACCTCGTGCGCGAGGAGGCGACCGGGCTGCGCGGCCGGCTCGGCACGGGCGACAAGCACAAGCTCGACGAGTACCTGCACTCGGTGCGGTCGGTCGAGAAGCGGATCGAGTTCGTCGAGGCCCGGCACCGCGAGGAACTGCTCGACCTGGCGTCGCCGGGGCCATCGCGGCTGACGCTGCCGACGAACCTCCCGGCCGAGGGCGTGCCGATCTGGAAGATCACGGGGCCGGTGGAGCGCGACCCGGAGAAGCACGCGGAGTACATCCGGCTGATGTCGGACCTGCTGGTGCTGGCGCTCCAGACGGACACGACGCGGGTGGCGACGGTGGCGCTGGGCAGCGACGAGGCGTCGTTCCCGGGCGTGGTGACGGTTGGCTACGAGAGGCACTGTCACACGCTGGAGCACCAGGGCAACGCCGGGCGCGTCGAGGACGCCGACCCGATCGCCCGCGAGGCGTGCCGGCAGATCCACGCCTGGTACACCGAACTGTTCGCGGAACTGGTGGGGAAGATGCAGAAGATCGACGAGGGCGGATCGTCGCTGCTGGACAACTGCATGTTGCTTTACACCTCCTACATGGCCGACGGCGGGCATGGCCGGGAGGAGTGCCCGACGCTCCTCGTCGGCAAGGCAGGCGGGACGCTGAAGACGGGCCGGCACGTCGCCTACAAGGCGCGGACGCCGGTCGCTAACCTCTACGTCGAGATGCTCAACCGGATGGGGGCGCGAGTGGATCGCTTCGGCGACAGCCACGTGGCGGAGCATCGGGCGTACGGCGGTCGGCTGCCGGGGCTGGTGTGAGGAGGGCCGCAGGAGACGCGAAGCCGCAAGCGGCGGGCCCGATTCGATCATCTTTCTGAGGACGACCACGATGGCTGCCGGACCAACGCCCGCCGTGAGGCCGATCCCCCGAGGCGCGGGCCGCTTCGTCGCGGTGGGGCACCACGGGCTGCGGCTGGTGTCGGACAACGGCACGGAGTGGAAACACCAGGCCCTGGGCCGCGAGGGCGAGACGTACCGCGCCGTCTGCTTCGGCAACGGCCGATTTGTCGTCGTCGGCTCGTACGGCAGCGGCAACCTGCTCGCCTCGTCGCGCGACGGCGTGAAGTGGGAGCCGGGCTTCAAGGACGGCCGTTACTGGCAGTACGTCCGCGGTCTTGGCTTCGGCGGCGGGACGTTCCTGGCCATCGGCGGCGACCCGGGCGCCGTGGGCAGTTCGCGGCCCTTCACGTCGGAGTCGAAAGACGGCGTCAAGTGGAGCGAGTTCCGCGAGGTTCCCGGCAAGCACATCCTGCGCCGCCTCGCCCACGGCAACGGCGCCTTCGTCGGCGTCGGCGACCGGGGGCGACGGGCGACCTCTGTCGATGGCAAGACGTGGCGCGACGCCGTCGATGCGAAGGCGATCGACACGCTGGTGGACGTGGCCTTCGGCAACGGCGCGTTCGCCGGCGTGGGGCTGCACGGGCTGCGCATGACGAGCAAGGACGGGCTAACGTGGGCGCACCGGCAGGTGGGCGAGGAGGGAGAGCACCTCAACTCGATCATCTGGGCGGGGGGGCGTTTCGTCGCGGTGGGGATGGGGGCGACCTACTTTTCGAGAGACGGGGTGCGGTGGGAGCGCAAGAGGAACAAGGACGCGCCGCTGACGGTGGCGTACGGCAACGGCCTGTTCGTCGGGGCGAACTGGAAGGGACGCATCCTGCTCTCGGCGGACGCGGTGAATTGGCGGCAGGTCTACAAGAGCGAGCACCACGTCGAGGCGATCGCGTACGGGGCGAGGTGACGGCGTGACGCCGGGCCGGGCGCGAGGTGGAGGGGGCGGGCCTGCTGGTCGCTTGCCTGCGAGGGGGCGACCCAGGCGGTTACGCTGACGCAGTCGGTCGAAAGACGGCTTCAGACCGGCGTCACTTGTAAATTTTGCACCCCGGCAGGGCTGCGCGGATTTCCCTCAGCCCCGCGTCCGTCACCTTCGTGCCGAGGTACAGCGCGGTGAGGCGCGTGAGGCCCTTGATCTCCTTCAGCCCCGCGTCCGTCACCTTCGTGCCGCGCAGGTCCAGCGCGGTGAGGCGCGTGAGGCCCTTGATCTCCTTCAGCCCCGCGTCCGTCACCTTCGTGTGGTCGAGTTCCAGCGAGGTGAGGCGCGTGAGGCCCTTGATCTCCTTCAGCCCCGCGTCCGTCACCTCCGTGCCGCCGAGGCCCAGCGAGGTGAGGCCCTTGAGGCCCTCGATCTCCTTCAGCCCCGCGTCCGTCACCTTCGTGACGCCGAGGTACAGCGAGGTGAGGCGCGTGAGGCCCTTGATCTCCTTCAGCCCC